>CAJJZM010000006.1:0-34086 GCA_905197595.1 uncultured Collinsella sp.
CGCAAGAAAGGGCGCGGTCGACCATCGACCCGCCCTCGTGCGCGCCTCCACCCAGGCGAACCCGCTCAAGCAGGCTCGCCAGGTGCAGGACGTTCTTTTGCATCACGCGATGACGAGCGCCCGTGGGCTCGTAACGCTGCTCGACCGCAAGCCAGCTAGGCAGCTCGACCATCGTCATGAGCACCGCTTTCCTTGACCGTCAGCGAGATCAGACGGAATGCGATGGTGAGCACCGCCACGCCAATCACGCCGGACAGGATATACATGGCAGCCTGACCGGCAAAGCCGAGACCCTGCTTCTCGGAATAGGCCTGCAGGTAATCACCCGTAGGCAGCGCATCGGCAAAGGTCGGGGTGTCGAGACCGACCGAAGCCTGCAGGCTGTCGTCGCCAACCTCCTGAACGGCGGTCGCGGCGCCCTCGGCGTCCCACTCACCCCAGGCGTCACCCGTGGCCAGCAGGCCCAGCGGCGTGGCCACGACAAGCACGGCAACCAAGATGAGCGTGGGGACCAGCGAGGTCTTCTTGGCAGCAGCGCCCTCGGCAGCAAGCTGTCCATCGGCGGCTTCGGGGCCGACGATAACGCTCGGCGCCGTCTTCTTGATAAAGCCGTAGATCGCGGCAGTCGCCACGCCCTCGACCACGCCGGCTACCAACATATGCGGGATCATCATGGCCGGAATGGCAATGGACAGCGGGAAGGGGCAGTACAGCGGAGCGCCCGAAGCATTCGTGAAAAGCATCGGCTGAATACCAAACTCGATTGCTGCGCACAGGGCCGCCAGGCACAGGCCGACCCAGCCGCTTACGATGGCCGAAACCGAGGTGCCCCAGCTCTTGTCGTGCAAACGGCTGTTGAGCGCACGGAACACGATAGCAGCGGCAAACGGCAGCACGAAGGCCATGTTAAAGCAGTTGGCGCCAAAGGACAGGATGCCGCCGTCGCCAAACAGCAGCGCCTGTAGCGCCAGCGCGACCGAGACAGCGATAGCCGCGGCCTCGGGGCCCAGCAGCAGCGCGATGAGTGCGCCGCCGACGGCGTGACCCGTGGTGCCGCCGGGCAGCGGCACGTTGAACATCATGAGCAGGAAGGAGAACGCGGCGCAGATGCCCAGGAAAGCCATGTGCTCGCGATCGAGCGTGGCGCGTACCTTCTTGATGCAGTGGACCCAAACGGGCACCATTGCCACCGCCATGACGGCATCGGTCTGCGGGGACAGATAATTATCTGGAATGTGCATGGGCGCCTCCCGGTTATCGGCGCACAGAATTGCAACGCCGCTTAAATCACCTTGTCAGTGTTACGCATTGTCAGATTCGTAACACGCCGCGGGCTATCATAGCAAAACGGCGCACTGCCGACAAAGCAGCACGCCGTTATGTAATGCGCGTGTCATATATAAAGGCTCAACGGTGCCTTATATCGAGCATAGCGGTCACGTAAGACTCGGCGGCAACCACCGCTGACCCATACCCCAGCGCAAATCCTAGCCGCGGACCTCGCCGTTTACGCCCTTGCATACCTTGGTGACGATCTTCTGGTGCGCCTTCTCGACCTCTTCGCTGGTGAGCGTATGGTCGTCGGAGCGATACGTAAGCGCAAAGGCCATGGACTTCTTGCCCGCTCCGATGCGGATGGGATCGCGGTAGACGTCGAACAGGCGCACGCCCTCGAGCAGCTTGCCGCCGGCGCTGGTAATACGACGCTCAAGATCCTCACAGGTCACAGCGTTGTCGACCACGATAGCAAGGTCGTGCTCAACGGCAGGGTACTGCGAGAACTCGCGGTAGTTCTCCTGGTTGCGGGCGCCCTTGATCAGCTTGTCCAGGTCGAGCTCAAAGGCAACGACGACCTCATCGATACCGCAGCCCTCGCGCGCCTCGGGGTGGATCTCGCCGACCCAGCCCAGCACGGTGCCGCCGGACAGAACCTCGGCCGCACGACCCGGTTGCAAGAAAGCGTAGCCCTCGCCCTCGACGGGACGGAAGCGAACCTTCTCGATGCGCAGCTGGGCGAGCAGCTCCTCGACGATGCCCTTGCCAAAGAAGAAACGCAGCTTACGGTACTTCATGTTCCAAGACTGCTCGCTCCACTGGCCCGAGAGTACGCCCGCCACGGACTTGGTCTCCTTGGGCAGGCTGGCGTTCTCGCGGCCGTGGAACAGGCTGCCGACCTCGTATAGGTGCACGTTGGGCGTGCCGTGGGCCTCGTTATAGGCCACAGACTGCAGCAGGCCCGGCAGCAGCGAGCGGCGCATCTCGGTCTGCTCGGCCACCAGCGGGTTCATGAGCACCACGGGGCAGCCGCGGCCCTCGGTGGACATACCGATCTTCTCCAGGTCGCCCGGGGCGGCAAAGCCAAAGGTCGTGGTCTCGTTGAGGCCGCAGGCGCGCAGGATCTCGCCGACCTTGCGGGTGAGCTTCTGCTCGCGGGTCAGGCCGCCGATGTGGTTCTTGGCAGCCGGGATGGTCGCCGTCACGCGGCCCATACCCCACAGGCGCAGGACCTCCTCAATCAGATCGATCTCGCGCGGCAGGTCGGGACGGAAACTCGGCGGGGTGACCATAAAGTCCTCGCCGTCGCGCTCGACGGTGCAGCCCAGGCGGGTGAGCGAGCGCTCGATAAAGTCGGGCTCGATGTCGGCGCCGCAGATGGCGTGCACGCGGGCCAGGCGCAGCTTGATGCTGTCGATGGTCTTGGGCGCGGGGAACACATCCACGTAGCCGGGAGCGACCTCGCCGCCGGCGATCTCCTCGATGAGCGCGCAGGTAACGTTGGCGACGTCCACGCAACCGGTCTCATCGACCTGACGCTCAAAGCGAATGGAGGCATCGGAGATCAGCGACAGGTCGCGGCTGGTGTGCGAGGTGCGACCGGCGTTGAAGCAGGCGCTCTCGACCATCACGTCGACGGTGTCGTCCTCGATCTCGGAATCCATGCCGCCCATAACGCCGGCCAGCGCCACGGGACGCTCGCCGTCGGTGATGAGGCCCATGCCGGCGTCGAGCGTGCGCTCCTCGCCGTCGAGGGTCGTGAACTTCTCGTCCTGTTGGGCGGCGCGAACCACCACGCGGCGATGGCCATCGCGCTCGGCAAAGGTGTCCAGGTCAAAGGCGTGCAGCGGCTGACCGGTAAGCATCATCACGTAGTTGGTGATGTCGACGATGTTGTTGTGCGGGCGCACGCCCAGGGCGTTGAGACGCTTGACCATCCAGTCGGGCGACGGGCCGACCTTCACGTTGCGCACGATGCGGGCGACATAGCGGTCGCACAGGCCCTCGTCGGCAATCTCGACCGAAAGCTCGTCGTCGGTCGCGCGGCCGGTCTCGGCCTTGATGGCGGGCAGCTCCACGTGGAAATCGCGGTCGAAGATGGCGCCGGTCTCGCGGGCCATGCCGATCATGGACAGGCAATCGGGGCGGTTGGGCGTGATCTCGCAGTCGAGCACGGTGTCGCTCGAGCCCACGTACTCGGCAAACGGCATGCCGCAGGGCGTATCCTCGGGCAGAATCATGATGCCGGAGTGATCGCCGCCCAGGCCGAGCTCGCGTGCAGAGCAGTTCATGCCCATGGACACGACGCCACGAAGCTTGCTCTTCTTGATCTTGACGTCGCCGGGAAGCACAGCGCCGATCATTGCCGTGACGATGTGGTCGCCGGCCTCAAAGTTCTGCGCGCCACAGACGATCTGCAGCGGGGCGGGGTTGCCGTCGGCGTCGAGATTCTTGTCGCCCACGTCGACCGAGCACACATACATGTGGTCGCTATCGGGGTGCGGGGTCTTGGTGAGCACCTTGGCAGTCACCACGTGGTCGAAGGACTCGCCCACGGTGTCAATCGCCTCGACCTCGGTGCCGGTACGGATATATTCGTCCGAAAGGGTCTTAGGATCCTCCGGAATATCGATCATGGTCTTGAGCCAGTCGTAAGAAACGCGCATATAACTGGTCTCCTTTCATCTGTAACGCCTGCAATAAACAGACGGAAAACTCCAGCTACGGAGACGGGTTTCCGAGGTGCCGCAGATTGCCTTGAAAGAGGAGGGCCGCGTACTTAGGTACGCAACCGACGATTGAAAGGCAAGGTGCGGTGGCCCGGGAAGCCGCCGGGACAGGTCAAATTAAAATTGGTTGAGGAAGCGCATATCACCTGTCATGAGCGTTCTGAGGTCCGGCAGGTCGTAGCGCAGGGCCGCGACGCGCTCGGCGCCAATGCCAAAGGCGAAGCCGGTGTACTTCTCGGGGTCGATGCCGCAGTTGATGAGGACGTTGGGGTCGACCATGCCGCAGCCCAGGATCTCGATCCAACCGCTGTGCTTGCAGAAGTTGCAGCCCTTGCCGCCGCACACGTGGCAGCTCACGTCCACCTCGCAGCTGGGCTCGGTGAAGGGGAAGAAATGCGGGCGGTAACGCGTCTTGCGGTCCTCGCCAAACATGCACTTAACAAAGTAGTCGAGCGTGCCCTTCAGATCGCCAAAGGTAATGCCCTCGTCGACGACCAGGCCCTCGATCTGGTTGAACTGCGGCAGGTGGCAGGCGTCGGCCGTGTCGGGACGGTAGACGGTGCCCGGGCAGATCATGTAGATGGGCGGCTTTTGCGACTCCATGGTGTGGATCTGCACGCCCGAGGTCTGGGTGCGCAGCAGCACGTCGGACTCGCCGTGGGCGTGAGCCTCGGGGTGCGCGACGCTGCCGGGGTTGTTGTCGACCACGTAGAAGGTATCGCGGGCCGAGCGGCTCGGGTGATCCATGGGGGCGTTGAGCGCAGTGAAGTTGTAGTAGGAGGTGTCGACCATGGGGCCGGACTCGACGGTGTAGCCGATGCCGCAGAAGATGTCCTCGGCCTCCTCGATGATCTGCTTGATCAGGTGCTGGTGACCGATCTGCGGACGGATGCCCGGCAGCGTGATGTCGACGGCCTCGTGCTCGAGTGCGTGCTTGAGGGCGGCGGCCTTCATCTCGGTGGTGCGCTCGTCGAGCATGCCCTCGATCAGCTGGCGCATCTCGTTGGCGCGCTTGCCCATGACGGGACGATCCTCGGGGGCGAGCTTGCCCATCATGCGCATCAGGCCGGTGATACGACCCTTGCGGCCGAGCAGCGCGACGCGCGCGGCCTCAAGCTTCTCGGCGTCGTCGGCGCCTGCGACGAGCTCCTTGGCCTCTTCCTCGAGTTTGACCAGATCATCAATCAGACTCATGTCTTCCCTTTCGTCTCTCGCGCATCCGCTTGCCGGGGCGGCTGGCACCGCCCGATGCTTACGAATGTGCGGCCCGGTTCGGTAACAAAAAAACCGTCCTCGGGCACGTGCATTGCCCAAGGACGGTTGAATTCCGCGGTACCACCTTGTTTGACCCGGCGGATGTCTGGCCCGCCGCGCCCACTCTTTGCCCCTTTTCGCGAGGCTCACGGCTTCCCTACTGGGGCTTTGCCGCCGCATGGCCGCGCGCCCGTTGAGGTTGCTGCTCGGGAGTGAACGCTTGGCCCTTGCCACCGCAGGAAGGCTTGCAGCCCATGACCTTCCCTCTCTTGCCGGCGACGCGGCGGGCAAAACCCTCTCCGTCAACGCATTGGGCTATAGGATACCACATCCTGCGTGCACATCGCCGCGTTCCGTTTTGTTCGCGCTGGGTACAAGGCAAGTAGCTGTGCAAACTGGCCGCGCCGCCGCATGCGACGGGCGACCTGCGAGATCAAGGATACGGTATGGAAAAGAACAAGGATAAGATGGCCAAGCCCGCAGCGGACAAGACGCCCAAAGGCATGAAGGTCGATAAGGCCGTCAAAAAATTCCGCAAGCTGGAGGGCAAGCTGTGGACTCGCGAGTACCTGCTCAAGATTGCCGAGTTCGATGGCGCGACCATTGCCCCCGCCAACGGCGCCGCGGCCCGCGCCGACGCCATGGGCACCCTTGCCGGCGAGCATCACAAGCTCCTGACCAGCAAAAAGTCTGTCGAGCTCGTGCGCTCGCTGGCACGCGAGACCGTCGCCGGCGGCAAGATCGACGACCCGCAGCTGCTCGACGAGATCCGCGTGCTCGGCCGCGACCAGCGCGAGGCAAGCGTCATCCCCACCGAGGAGGCCGAGGCCTGGACCAGGCTCACCTGCGAGGCCGACGCCGTGTGGCACAAGGCCAAGACGGCCAACGACTGGGCGAGCTTTGAGCCCTATGTGGATAGAATCGTCGGCCAGCTTAAGCATCAGGCCGAGCTCATGGACCCCAAGCGCGACCCATACGATGTTTGGCTCGACCAGTATGAGCGCGGCCTTTCCACCAAGAGCTTCGATGCGTTTTGCGACGAGGTCAAGGCCACGGTCGTGCCGCTCGTGCACGCCATCGGCAAGCGCGGCCAGCAGCCGGCTGCCGACTTTTTGCATGCCCGCGTGCCCGAGGCCGCCCAGCGTGCCATGAGCTTCGACCTTATGAAGCTCGTCGGCCTGAACTTGGACGACACCACGCTCGCCTTTACCGAGCACCCGTTTAGCGAGGGCTTCTCGGTGGGTGACGCGCGCATTGCCACGCACATCTACGAAAACGACTGCATCTCCAACGTCTACAGCATCATCCACGAGGCGGGACACGCCATGTACGAGCTGAGCGTGAACCCCGCTTACGCGCGCACCTGTCTTGAGGGCGGAACCTCCATGGGCATCCACGAGAGCCAGAGCCGCTTTTTCGAGAACACCGTGGGCCGCAGCCGCGCCTTTATGGGACCGCTGCTGCAGGTGCTGCGCCGTCACGCGCCCGAGGTCTATGGCAGCGTGGACGAGGATACGCTCTACCATGCTGTGAACATCGCACAGCCTTCGCTGATCCGCACCGAGGCGGACGAGCTCACCTATCCGCTGCACATTATGGTGCGCTACGAGATTGAGCGCATGCTGTTTGCCGGCGAGGCCACGGCCAAGGACATCCCCGCGCTTTGGAACCGCTTTATGGACGAGTACCTGGGCATTCCGGTTCCCGACGACACGCGTGGCTGCCTGCAGGATACGCACTGGAGCGGCGGCTC
Organism: uncultured Collinsella sp.; assembly: GCA_905197595.1. Classification (GTDB taxonomy): domain Bacteria; phylum Actinomycetota; class Coriobacteriia; order Coriobacteriales; family Coriobacteriaceae; genus Collinsella. The sequence continues at coordinate 7,012 of CAJJZM010000006.1, forward strand.
GTTTGGCTACTTCCCCACCTATGCGCTGGGCAGTGCCTACGACGCCATGTTTGTGCCGGCCATGTGCCGCGACGGCGTCGACCTTACCGGTGCCTGCGCGAGCGGCGATCTGGCGCCCGTCCGTGCCTGGCTGGGCGAGCACATTTGGCAGTGGGGCCGCGCCAAGGACGCGCCGGAGCTCATCAAGGGCGCCTGCGGCATGGCGTTCGATGCCCGCTACTACTGCAGCTACCTGCAGGACAAGTTCACCACGCTGTACGAGCTGTAAGGATTGACCAGCACGCCATCGCCAACGCCAACCATGTTGACGCCAATGTCTTGGCAACGTCAGCGAAAACGACCCTAAGCGAGCAAGGTGACGTGAAATGAAAGGGCGCTGACCTTCTGGTCGCGCCCTTGAAATTGAACGTCAGATTGCCGCTTAGGGGCGTTTGCAGCGTCGAGCCGTTACGCGGTTTGGTAAAACCGCGTAACTACAGAGCCTCGAGTGCGTTGGCGATGCGCTTCATGGCGGCATCGGCGGATGCTTGGTCGGGCGCCTCGGCCAGCACGCGGATAACCGACTCGGTTCCGCTCTTGCGCACGAGCACGCGGCCCTCGCCTGCCAGCGCAGCCTCGGCCTCGGCGATGGCGTTCTGCACGCCCATGTTCTCGAGCGCGGCGTCCTTGTCCGCCACGCGCACGGCCACCCGCGCCTGCGGTAGCAGCTTGCACGGAGCCGTGAGCTGCGAGAGCGTCTCGCGCTCGGCGCGGATCACTTCCATCACGCGCAGCGAGGTCATAATGCCGTCGCCCGTGCGCTCGATATCGCCAAAGATCGTATGGCCCGTCTGCTCGCCGCCTAGGCTGTAACCGCCCTCGCGCATCTTGGCATACACGTGACGGTCGCCCACACCGCTGGTCACGGCACTTAGGCCGGCAAGCTCCAACGACTTGATCAGGCCAAAGTTGCTGGCAATCGTCGGAACCACGGTACCGCCCGAGAGTCGCCCGTGCTTGTTCAGGTACACGCCGCACACGTACAGGATCTGGTCGCCATCGACCACGCGGCCGCGCTCGTCCACGGCCAGGCAGCGGTCGGCATCGCCGTCATAGGCAAAGCCCACGTCCAGGCCCTGCTCCACCACGTGGCGCTGCAGACGCTCCATATGCGTGGAGCCGCAGTCGACGTTGATGTTAAAACCATCAGGCGCGGCATTGATCACGCGCACGTCGGCGCCCAGCGCGTCGAACACCGGCTTGGCCACCGAGGACGCCGAGCCGTTGGCGCAGTCGATGCCGATCTTGACGCCCTGCAGCGAAAAGTTCGCGCTGGCGATGAGCGAGGCAATGTAGCGGTTGCGGCCCTGCATGTAGTCCACCGTGGCGCCGATGTGGTTGCCCGTGGCCAGTGGCACCTCGCTCTTGCCATCGACGTAGTCCTCGATGAGCTCCAGTACGTCCTCGTCCATCTTAAAACCGTCGCTATTGACGAGCTTAATGCCGTTATCGCAAAACGGGTTGTGGCTCGCGCTGATCATGATGCCGCAATCGAAGCAGCCTTCCACGGTCTGATGCGCTACACCCGGCGTGGGGATCACGTGCAGCATATAGGCGTCCGCACCGCTCGCGACCAGGCCACTCACCAGCGCCGCCTCGAACATATAACTCGAGCGACGCGTGTCCTTACCCACGATGACGCGCGCCTTGCGCTCGCGGTTGGCGCCGTAATACCAGCCCACAAAACGGCCAATCTTATAAGCGTGCTCTACCGTCAGCCCAACGTTAGCCTCACCGCGAAAGCCGTCGGTGCCAAAGTACTTCATGCGCTCTCCTTACAAAATAGGGGCGAACAGATTGCCTGTCCGCCCCAAAATGGTACTCGATTATCTGCGCTACCAGAAAAACCCTACGCCGACGCGCTGTCGCGAGCCGCCTGGCATGTAGGAGTCTGACGCAGCGTAAGCGGCTTGTCCCCCGCCTCGGCTGACGTGGTCAGCGTATATGTGATCGTCGTCGTCTCGCCAGCATGCAGGTCAACGGTGCCCGAATAGCAGGGGATTCCATGCCACGTAGCGGCGCCAAGACCAAACTGGGTGCCCTCGACGGTCAGATCAGTAATGATGCCGCCCGTCGGGGCAAACAACGAGACATTCAGACGCTCGTCGTCGCGCGCGGCATCGGGCGCGCTCGCCGCGACGTAGTCGGGCAGCTTGCCGGCCTCCTCCTGCGTCATGATGTTCGTCAGGGTAACGGTGATGCGATACGAGCATGTGCCGTCACCGTTCTTGATGCCCTGGCCAATCTGCGTATCGGCATTCAGGTACCAGTCGAGCTTGGAGAAGCTCAGGTTGTTAAAGTAGACACCAGCAACGGGATCTTCACTCGGGTCATCCGGATCGGGCAGCGAGGCGTCGATGTTCATCTCCTTGATAGCGTTCTGCTCGTCATCGTTTTTCATCCACGCGATCAGGCGGCCCTCTTCGGCACCGCGTTCAACGGCGCTGACAAGCTTCGTAACATCGACATCGCCGATACCGCCAAGGATCTTGTCGAAGGCAGCGCTGGCGACGGATGCAAAGATGCCGTCCGACTCCTCGACCGGATAGTTCCAGTACACATCGTGCATGAGGACCTTTGCGGCGTTGGTGCCGTCGACAACCGTTCCGTCGGGCAGCGACACGTTACCGACCAGGCCCAGCAGATACTGCAGGAACACCGGGTCGATACCCACGACGCCGTCAACGTCCTGGCCATATTGAGATTTCCACAGGGCTGCGACACGCTGCGAGTTGCGGGGCCAATCAGGCGAATAGGTATTGCCCGAGTTGTACAGGTTACTGTGGTTGCCGAACAGCGCCTCATCCTCTTCGTCGACGCTCTCGACTGCCTCATCCTCGCTGAGTCCAATGCGGGGAACAAACTCGCCAATCGACATCTGGCCGTCGGTGACCGAAATCAGGCCCTGCGAACCGCCAAAGCCGCCGCAGGCACGAATCTCGACGTTGTTCATGGCGTACACAAGGTAGTTGCGCGTCTGGCCGTTGGCGCCGAGCATCTGCGGAAGGACGGGGGCGACCTTCTCCGCCGCGTCAACCGCGCCGTTGAGGGTGGCAAAGCCGTCCTTGGCCTTATCGACCAGCTCGGTCACCTGGGAAATATGAGTATCGCCAATGCCCTGGATCTTCTCGTTGGCGCTCTTGAACACCTTCGAGCTGCTGGAAAGCGAATCGGCGACCGCCTGCAGCGCGGACACGTTAATCATGCCGTCCTGAAACAGCTTGCCGGGCGTGGCCTGCGAAAGGTTATCGGCCATGGGAACCAGCGCATTGCTCGAGACATCGGACAGGGCGTCGATCATGGTGCGGGCCGCATTGATGTCGCTGCCATACACCGGGATAAACGAAGCCGCCGTCCACAGCGGGCTCGAGGTCTCCGCCTTCATGCTGTCGCAAAGCTCATCAATCTTCTTCGCGTCGTCAGGCAGCGTCGAAAAATCGCCCGACGTGACCTTGTCCTTAAGGCCACCGACAATCTCGACGGCCTCCTTCGCTTCACTCTTTACGGTCTTTGCCGAGTTAAGCAGCATAAAGCCGCTTGCGCCAAGCGCAACGAGAAGCACCGCGACTACAGCGGCAATAATGGCGCCGGTGTGACGCTTTTTGCGTTCGCCCTTGCGATGGCGATGACGGACCAGACCGTCAGAGGTCGAACTCGACGAAGCGTCGCTACCGTAGTTCAAGCCAAAATCGTAATAATCTTCCTTGGAACCCGAGCCCGCAAACTCGGCACCGCTATCATCCAGGCGGGCGAACGTGCCAGTCTCGGAGGCACCGGTGTAAATCGTGCCAAGGTTACCCGTAAGCCCCGCGCCACCGGCAGAGGGAGTATTGTTGGCGGCCTTGCCGGCATTAACGTTGCCGGCGGCATTTGCGGCGTTGGCAGCACCTGCGTTGTTCGCAGGTACCGAAGGAGCCCCGCTCGGCTGCGACGCGGAGGTTGCACCGCCCGCAAAGACATTCCCTCTTGCACGGCCGGTCTTTTTCGCCTTTTGAGACTGCTCGTACAGAGCGGTAAACATCGCCGTCTCGCCCGGGGACACGCGCTTACTGGAACCGCCCTGTCCAGCGCCGCCCGGCGTGCCGGCCTTACCAGCCCCGTTCGGACGCGGCGGAACTGCAGGACGGCCGTTATCGCTGCCCTTAAAGTGATTACCAGCCATAAAGAAATCCTCGCAATTGAGTCGCAATGAAAAAATCCATAACGTTACTAGTTTATGGCATTTTGAGCATCGACAGCTAAACTCCAGACACGGACGTCAATTGGCGAAAATGCGGCACAACACCTTTTCTGTCTTGGCGGCGGCGCCAGCTACACCGTGAGGAACATCATCACGATGATCATGGCAAAGCCGATAAGGTCGGTCGGCAAAAACACCGTGCCCAGCATAACGGCGCTGGTGATGGTCGCCGAAACCGGCTCCACAGTTCCGATGAGGCTCGCACGCACCGAGCCGATGTCCTTAACGCCCTGCATATAGAGCATGTAAGCAAAAAACGAGCCGATAACCACGAATACCGCGAGCGCCTCGACGCCGGCAGCGTCGAGTGCCGGCATATGCGCCCAAGGCTGCACGAAGACGCACGAGACCACGCCCGCCGTGAGCATTGCCGAGCCCGTGACGATGGGGCTGCCGTATTCGGGCAGGATCTTGGCGGGAATCACCGCCATACACGTGGCGCTGACCGCACACATAAGGCCTGCGACCAGGCCAAGCGGCGATATGCTCAGACTGGTAGGGTCGCCGCCGGTAGCGATTAAAAAGGTGCCGCCCAGGGCCAACCCAATGCCAACGGCCTCACGCACGCGAGGCATGCGATGGTCGATCACGCAGGTGTAGCCCATAATGATGACCAGTTGCAGGCATTGGAGCACCGTCGCGGTTCCGGCATTGGTCAGGCGCACGGCCGAAAGATAACAAAACTGGTTGAACAGCAGACCAAAGGCGGTAAAGAGCAGCAGCTGCTTGCGATCGGCGGGTGTGGTCCAGAGCTTAATCAGGCGCTCGCGGTCGCGCGTAACAACCACGGCCATAAAGAGTAGACCGGCGAGAATCTGACGCACGCTCATAAGCCACAAGGTGTCGACGTGGTAGGTATCGAACAGAAAGCTCGCGCTGGTGCCCGAGAAGCCCCAAAACGAACCGCCCACCAGCGTAGCCAAGACGCCCGTGATCATCTTGCGCGTCGAAGCGCTGTTCAGGCGCTCGCGCCAAGCGCGGCGGGTGCTACGGCTGAGCTCATCGGTGCCCTCGGGCACATCAATGTTCGATATATCGGTCATCGGCACCGAAGCCCCTGCGCCTTCGACCTGCTCGACACACTCTTTGCTCATTCCACTCCCCCGAAACAGTCTGGAAGCAATTCGGCTTACCTTACCACGGCGAAGGCACCAGCCGGAGGCTTGTCCGCTTATCGGTAGGACATTTCCGCAGGCGTCTTTCCATAGCTCGATACCGCAATGGCCCCGCATTATGCGACAGCCAAATCGCGGCAGCAGGCTCTTTTGAAATGGATACGACAAAGCCCCCGAATTCCACAATGTAAGCGATTTTTAAAAATGTTCTTGCCACCGAGTTCAGGCTCCGTTATATTATCCCTTGCGCACTTGCGCACCCTTGATCGGGCGTTTAGCTCAGGGGGAGAGCGCTTCCCTGACACGGAAGAGGTCAGAAGTTCAAATCTTCTAACGCCCACCAAATGTTCGCAGCTCAGAGGCTATGTCTCTGGGCTGTTTTGTTTTATGTCGCCAAATCCGCTGGCAGCTCCAACCGTCATCGCAACGTAGCATCAATTCACCTGACGAATGGAAGCCAAACAAATTCAATACCCCAACATCAACAATAGCCAGGCACAAAACTGCGCCGCAAACTGCTCCAACCGCCCAACTGGTCAAAAGCCGACCATCTACTTGCCAATCTATCCATCGGCATAACCAATCAGTCCGCACCGCAACTTCTCGGCAAAACGCCACGATGTCTGCGCCCTGCGGTATCCTTGAGCCACTTGCACCTGCAGCACCAAGGAGCCGCCATGCGCACCGAGCTCGATGTCCCCTTTTCACACAAAGAAGAAGCCAAGGCGCTGGGCGCCAAATGGGACCGGACCAAGAAGATCTGGTATGTACCCAGCGGCGTCAACCCCGAGCCCTTTGCCGAGTGGCTGCCCGGTGTTGACCGATCCGACCCCTCAGCGCCGTATATATATCTAGTACTGGGCAAGCGCGAGTGCTGGAAGTGTCACAAAGAGACCTCGGTCGCGGCCTTCGGCATTCCCTATCGAACCGATGACGACAAGGGCATCGCCATCGCGCACGCGCCCAACGAAGCCGGGCACATTACCATCGACACGGCCAACGCCAACGCACTCGCCATCGTGCCCGCTCTTGGCTGCGTGCCGGGCGAGATCCGCGACTATCTTTCTAAGCGCTGCGGCTACAAGCCCGTAGGCGCGCGAGCCTCCAAAGCCCCGTCGCTCGGCAACACGTGCACCAGTTGCGACGCGCTGCAAGGCAGCCGCTATCTGTTCGAGGAGCCCTCGTCCCCGTTTGCCCTCACTGCCATCAACAAGCTGCCGGCACTGGAGTTTGTGCGCGTCGAAGTTGCCGGCGTCTTTGGCATCCCAGCCACGCGCACCGACTTTGACCAGGCGCTCTTTACCTGGGCACGCGACCATCACGCCGAGTTCCACAAGCAGCTCGGTGAGGGGATTTATTTGTAGGGACGGAGAGGCCTTCACAGTCAGCTCCTCCGCATCACCTATCCCTCGTCGCCGGCGTCGCACACGATATCGAGGCCACAAACAGGGCATTTCTCCGGATACACCGGCATATGAACGCCTGTCCGTTTTCTCACTTCGTCGCTGAGCCTGTCGCGCGCATCGATGAACCGAATGTCGAGACACGGTATTTGCGAGCCGCAGCAAGGGCAGGCGACGACAAACGACCCGCAATCAACCTCTACGCTCGGAAACATATTGTTGTCGATAAGAGCACACGGCAGTTTTCCGTACTTCCCCATCGCAATATCGCCTCGCCAGCTCATACACGCTCCCCTCTCGCTATACAAATCAGGAAGAGCATGCACCGGCGGGCGGGCGCGAGATTGCATCGCCACGCGATCCGATCAAACAACACGATCGTAAAAGACCGCCAAAGCCAAATTTCATCGTCGGTCGCACCCTGTCCGGCAAACTCAATATCGACGGGTATGTGCTTCAGATAACTCATGTCGGGCGCAAAACGAGGGTCCGGTCCGCCTTTATGAACAGGACCGTGCAGAACAAACCATCCGTTTTCGGGCTCGAACCGCTCAACAAACGCAAGACCGAGCACCTTATAGCCCACCTCGGTTGCAAATATGACTCCGACTGGGACGCCACATTCCATGCAGTTGAGCATTTTACGGTTGTAATTCTGGTCTCGAAAACCAACGGTACCCGGCGCTTGAACCGAGTACTTAATGACCCACGTACCATCGTCCAAATAGAGCGGAGGCACATTGTTGATGCTCTCGGTTTGCCGCTGGCGCACTTGTACCCCGCTACCCCACTCCCCTGTATACTGATGTAGCACGTGTTTCATCCGGGCTTGTTGGGCCGGATTGTTCATGGGAGGGTCTTATGGCTGCTTCGAATCCGCCTAAGGGGAGCGTTTCTTCTTCGTCCATCAAGCCGGTTACGCGCAAGGCCGTGCGCTGCCAACGCGAGGTCGCCTGGCTTGTCACGCAGGCGGCGGGCAGGCTTGTGGCGAGCACGGAGGACGTCAATGCTCCCACACCGAGCTTTGTGCTGGCAGCGGCGCTGGATCGAGTACGCCAGCTGGAACTCGCCGCACAAGAAGACGGCAGCCATCTTGGCTACCAAGACGCTATGGCGCCCGACCTGTTGACCTTTTGTCACATGGCCAAGTTGCCCGCCGCACCCAATGCGCTTTCGGACGCAGGCTACATGTTTACGCTTTCGGGCGCGGACCTTATCCGCGACATCTATGCATACTGCAGCGAGCTCGCCGAGCGCAGCGTCTTTGGCACGGCTGAAGTCAAACCGGGAAATGTCATCAAGCTGGTTCTTAGGCTGTTCCTGATGGATGGCACCACAGATATCAATGCCAAAGTCGGCGAATAGCAGTGGCACCGGGTCGGGAAGACAATCCCGGCCCGGTGCCACCTAATGCCATTTGTTGCCGTTGGCTTTACGCCGCTGCGAACACTCCCAAGCCCGTTCCGATAATGCAGATCGCAAAGATGCCCAAGATGATCCAAATGGTCTTGACGCCCTTTTTGTAGAGGGCGACGCAGGCAAAGGTTGCCAGCAAGGGCAGCAGACCGGGGAAGATCGAATCGAACAGATCCTGCAGGACAATCTCCGAACCACCCACGTCAAAGGTCAAAGCAGTGGACAGTGAGACCTGCGCCGCAATCATGGCGCCGATAACGGTCATTCCGAGGACACCGGCAGCATGCGTCATGCGAGACATAAGGTTGTTCTCTTCGGACTGCTGCAGGAACTTGGTTCCCAGGTCGTATCCCAGATGGGCTGCGACAATACGCGTTGCAAAGTTAATCACGGAGTAGAGAAGGAAGACGGAGACGGGAAGGGCGAGCGCGACGGCAGTTGCCGTGCCCGTACCCGTAATGACGGCAAACGCGCAGCCAAGCACGCCGGAGGCATAGACCTCGGGAGGAACCGCCGCGCCAACCATGATGGCGCCCATGAACATAGACTCCAAAGCAGCGCCGACGATAACTCCCTGCTGGACATCGCCAAGGATCAAGCCGACAAACAGGCTCGTAAACAGCGGACGACCAAGCATCGTAATGCCAAATGCTTGCTCGTCCATAGACGCCAAAATGCGACCAGCGCAACTAGGAGGTACTGGGCAACTATTCTGATTAACCCCAGAAACAAGCCTGCAGGCGAGACGTTCAGAACAGCTCGCCTGCAGGCAACAGCAGCAATTTGAAAGGATTAGTAGTTCATCTGGTGATAGTAACGACGCGTGGTGAGCGGGTGGTTGCGGACGTGCTCGAGATGGCAGCTCAGGCGCTCGGTGATGGTGTAGGTGACCATCGGGGAGACGATCTTGCGGAACTCGGGGTCGCTGAACGGCAGCTCGACCTCGGCGGTGTCGAACTTGTTCACGCGGACATGGACGCCCTTCTCGTCGGCGAGCATGTGAGTGAAGTTGTCCACGCGGTCCATGAGCTTACGGGTGTCGTCCTCGCCGTAGAGCATGATGAGGCTCGTGCCCTCCTCGCACAGCTCGATGGTGCCGTGGAAGAACTCGGCGGCGTGGATGGACTTGGTCTTGATCCACTGCATCTCCTCGAGGATGCACATGGCGTAGTCGTAGGCCTCGCCCCAGAGCATGCCGGAGCCGATCACCATGTGGTAGTCGGTGTCCTTGAAGTCCTCGGCCATGGCGGCGCAGCGCTCGTCCTGGGCGTCCTTGGCCTTGATGAGGTACGGGGCGATGTTGCCGAACTCCTCCATGAAGGTGTCGTACTTGGGGAAGGCGCCGGCGTTCTTGAGGAAGCGGGCGACCAGCGTGATCTGGTAGGTGTAGATGGCCTCGCACAGGACGTCGTCCTCGGCGAAGCTGAAGAACTTGTAGTCGGCGTACTCGGTGGCCGGGGTGTTGTCGTTGGAGACATACATCAGCGTGCGGGCGCCCTGCTCCTGGCAGAACTTGGCGGCCTCGATGATCTCGGGGGTGGTGCCGGTACGGGTGGAGAAGACGCAGACCGAGTCCTTGTTGAAGGCCTTGGGCGGGCACGCGAGGAACTCGGCGGCGATCTCGCAGTGGACGTCGACGTCGGCCGTGGTGGTCTCGACCCAATACTTCATCGGGAGCGTGTGGGCCCAGGTGCCGCCGCAGCCGATGAAGAAGATGTTGGAATAACCCTGCTCGCAGACCTCGTCCACGGCAGCCTCAATCTGAGGACGGAGAGCGAGGGCATCGCTCACAACCTTCTCGTAACGAGGCTCATCGAAATTGAACATATCTAATATCCCTTCGTTTAATAGAGTGAAATTCGTTTCAATTGACAACTTGTCATTTCACTACGTATTAATACTTAATGACCTAAAAAAATACCTTTCTAGGAAATGGAAGCTTGGCCGTCTTTCATCTCGGCGAGTTTATGCTCGAATCCAAAGCCGCCGGGTTTAAGGCAATTCTTAGCTGAATAGTCAGCAGCGAATTCCATTGCATCCCGAATGATCTCCGCATCGAGCGGTTGCTTTTTACTCCAGCCATGCGAGAGACAGCTCACAACAAACGCAGCGATATACGAATCTCCCGCGCCCATGGTGTCAAGCGCATCTACGGGTCTTATATTTCCCTGGTACCATCGGGAACCGTCAAAGAACACAGGCCCTGCAGATCCCCGTGTAGCAATCGTGTAGCGACAACCATGCTCTATGGCCCTCTTCAATAGAACTTGAATCTGTTGATCGCTCTCGCCGGAACAGGAAAACAGACCAAGGGTTGTAGCAGGGCAAACAAGATCGAAATATGCGTCGGTTCGATACTTATCTTTAACGGAAAAGTCGTAAACCACCACAGCGGGAAGATCTTGAACTAGGTGCACATCATCCTGCAGCTTTGCATTGACGCTGGTAAAAACCGCATCGAATCCCTGAAGAAACTTGACATCAGAATCGTTGATATGGGTTTTGTGCGCCCAGCAAGCCCCCGTATCGTAACCAACTTCGACACGTTCACCGTTGTAAACATTTACATCGCAAGTCTTGGTTGTTGCTTTTTCAGGCATGCATGATTGCGAAAGGTCAACGTTCAGCGAAGAAAGGGCATCGGTGATTATTCGCCCTCCCAGGTCGTTGCCGATCTCCCCAATATACGCAGCCTGTGCGCCAAGCATGCTTGCATGGGCAGCGACGTTTACGGCATTGCCACCAGGATACATAACGCCTTTGTTGAGATAGCGATCAATAACGTTGTCACCAATTGCTGCGATTTTCACCTCAACGCCTCCCATCACGTACGGTCTTTATTAGTACTCGACCTTGCGGTAATAACGGCGGATGTCGAGCGAATGGTCACGAATTTCCTCGAAATTCTTGCTCACACGCGAGAGAATGGCATTGAGCACCACCGGAGAAAGCATCCAGCGGAATTCATCACTGATACCCGGCAACTCATAATCATGTGTATCGAATACGGTGAAATCATCCGCATATTGCTTACAGAAGCGTGCAACGCGCTCATCAAGAGGCCTAGTCTGCGCCTCCGTCATTGCGAGCGCGACGCAAACGCCCGGCTCAACAAGTTCGATAGTGCCATGGAAGAACTCAGGCGATGTAACGGATTTGGTGCGCAGCCATTGGGACTCCTCGAGCACGCACATGGCAAACGAATACGTGGGGCCCCACAGATTACCAGAACCAATCCAAATCTGATACGGATCGTCCTTGTGCTTCAGAGCATATGCGCGAGCCATCTCGTCAGCGTTCTTGCCGACGGAAACGAGAGCAGCGGGGAGATTCACAAGCTCATCAGCGAAGCGATCGTAGTCATCGAAAAAGCCCCTGTTCTTGAGAATCTTTCCAATCAGAAGGTACAGCACGAGCTCCATAGGACGACCCTGCTTATAGATCACTCCATAATCGGAAAGTTCACCAAGCGGTGAACCGTCCACGCCAAGCGTAGAGACAATGGTGCAGCCTGCGTCTTTTGCCGCCTTTGCCGCCGCGACCGTCTCTTTGGTGTCGCCCGACTTGGACGCCATGAACGCCAAGGTCCCCTTACCGATGCGCCGATTGCCAACCGTGAGGAAATCTGCCGAAACTTGGGACTGGACGGGAATATCGGACATAACAGAAACCATATAGTCAAACGGCTGCATCATCGCAAGCGAGCCACCTGACGAGGTGAAGAAAATCGAATCGAAACCCTTTTCGCAAATTTCGTCAGCAATGCGTTCAATTTCGGCACGTTGATTGTAGATATAAGCACCGTTATCGAGAATTGCCTGTTCATCAAATGAAACCATGAGATATACCTTTCTAATTCAATTGGGCCAGACGGCGAAATCAACCATTTAGATTGCAAACACTCCGAAGAAGGAGCCGACGATACCAACCGCCATGAGAATAACGAGAATCCAAGCAATTTTGACCTTGTGCTGGACGAGTTCGTAAACTCCAAGTGTCACAAGCAGCGGCAGCAGGCTCGGCATGATACCGTCGATGATGCTTTGGATAGTCTGCGCACTGTCGCCGGTACCGAGAGAACCAGCCACGCTGACCGATACAAGGTTGGGCACCATAGCGCCGATAACCATAAGACCGAGAATTGCAGCCCCCATAGTGAGCTTTGGCATAAGACCAGATTTCTCGATCTTGCTCAAGAAACTGGTTCCGAATCCATAGCCCCATTTAAGGCAGAACCAACGAATCAGATAATGCGGAACATTGAATACGACAAGGAAGAGAAGCGGGCCGAGAATGTTACCCTGCATAGCAAGCGACACACCCAAGCCAGTGGCGATGACACGCAACGTTCCCCAGAACAGAGAGTCGCCGATGCCGGCCAGCGGGCTCATAAGAGCGGCCTTTACGCTGTTGATGGAGGATTCGTCAAAATCCTCTTCGTTAGCGTTTGCCTCTTCCATCGCTGCCGAAATGCCCAGAATTAATGTTGAGACATAAGGAGTGGTGTTGAAGAACTCCATGTGACGCTTAGCAGCAGCAGCCTGGTCATCCTTATTCTTATACACGCGACGAATGATGGGAAGCATGGAGAAGCAGTATCCCATGTGCTGCTGGCGCTCGTAGTTCCAGGAGTACTCCATCGTAAGCGAACGGAAAAATACCGATTTTAGATCACGCTTTGTAATCTTGTTGGAACTGGTGTCATTAGAAGTCGTCATCGTCGAAGCTCCCTTCCGAACTAAGCTGTGGCGTCTGAGCAATGAAGTTTGGCTGGACCACCACGAGAATTACTGCGAGGCAAAGCCCAATGATGGCAATACCAAGGATTGGAATGCTCATGTAGGCACAGAGCGCAAACCCGAGCACGAAGAAAATAGCAGTCTGCTTGTTGACAATCATTGAAGCGAGCAGTGCAATGCCGAGCGCAGGGATGAATCCACCCGCAATAACCAGGCCGTTACTTACAAACTCGGGAATTGCGTTAAGCACCGCGTTCATAACCGGCGTTCCGAGATAGAAAGCAAGGGAGCACACGAAAAAGCGAGGAAGCGATTTGACGATGAATCCACCAAGCAGATGCATCCGCTCCATACCTTTGAGGTCGCCCTTTGCCACGCAGTCGTCCGCTTTATGGACGAAAAACGGCATCACGATCAGCGTAAGCGCGTTATCAATGATGAGATAAAGCGACGCAATCGGGAAAGCGAGCGTCAGCGCAACTTCAGCGCCTTGACCCGTCGAAATTGCAAAGGCAGTGCCCAAAATACCACCGGTGATAACGTCAGGCGGAACGGCCGCCCCGATGGTAACCGATCCAATGAACACCATTTCAAGCGTGGCGCCGACAATAATGCCCGTCTGCAAATCACCCATCACAAGACCGATGAGGACGCCCGTGACAATCGGGCGAGAAGCAAGGCAAGTGCCAAGTGCCCACTCAAATGTCACGCACATTGCGACGAGGCCGATAAGGATCGCTTGAGTCAACATGAGGGATCCCCTTTCTATTGTATGTGCTTAAATCAAAATCTTCTCGTCTCTAGGTACCTGCCTGATCTCCACCTCGATTCCGGCATCACTGAGCTCATGTAGAAGCTCCACGTCGCGATCGGTAGCGAAAACCGTTGAAGATAGGCGTACATCTGCACCCTCACGCGGCTTCGTTCCTCCAATGTTGATATGCTCGATTTCGCTGTAGCCCTTTGCCAGGCGGTAAGCATCTTCGATGCTTTCAACGACAATGAACAAACGGTACTTATCGGTCACACCGCTCCTAAGAGCCTCGATAGAATCATCGACCGATTTGATAACCAATTTGACGCCTGCCGGACGTGCCAGCTTAAGCGTCGTCTTGCGCACGTCATCTTTCACAACCGCATCGCAGGCAATCAAAATGCAATTGGTGTCAAGCTCTTGCGTCCAAGTCATGGCAACCTGACCATGAAGCAAGCGATGGTCAACTCTCAGCAGCTTAATCATCTTTGTTCCTTTCTCAAAAATCCTCGTCTTCTTCTACCGAATTTGGCAGCGAACATAGGCATGTGCCCTTTTGGCGGACACTTGAAACCAATGCAGCGAGCTCGGCGTCATCAAGTGTGCTCAATTTCGAAAACACTTCGAGCACTAGTGGTAGCGACATGCCGGCAATGAGCCTTAGAGAATCGTCACCCAACCTTTCCATAAAAGCGTTATTCACTGACCCACCATAGACATCAGTGATGACAATCCACTGGTCTGCTGGGTCGCGAGAACGGTCCCAAAAATCTATCAACTCGTTTACATCCATCGTGTCCTCATCGACATATGCGCATAGCACCTTAACGCGAGGATCTTCACCGCAAAATAGCTGGAGCGTTTCACGCATCGCTCTAGCAAGTGGCCCATGGCTGGCCAAGAGCAACTTCCTCATTTATCTCCCAATCTCAGTCAATCATCTGTTAATAGAACGTTATATTTTGTATTGTTATCTACAGTATCCTCGAAACTTTCGCTTTGTCAAGACAGATCAATCGAGCTTCCTAAGCGGTAATAATTCGCCCGTAAACGGCAAAAAAACGCCCCTTTGTCGGGGCGTTTTCAATCTCTTGTTATTCGGTTAAGAAAGATCCGGGGTTTGGCTTTCGCTAGAGATAAAACTTTAAGCGCTCAGTGCAGTACACCTGCCGCGAAATAAACAATGGCACTCCCTGCGCGCTGCAACGCTTATCTACAAATAATAAAAGGGCAGATCCCGGCTTTACATTCAAATGTTCTGCCTCGTAAGCACTTGCAAAGCACACCTGCAACGTTCGCTCGTTATTGCCAAGTTCGATATGGCGTCTTCCCAGCACCTCAAGTAGAGAACCCGATAAATCTTCATGTTCCAAAAAGGCAAGAGAAGGAGTGTAGCTATTGGTTTCCAACATCGTTGGCACGCCATCGACTAAGCGCAAACGTCTAGTCTGAAGAATATTCTCGTCCTCCTGGACCTGAAGAAAACGCACGTCGCGCAGCGTAGGATAAATCCAAGCTACTTCGAGCACTACGGTAGAAGGCTTTTTATTTTCTTGAATGCAGGAATGGGTGAAGCTTTCCTGGTCATCGGCTGCATAGGCATTGCGTGTCGTGGTAACAAAAGTCCCTTTCCCTCGCGTGCGCTCAACGATATCGGCATCCTCTAGTTCCTTGATTGCCGATCGAACAGTAATACGACTAACGCCATATTCCTCCATAAGCTCCGTCTCAGTAGGAAGCTTATCCCCTTCGCTATATACGCCACTTTCTATTCGACTCACAAGATCGTGAACGATCTGCTTATACAATGGAACAGCGCTCTCCACTTTAACCATTATTCAACCTATTGCTTTCTACACTCAACGGCTTCAAGTCCCCGCCAATTGATGCCGAGTTGATTAGCCTTAATCGAAAAGAAGTATTTGAAATAATCACCCAACATCACCTGCTTAGTAAAGTGCACTGGCTTACCAGTGCTCATATAAACGGTCTCACTCAATATAAACATCGCAGCTTCTCCTGCGATATTAAGGATGCGCTTCTCCTCATCCGTAGCAAGCCCTGCTTCAAGCACAATAGACGGGAAACAATTATCCTCTAGTCGCAGCCCCGTCTCTCTCTCAATCGTTTCATAAAGTGATGCGTTCTCCATATCGACACCCAGTAAAAACCCGAAGTTCTTTACTGGAAGATAAATATGTTCAATCATTGCATTTATGTGGTTAATTGACCTCACGCGTTTGAGGTAAACCGCAGATTCATTCTCTTCCATTCGCAAATGACGACGGACGGCAACGGGCGGCTCGACCTCCTGAAGAGCGAGAACACGAGACGAGGTTTCGATATTATTTTCATGGCAAAAATAAGTGAAACCCTTAAACGTGCTCAAGCTCGAGACGATTTTAGGCTGCCGGATAAATGTGCCCTTGCCATGACGCGTATCAAGCACGTCGTCATCCACAAGAGTTTGAATTGCCTTCCGTATCGTCGCACGGCTAACCTCGTATTCTTCGCAAAAACCATTTTCGCTAGGCAACACGCCACTTTCGGAAAACTCGCCCATCTCAATACGACGGCGCAAATCATCAGCTACTTGTACATATAGCGGCACAGCACTAGTCGGGTTAATCATAACGTTCTCCGTATAACATTCTATGAAACTTCTATACGTTATAAGATAACCTATTACGTATTATTTTGAAAGAAATAGACGGTTCAATCTTATTTTTGAACCGTCTACAATATCAAACACTCCATATGAAGGTGTCGAATGCCACTTGTGGCGCAAACAAGAGGGGCATTTGGCAAAAATGCCCCATTTCGCCTTGAAGTCGCTACCGTGAAATGCCAACGAGCCGCATGGTCGAGTCCAAGCAAATACGACCTCAAGCGGCCAGCTACGGCATGGCTCCCTAGAACGAGACTGCGACATTTGTTTGCATTGTTTTACGAACGCAACATAACGAATTATTTCCGAGCAAAATAACGACCGCTGAAAGCTGCTTTAGTAGTTCATCTGGTGGTAGTAGCGACGCGTGGTGAGCGGGTGGTTGCGGACGTGCTCGAGATGGCAGCTCAGGCGCTCGGTGATGGTGTAGGTGACCATCGGGGAGACGATCTTGCGGAACTCGGGGTCGCTGAACGGCAGCTCGACCTCGGCGGTGTCGAACTTGTTCACGCGGACATGGACGCCCTTCTCGTCGGCGAGCATGTGAGTGAAGTTGTCCACGCGGTCCATGAGCTTACGGGTGTCGTCCTCGCCGTAGAGCATGATGAGGCTCGTGCCCTCCTCGCACAGCTCGATGGTGCCGTGGAAGAACTCGGCGGCGTGGATGGACTTGGTCTTGATCCACTGCATCTCCTCGAGGATGCACATGGCGTAGTCGTAGGCCTCGCCCCAGAGCATGCCGGAGCCGATCACCATGTGGTAGTCGGTGTCCTTGAAGTCCTCGGCCATGGCGGCGCAGCGCTCGTCCTGGGCGTCCTTGGCCTTGATGAGGTACGGGGCGATGTTGCCGAACTCCTCCATGAAGGTGTCGTACTTGGGGAAGGCGCCGGCGTTCTTGAGGAAGCGGGCGACCAGCGTGATCTGGTAGGTGTAGATGGCCTCGCACAGGACGTCGTCCTCGGCGAAGCTGAAGAACTTGTAGTCGGCGTACTCGGTGGCCGGGGTGTTGTCGTTGGAGACATACATCAGCGTGCGGGCGCCCTGCTCCTGGCAGAACTTGGCGGCCTCGATGATCTCGGGGGTGGTGCCGGTACGGGTGGAGAAGACGCAGACCGAGTCCTTGTTGAAGGCCTTGGGCGGGCACGCGAGGAACTCGGCGGCGATCTCGCAGTGGACGTCGACGTCGGCCGTGGTGGTCTCGACCCAATACTTCATCGGGAGCGTGTGGGCCCAGGTGCCGCCGCAGCCGATGAAGAAGATGTTGGAATAACCCTGCTCGCAGACCTCGTCCACGGCAGCCTCAATCTGAGGACGGAGAGCGAGGGCATCGCTCACAACCTTCTCGTAACGAGGCTCATCGAAATTGAACATCCCTTACTCCTAACTCACTTAGATGAACCCTTCGTTCATCCCATAACGTTATAATACTTTATATAACTAACTATGCAAGTATTATTTTGGTTCTGGTCTTTCATCAAGCCCCTTAAAACAACAATCGGCGTTTTTGGACACAGCGTGCAAGTTCATTGAACGATTCAATATGCATCGACTCTAGTTAAATGACGTCTTATGCAAATACCTTTAATCCGCTTGGGACCGACAAATCTTTTGACTGTCCGCAGAAGCTTTCCCGGAATTCCCTATGGATAGACGCACCGGCAATCGCTTCGTTATCCGGCTTATTGCGCATAGCCGGGGCATCTGGGAGAAAGCGAAATCTACCGCGTGGTCAACTAGCGTTTCATCGGAATCGACCGCATCCGCGCCAAATGCATCCACGCCAAATACTAAATCGCAATCGTTGAAACTCGTCCGATCATATGACGGCAATTTCTCGCCTTAAAAATGAGCACGAAATAAGGGGGCAGCTGTTTGCAACTTGCTTTATTCGTAAGTGTTTTTACTGAAAAAAACAATCACCAACCAAACAGCACTATTAATTGTTTGGCTCTTTGCTGTACAGCCATCTTTCGTATACGTCTCTCGTCTATCTCTTATCTCACGGTTGGAGACGAAAGGTGTGCGGGAGTGGATAATTGGACGGCATTTGGGCCTGCGACGGATTATTTCGTCCGAAAATCCACGCTCGTGCGGTGAACGCGCGGGGCCTTTGTCCAATCCGCTGGCATCGTCTCCAGTTCGTCGCAGAGCCGCCGCCCCATATGGGTATACTCTCGGGGATTCGACTCGATTCGCCCCCGTTGGGGCGTCAAAGGAGACTGCATATGTCCACTACCTCAACCGACCCGCGCGCCGCTGCCGCCGCGCTGCTGGTGCCCGGCACCACCTGCCACGGCTTTGCCGTCGAGCGCTGCGAGACCGTGCCCGAGCTCGACTCGGACGCCTACGTGCTGCGTCACGCTGCCTCGGGCGCTCGCCTGCTGTACCTAGCGTGCGACGACGAAAACAAGGCCTTTGCCATTGGCTTTAAGACGCCGCCGGCCGATTCCACCGGCGTGTTCCACATTCTTGAGCACTCGGTGCTGTGCGGATCGGCCAAGTTTCCCGTCAAGGAGCCGTTTGTCGACCTGATCAAGAGCTCCATGCAGACGTTCCTCAACGCCATGACCTACCCCGACAAGACCATCTACCCCGTTGCCACCACCAACGAGCAGGATCTGTACAACCTGATGGACGTGTACTTGGACGCGGTGTTCAACCCGGCGATCTACACCAAGCCCACCATTTTTGAGCAGGAAGGCTGGCACTACGAGCTGGACCTGCCGGAGGGCGCCGGGGGCGAGGTCAGCGACAGCTCCGCGAGCCTGCGCGAGGGCACGCTGCGCTATAACGGCGTGGTGTTCAACGAGATGAAGGGCGCGCTGTCCGATCCCATGAGCGTGCTGGACGACGCCGTCAACGCCGCGCTCTATCCCGACACCGCCTATGCGCACGAGAGCGGCGGCGACCCGCGCGCGATCCCTGCGCTCACCTACGAGCAGTTCCTGGATACGCACGCGCGCCACTACAACCCCTCCAACTCCTACATCACGCTCTATGGCGACCTGGACGTGGACCGCGCGCTGGCCTTTTTGGACGAACGCTATCTGTCGCAGCCGAGTGCCGCGAGCCGCCGCATGGACGCCGCCGTCACCGCCGGCGAGGACCCGTCCGCGCTGGCGCCCAATCCGCTGGACGTGCAGGCGCCCGTGACCTGCGAGTACAAGCGCGTCGAGATGGCCACCACGCCCGAGAATGCCTTGGTGGGCCTGGGCCTTGTGCTGGGGTCCGCGCTCGACCGCAAGCGCACGATTGCGGCGGACATCCTGTTCGAGGCGCTGCTGGGCTCCAACGAAGCGCCAGTTAAGAAGGCCATTCTGGCCGCCGGCCTGGGCGGCAACGTGGTGAGCTACACCGCGGCCGAGAGCCTGCAGCCCTACGAGCTCATCATGTTGCAAAACGCGCAGCCCGGCGTGGCGCGCGAGCTGCGTCGCGTGTTCCAAGACGCCTGCCGCGACCTGTGCGAGCATGGCGTTCCGCGCGAACGCCTGGAGGCCATCATCAGCAGCAACGAGTACGACCTGCGCCAGCGCGACTATGGCATCGCCGACGGCGTGGCCATTGCGTGCGACGCGCTGAGCACGTGGCTCTACGATGACGACGCCGCGACGCTGGCGCTCAAGTATGGCCCGGTGTACGAGGAGCTGCGCGGCGAGCTGAACGGCACTTACTTTGAGGACCTGTTGCGCGAGCTGGTGCTGGAGAACAACCACATGGCGCTGGTCGAACTGGTTCCGGTAGACGCTGCCGGGGGTGCGGAGGGTGCCGAAGCCGCCGAGCTGACTGCCAAGCGCGACGCCATGACCGATGCCGAGCTGGCCGAGGTGGTCGAGCGCACGGCCGTGCTGCGTGCCGCGCAGGAGGCGGAGGACACGCCCGAGGACAAGGCAACGCTGCCGCGCCTGCGCGTGTCCGACATTGGCGAGGCGCGCCCCGAGCCGCCGCTCGTTGTGGACACGACCGCGCCCATCCCCTGCCTGCGCCACGGCATCCCCACCAACCGCCTGGCCTATGCCATGCAGTATTTCGACCTGAGCTGCGTCGCATTTGAGGACCTGCCCTACGTGACGCTGCTCTGCCGCCTGCTCAAACAGCTGCCCACGCGCGAGCATTCGGCCGAGGAACTCGACAACCTGCTCGCCGGCAAGCTGGGCTTTTTGAGCTTTACGACCGAGGTCATGACCCAGCCCGACGTGGACGGCGTGCGCCCCTACCTGCTGGTGAGCGCCGGCGCCCTGTCCGAAAAGATCGACGCGCTGGCGAGCCTGCCGCGCGAGGTGTGGTCGAGCACGCTGTTGCTCGATGCCGACGCCGACCGCGTGCGCGACGTGCTTACGCAGATTCGCATTGGGCTTGAGCAGGGCTTTATCAACAACGGCCACTCGGCGGCGCTCGGTCGCGCGATGAACTACAGTTCGCCTTCGGCCGTGGTGCGCGAGCAGCTCTCGGGCGTGGACTTCTACCTGTTCCTGCGCGATCTGCTCGAGCACTTTGACGAGCGACTGGACGACCTGCGCGCCAAGCTTGCCGAGCTGGCAGACCGCATCTTTGTGGCCGATGGCTGCATGGCGAGCTTTACCGGCAGCGACGAGGACTTTGACGCGTACTGGGATGCCGCGGGCAACCTGGGGCTTGGCGCTGGCGACGGCGCTGCCAGCGGCACGCTCGTGGTGCCGGAGCCGCACGACCGTCACGAGGCGTTCGTTATCCCCAGCGACATCTGCTTTGCGGCAAGCGCGTGCGACCCGCGTCGCCTGGGCATCGACGTGACGGGCGCTTGGGCCGTAGCTGCCAACGCGCTCTCCTACGACTACCTGTGGAACGAGATCCGCGTGAAGGGCGGTGCGTACGGCTGCGGATTCCGCGCGGCCGGTGAGCGTCAGACGGCGTTCTACACCTACCGCGACCCAGCAATCGACCCCTCGATTGAGCGTGTGGCGCGCGCAGGCGAATGGCTCGGCAGCTTTGAGCCCGACGAGGCCGCCTTCGAGGGTTTTATCGTGAGCTGCGTGAGCGGCATGGACGCGCCCGTGAAGCCGTACGCGCTCACCAAGCGCCGCAATACGACCTACCTGGCTGGGCTCGATCCGCACGCGCGCGAGGAGCGTCGCGCCCAGATGCTCGCGGCCACACCCGGTGAGCTGCGCTCGCTCGGCGCCGACGTGACGCGCATCGCAGCCGCGTCGCCCACCTGCGTCTTTGGCGGCCGCGACGTCATCGCCAAGAGCAACGCCGGCTTTAACGTAGTCGACCTGCTGGCCTAACGCACCGCAAGCAAAACCACCACAAAGGTACCTGTCCCCTTTGGGTGGTTTGCGAGTGGGCTGCTACTTGATAAACGGGTTCAGTCTGGCCGCCAGCGGATCGAGCTTGTACATGGTTGCAAAGCACTCACGACCATAATCGGAGTCATTGCTCCAGCTACCCTGGTCGACGTCGTACTCTGCATCCAGACGAATCCACTCCTCCGGCTTGTTCTTCTCGTGCTTGCTGCAGAAGTAGCGCTGGTACTCGACCTCGTGCTCAAACTCAAACTCGGCATCCGAACCGCGGCCGGCATACTCGTCGACCGACGTCAGGTTGCCGTGCTCGTCGTAGTAGAACTCCGCATAGCCGCCGCGCTCGGAATCGATCCTGTCGAGCTTTCCGTCGCTGTACGAATAATCCACCGCTGCGTACGAGTTCAGCGAGCCGTAGTCGTTGCCGTGCGAGTCATATGCCACAGGCGAGATACGCGAAATGTTGCCGTCCTTGTCATACTCGTAGCCCGCGGTGATCGTCCACCTGGTGCCCACGGTGTCGCCCTGACAGTCCAGCGTAAAGGACGTCACGCGATCCTTATCGTATCCGTACGAATACACGACCGTCCGAGGATTGGCCGGGCTGGTATCGGTGTTGGTCACCATGTTGCCGTCCTGATAAATATACGTGCTCGCGCTCTCGCCGTAACCCGCATGGGTCGTCTTGTTGATCAGGTTTCCGTCCGCGTCGTAGGTAAACGTCGTGGTGCTCGACGAATCGCTAATGTCGGCATCGCAATCGATGCGCGTGACGTTACCGTCGGCGTCGTACGTAAACGTGTTGACGTTCTCGTAACCGCCCGCCAGATCTTCCTCAATCTCAGAGATACGATGCGTCTCGTCATGCTCAACGCTGTAGCTTACGCCGCCGCCTTGCTTGACGGCAGACGTGAAGCCCGTGACGTAACCGTTCTCGTCACGCTCGATCTCGTAGATATCGCCGTACTGGTCCGATTTATCGGTGCCTTCATAGGACATCGGCAGCCACAGCTCGTCAAGTTGTGTGTCCTTAATGCCGCTAACCTTCGTATCCTGCGGCAGTGCCAACGTGGCGAGCTTCTTTTTGCCCGAAAGATCGACGCTTTTAAGGTTTTCGGCATTTTTGAGGTCGAGCTTCTCGATGTTGTCGCAACCGTCCAGGTTAACGACGGTGACGTTACTCGCCGAGTTAAGCTCGACGGTCTTAAGGTCGCCGCAGCCCGAAAGGTCCAGGTTGACGAGTTTGTCGTCGCCGGACTCCACTGTAACGATATTGGGGAATGTCTTGCCCAGGCCCTGCGTCGACGCGATGCCGTCCAGCTCGACCGACGTCACCGCCTTGGCTTCGTCACGTGAGATGCGGCCGTCACCGTTAGTGTCGTACTTGGTCGAGACAAGTGCACGCATGCCGCTGTCGGGAAAGGTTTTCTCGTCGATGGGCGTGGTCGCGACCTGGGTGAAGTAGAACAGCGCGCCACCGCCGATGCCCGCCGCCACGACAAGTACCGCGGCAAGGGCGATGAGGGGCTTCTTGGAACGCTTGCGCCGCGCGGGCTGCTGCGCGGGCACGTATTGCTGAGGAGCGGGCGCGGCAGGCTGGGGTTGCTGCGTAGCCGCGGCCTGGTCGGGTGCTACGGGTGCGCCGCAGACGGGGCAAAAGAGGGCGTCGTCGACAAGCGGCGTGCCACACGAGCGACAAAACATGGCGGGCTCCTTTCGGTTCATTCCTTCCACCATGAAGGTAAACCCAAAGCCACAGCCCTTGTTGCGCAACATTCAGCCCAAACCACCGCAAAGGGGCGCAGCTCACAGGTGCCTTTGTGTTGGTTCGAACACTTGTTCCATACGTACATATGTTCTATAGTAGGGATGCTTGCATCGGACCTAAATTGCAACTAGGATATAGTTGCAGAGTGTGAGGCGGGATGACACGGACCGATAAACTCATCGCCCAACTGCTTAGCTGCCCTTCGACGTATCGGTATACCGATTTTTTAAAAGTCATGGCTTCATATGGCTTTGAAATGGACAACAAAGGCAAGACATCCGGATTGCGCGTTCGCTTTTACAGGCCATCGGATGGCAGGATGTTCGTAATGCACGCACCACATCCATCTGACGAATTGACAGCGGGGACCATTCGAAACATCGTTCGATTTCTGCAAGATGTCGGAGGTAGTCATGAGTAACGTTTTGGCATACAAGGGTTATTTCGCCCCAGTCGAGTTCGATGCCGAACAGCATGTGCTAACAGGTATGGTCACCGGCATTAGGGACGCAATCGTATTTGAAGGCTCCACGGCTGAAGAAGTGGAGCAATGCTTCCACGAAGCCGTCGACGATTACCTTGAGTTTTGCGCCGAGAAGGGTAAGGAACCCGAGCGGGCTTTTAAGGGCTCGTTCAACGTAAGAACGGGCTCTGAGCTCCACAAGCAAGCAGCGCTGACAGCGGCAAAGAAGGGTGAGTCACTCAATAAGTTTGTGACTGAAGCAATCGCTGCGGCGTTGTAGCGTTTACGCAAACGTCAAAAGCACCACAAAGGGGACAGCCCCCTTTGTGGTGCTTTTGACGTTTGCCCAGATAAAACCTGCCAAATAAACCTGTACCTTTTTGGTAGGTTTGCCTGAGGAGGCCGGGATGGATAAAACCGAGTTGCGGCGGACGGTGATTGTCCGACGCAATGCTCTTGATTTGGATGTTCGAGCGGCGAAGTCTGCTGTTGTATGCGCGCGGCTTGTTGAGCTGATGGATCGCTTGGGTGCCGCGGCACCGCACACCGTTGCCGTCTATGCCGCGATGGGTTCCGAAGTCAATCCCGCCGCGTTTGCCGCCGCGGCCGTCGCGTGTGGCTGGCGCGTAGCCTATCCGTGCATGCTCTCGGCAACCGAAGCTGCTGCCTGCGGCCAGCGTATGTGCATGAGAACGGCCGCCGCCGGCGACGCACCCGCGGCCCCGTTTATCGCCCACCCTACGCGGGCCTTCGCAGCCACGGACGTCGACAGCGACCGCTTCCCCATCGTGCCTGCCAAGGCTCTCGACATGGTTGTCGTGCCGCTCGTGGCTTTCGACCGCGCCGGCGCGCGCCTGGGCTACGGCGGCGGCTGCTACGACCGCTACCTGCCCATACTCTCGCCCACATGCCAAATCATCGGCATCGCCTTTGACGAGCAGCGCGTCGACCACGTTCCCACCGACGCCCACGATCTGCCGCTGCCCAACATCGTCAGCGCCTAAATGCCAGCGTCCCTCCCGACAGCCTAGTGCTCCTCGCCGGCGCGGGCCAGGTCGTAGGGCGTGGTCTGGTAGACGTAGTAGTTGAGCCAGTTGGTGTAGAGCAGCTGAGCCTGGCTGCGCCAGACGTTGCGCGGCTCGGCGGTGGGGTCGTCGTTCGGGAAGTAATGCGCCGGCACCTGGGGGTTGAGACCGCGCTTCACGTCGCGCTCGTACTCCAGGCGCAACGTGTCGGTATCGTACTCGGGGTGGCCAAAGACAAAGAAGCGGCGGCTGTCGGTCGACTTGACAATATACAGGCCCACCTCGTCGGACACGGCCACGACCTCAAGCTGCGGCTCGGCCTCCACGTCCTCGCGGCGCACATCGGTGTTGCGCGAATGCACGGCATAGAAACGGTCGTCAAAGCCGCGGACCAGCGGGCTTTGCGGCTTGACCAGATAATGCTCGAACACGCCGCTCGCCTTTGCCGGCAGGTCATACTTCTGAATGCCGTAATGATGGTACAGACCGGCCTGCGCGCCCCAACAAATGTGCAGCGTAGAGTGCACGTGCGTGGTGGACCAATCCATGATCTGGCAGAGCTCGGGCCAGTAGTCGACCTCCTCGAACGGCATCTGCTCCACGGGCGCGCCCGTGATAATCAGGCCGTCGTAGTGGATGTCGCGGATGTCGTCGAACGTGCGGTAGAACGTCTCCAGGTGGCCGGCGCTCACGTGCGTGGCCTCGTGCGTTTTGGTGCGCAGCAGGTCCACCTCCACCTGCAGCGGCGTGTTGGAGAGCTTGCGCATGATCTGCGTCTCGGTGGCGATCTTGGTGGGCATGAGGTTGAGGATGAGCACGCGCAGCGGACGGATGTCCTGGTGCAGCGCGCGGTACTCGGTCATGACAAAGATGTTCTCGCTCTCGAGCTGCGCGGCGGCAGGGAGGGCGTCGGGGATGCGAATGGGCATGGATGCTCCTTACGAGTCAGTTGCAGCTATGGTACAACGACCGGCCCCATCCGCGCGAGCACATCGCCCAGCGATGCCGTCAGCGGCCCAAATCACTCCAAAAGTAGAGATTACGGCATGTCCCAAAATCTGTGGCGCTTTAGCCTAGCAAAGTGGCAACAGGACGCTACAATGGTTCGACGCGAAAAACTCGGCCGAAAGGATACATATATGTACCAGACGCGTAAGATCGGGGTGGTCGGCCAGGGCCACGTAGGAGCACATGTCGCCAACAGCCTGCTCATGCAGGGCATTGCCGATGAGCTGTACCTATGCGATATCAACGAGGCCAAGGTGACGTCCGAGGTCCAGGACCTGTGCGACTCCCTTTCGTTTGTCCCGTACAACACCAAGATCGTCAACTGCTACGACCACTACGAGGAGCTGGCCTGCTGCGACGTCATCGTCAACGCCGCCGGCAAGGTCGCGCTGGCCGCCAGCAACCGCGACGGCGAGCTGTTCTTTACCACCGACGCCGCCCGCACCTTTGCCAAGCGCATCGTCGACGCCGGCTTTGACGGCATCTTCGTGAGCATCTCCAACCCCTGCGACGTCGTGTGCACCGAGCTGTGGCACCTGACCGGCTACGATCCCAAGAAGATCATCGGCTCGGGCTGCGGCCTGGACTCCGCCCGCCTGCGCACCGAGATCTCCAAGAAGGTCGGCGTGAGCCCCAAGTCCATCGACGCCTACATGATTGGCGAGCATGGCTTTAGCCAACTGGCCGCCTTTAAGGCCGCGACCATCGCCGGCAAGAGCCTCAACGAGCTTCAGGCCGAGAACCCCGACAAGTACGCCTTTGACCACATGGAGGTCGAGGAGCTCGCGCGCAAGGGCGGCTACGTAACCTACCAGGGCAAACAGTGCACCGAGTACGCCGTCGCCAACTCCGCCGCGCGCGTCTGCGCTGCCGTTCTGCACAACGAGCACGCCGTGCTTTCCGCCTCCACGCTCATGACCGGCCAGTATGGCGAGGAGGGCATCTTCACGTCCCTGCCGTGCGTGATCGGCGCCGAGGGCGTCGAGGAGGTCTACACGCTCGACCTTTCCGAGTACGAGCTCGAGGGCTTCCACAAGAGCTGCCAGCACATCCGCGACAACATCGCCCAGCTCGACTGGTGGGACACCGAGGCCTACGACGCAAAGTAGGCCGCTGGCTACCGCAACCTTGCGAATCTAAGCGCGATACTAAGCGGGC
>CAJJZM010000007.1:0-33394 GCA_905197595.1 uncultured Collinsella sp.
GCATGCGGCCGGCTGCGGCGGCGTCAATGCACGGCAGATCGTTCGTAAGGATCGCCTTGCGGTCGGCCTCGCGATAGACTATGTCGTCCATCGGCAGGTCGGAGATGCCGCCGATCTGCGCCACATGCGCCATCACTTTAATGCCGCGGGCCTCGAGTGCCTGCAGCGCAATGCCGCCGGCGATGCACAGGGGTGCCGTTAGGCGGCCGGAGAAGTGTCCGCCGCCGGCGACATCGTGCATGTTGTGATACTTCACGCGCGCAGGGAAGTCCGCATGTCCGGGACGGGGCTTGCGGCGCAGCTCGGAGTAATCCTTGGAGCGCGTGTTGGTGTTCTCGATAATCGCGGCGATGGGCGCGCCGGTGGTATGTCCATCGACAACACCGGCGATGATGTGCGCGGCGTCGGCCTCGCGGCGTTTGGTTGCGGTCTCGTCGCGACCGGGGGCGCGACGGTCGAGGAAGGCCTGCAGCTGCTCCTGGTCCACGGGGATGCCCGCCGGAATGCCATCGAGTGAGCAGCCGATGGCGGGGGAGTGCGACTGGCCGAAGATGCTTAAGTGCAAGACGTTGCCAAAGGTCGAGGACATGCTATTCCTCCTCGAGTGTGACCTTGCCGCCCAGCAGGCGGTAGTGGTCGAAGAAATCGGGATAGGACTTGTTGACGGCCTCGGCGCCGTGGATCACGACCTCGCCGGTGGCGCGGCTCGCGGCGATAGCGGCCATCATGGCGATGCGATGGTCGTTGTGCGAATCGACCTCGCCGCCGGTGAAGGCATCGACACCCTTGATGATGAGGTCATCGCCGGCAATGCGCACCTGCGCGCCCAGCGCGGTGAGCTCGCGGGTGGTGGTGACCAGACGGTCGGATTCCTTGATGCGCAGACGGGCGCAATCGCGGATAAAGGTGCGGCCCTGTGCCAGCGAGGCCACGGCCGAGATGACGGGCACCAGGTCCGGAATGTCGTGGGCACTCATCTCAAAGCCGGCGAGCTTGTCGGACTGCACGGTGGCGGCGTTGGTGGAGCGCACGATGCGGGCGCCAAAGCGCGAAAGCGCGGCAAGCACGTTACGGTCGCCCTGTGCGGAGCTCAGTGACACGCCCTCGACGGTGATTGGGTCGGTGCCGATGGCACCGGCGCACAGCCAAAAGGCGGCGTTGGACCAGTCGCCCTCGACGGCTACGCTGCCGGGCGTGCGGTACGAGCCGCTGCTCACGCGGAAGTTCGTGACCTCGGGCTGGTCGTCCTTGGCCGGAATGCGCTCGACGTTGACCTCGACGCCAAAGGCCTTCATGGCCTGTATCGTCAGGTTGATGTAGGGGCGGCTCTCGATGAGGCCGGTTACCTGCACGCAGGAGGGCTGGGCCAGCAGCGGGGCTGCCAGCAGCAGGCCCGAGATGTACTGCGAGCTCACGTTGCCCGGAAGCACAAAGGTGCCCGGGCGCATGCGGCCGCTCGTCTTGAGCGGAAAACCGCCCAGACCCTGTAGGTCGCAGCCGGCGGCGATGATCTCGTTCGAGAGCGGGGAGAGCGGGCGGGCGCCCAGGCGGCCCTGGCCTACGAAGGTGGCATCCGCACCCAGCGCGCAGGCGACAGGCAACATAAAGCGGAGCGTGGAGCCGCTTTCGCCGCAGTCGAGCGTGCCGCCGGCAAGGGCCTTGAGCAGGCCAAACTCAATACTCTTCATGGTGGGGTGGACCTGGAAGCCGTCCTTGACGGTCTCGATGCGGGCGCCCAGGGCCGTGAGGCAACGCACCGTGGCCTCGATGTCGGCGCAGGTGGTGTTGCAGGTGACGTGCGTCTCGCCGTTGGCAAGCGCAGCGCAGATGATGAGGCGATGCGCCATCGACTTGGACGCGATGGCGGGAACGGTGCCCTTAAGCGGGGACGGGGTGATGCGGGCTAGCATGCGGATGCGTCTCCCTTCTGGCCGAGGCCCTCGGCAATGAGTTCGTGGAAAGTGGAAAGTGGCGTGCGGTCGATGCTGCAGCGGCCAATGCCGTGCGGAATCACCAGGTCGATGGTGTCGCCCGCGCGCTTCTTGTCGTGGAGCGCCTCGGCAAAGACGGCATCGGCATCTAGGTCGCAGCGGGTCTTGAGGCCATGGCGGGCGCAGAGTTCCTCAATACGACCGGGCAGTGCGGCATCGCAAACGCCGTGCAGGGCCGCGGCGCGCGTGATGATGCCCATGCCGATCGACACACAGTTGCCGTGTCCGAGCTCAAAGTGCTCGCAGGCCTCGACGGCGTGTCCGGCGCTGTGTCCAAAGTTGAGGAGCTTGCGCTGGTTGGTTTCGCGCTCGTCGGCGACGACCACGGCGCGCTTGATGTCGATATTGCGGGCGATGATGAGCGCTACGCGGGCCACGTCGCGGTTGAGCAGCTCCAGCGTGAGCGGGGTCTTCTCCAGCTCGGCGAAGAGCTCCGGGTCGGCGATCACGGCGTGCTTGACGACCTCGCCGCAGCCGTCAGCGAACTGCTCGGGCGTGAGGGTCGCCAGGCATCCCACGTCGGCGATAACCACGCTTGGCTGCCAAAAGGCGCCGGCCAAGTTCTTGCCGGCAGCCAGGTCGATGGCGGTCTTGCCGCCCACCGACGAATCCACCATGGCGAGCAGGCTCGTCGGGATCTGCACAAACTTGCAGCCGCGCATGTAGGTGGCGGCCACAAAGCCCGCCACGTCGCCCACGACACCGCCGCCGAGTGCCACGATCACGTCGGAGCGCGAAAGCTCGTGCTCGGCCACAAACTCCAAAATGGCAACATAGGTTTCGGCGCGCTTATGGGCCTCGCCGGCTTCGAAGGTGCAGATGCTCACCTCGTAGCCTGACGCCTCCAGGCTCTGCTTAACGGGCATCTGATAGAGCGGGCTCACGTTGGTGTCCGTCACGATGACGGCGCGGGTGCCGCCGGCGGTGGTGCGGACGAGCGGACCTGCCTGCTCCAGCAGAAACGTGCCCACATGCACCTGGTAGGGGCGTGCGGTGTCGATATCGATAGTAATCGCCATAAGCTTCGGTCCTTTCGACCTGGCGTGATGGGTGGTCTAGTGGGAGGCCTCGTCGTCGAGCGCGCGCTTAATGCGGTCGCCCTCGGCAAGGAGATTCTCCAGATAGCGCTGGTCGCGGTCCTTAAGGGCGCGGCTGTAGGCGCCAAGCGATTCGATCAGATGGTCGATCTCGAAGGCGAGCGCATCGGCGTCGTCGATCATGAGCTCGGACCACATTTGCGGGTTGAGGTGTGCCACGCGGGTGAGGTCGCGGTAGCTGCCGGCCGAAAAGCCGTGGTGGACCTGAGCGGTCGGGCTCTTAACATAGGCGTTGGAGACGACGTGCGCGAGCTGGCTCGTAAAGGCGATGACGCGGTCGTGCTCGGCGGCGCTCGTTACGCTGAACTTGCCAAAGCCCAGGGGACGTACCATCTCGCGCACCTGGCCCAAAAGCTCCAGCTTGAGTGCGTCGTCCACTGCGGGCGGTACAAGCACGAGCGGTGCGTCCTGGAACAGGTCGGCGCGGGAATGCGCGTAGCCCGAGAACTGCGTGCCCGCCATGGGGTGCGCGCCCACAAAGTAAAAACCGTGCTCGCGGGCAAGCTCAAAGGCGCGCTCGCACACGATGCCCTTGACGCCTACGGTGTCGATCACCACGGGGCCCATGATGGCCTCGGTGTCGGTGGCGTCGGCGAGTGCCTGGGCGTGCGCCTCGAGCCACTCGATGCATGCCTCGGGGTAGCATGCCAGGACGATGATGTCGCACTCGCCGAGCGTCTCGTCGTTGAGCTCGCCGGCAACGGTGCCCATGCTGGCGGCCGTCATGACGTCGTCATCGGGGTCCCAGGCCAGCACACGGACGCCCGCCTGCGCATAGCCGCGGGCAAAACTGCCGCCGATGAGGCCCAGGCCCACGATGCCGGCGCACTTGGGGCCACCCTGGTTAACGCGTGCGTTTCTCACCGTGCCCATGGGCTACTCCTGAACGGTCTCTTGGCAGACGACCTCGCGGATGGCGCGGATGCGGCGCATGGTGTCGTCGAACTGGTCGGGGGTGAGGGCCTGAGCGCCGTCGGACCAAGCATGGCTCGGGTCGTCGTGGACCTCGATCTCCAGACCGTTGGCGCCGCAGGCGGTCGCCGCGAGCGCCATAGGCTCAACGTAGCGGGTGTAGCCGGTGGCGTGGCTGGGGTCGGCAACGACGGGCAGGTGCGACAGGTGGTGGAGCACCGGCACGGCGTTGAGGTCGAAGGTGTTGCGGGTGCGGGTCTCGAAGGTGCGGATACCGCGCTCACACAGGATGACGTTGTCGTTGCCCTCGCTCATGATGTACTCGGCAGCCATGAGCAGCTCGTCGACGGTGCCGGACATGCCGCGCTTGAGCAGAACCGGGGTCTGCGTCTTGCCGACCTCCTTGAGCAGGGGGAAATTCTGGGCGTTGCGAGCGCCAATCTGCATGACGTCAATCTTCTTGTCGAGGAAGACCTGCACGTCGCGCGGGTCCATGATCTCGGTGACGATCGGCATGTCGAGCTCGGCGGATGCCTCGCACAGCAGGTCCAGACCGGCGGGGCCCATGCCCTGGTAGGCGTACGGGGAAGTGCGGGGCTTGTAGGCGCCGCCGCGCAGCATCGTGGCGCCGGCTGCCTTCACGCGGCGGGCGATGCGGATGAGGTTCTCGCCCTCGACGGAGCACGGGCCGGCGATGACCTGGAACTGGTCGCCGCCTACATGTACGCCGTGGCCGCAGTCGATGACGGAGTCCTCGGGGTGGAACTTGCGGTTGGCGCGCTTGAACGGCTCGGAGACGCGCTGCACGCGCTCGACGACGTCCATGGACTCGAGCAGGAATGGGTCGATCTTGGTCGTATCGCCCACCAGGCCGATGATCGTCTCGTTCTCGCCGCGCGAGACGTCGGTCTTCAGGCCCTTTTTCTCAATCCAGCTGACGATATGGCTGACGGCCTCGTCGCTGGCGCTCTGCTTTAAAATTGCAATCATGGTGTGCCTCTCACCTCGATGGATAACCCTTGCAAAAACGGCCCGCATCGCGAGCCGTGTATATATGGTGCATGAGAGTTTATACTATCTGATTCGCTTTTGCCTTCTAAAGTGAGCCGTTGCGCCGCGTCTTCCCCGGAATTGCAAAGCTTTTTCTTTTATTTTGATAGCCCGTGGTGCACTTGGGTATAATGCCAAACGTTGGCCCTATTAGCTCAGGGGATTAGAGCGTCTGCCTCCGGAGCAGAAGGCCGTTGGTTCGAATCCAACATGGGGCACCATCGAACGTAAGACCGTCCGAACCTCGCATGGTCCGGGCGGTTTTTCTTATACCGACGCGACGTGATGGGACGTGGTATGGCAGCAACGGATATCGAGCGCGGACTCTCGACCGCCGAGGTCGAGGAGCGCATCGCCGCCGGTAAGATCAACCGCAACATGGAGCTCAAGACCAAGTCGGTCAAAGAGCTCATCATCGAGAACCTCTGCACGCTGTTCAATTTGATCAACGTGATTTTGGCGTTCCTAGTCATTTTGACCGGTTCGTTTAAGAATCTGACGTTCCTGTTCGTAGTGTTCCTCAATACTGCTATTGGCGTCATCCAGTCCATGCGTTCCAAGAAGATGGTCGATAAGCTCACGCTGCTGACCTCCAAGAAGGCCATTGCGGTGCGCGACGGCGCCGAGGTGGAGCTCGACCTGGACCAGATCGTGCTCGACGATATCATCCGCCTGGGGCGCGGCGACCAGATTCCCG
This sequence comes from uncultured Collinsella sp., assembly GCA_905197595.1. Lineage (GTDB taxonomy): Bacteria > Actinomycetota > Coriobacteriia > Coriobacteriales > Coriobacteriaceae > Collinsella. The sequence goes on from CAJJZM010000007.1 coordinate 5,748, forward strand.
CTGACGCCGTGGTGGTTTCGGGCGAGGCGCTCGTGAACGAGAGCCTGCTGACGGGTGAGAGCGACCTCATTAAGAAACAGCCCGGTTCCGAGCTCATGAGCGGCAGCTTTATCGACTCGGGCTTGCTGCGCGCCCGCGTGATCCATGTCGGCGCCGACAACTACGTGGCCAAAATTAATAACGAGGCGAAGTACGTCAAAAAGGTCAATTCCGAGATCATGAACGCGCTTAACGCCATCGTGCGCTTTGCGAGCATCATCATGATCCCGCTCGGTTTGGCGTTGTTTGCCTCGAGTGTGAGCGAGCTGTGGGATGCCGCGGGAACCCCGGGCGATAGCGCGCTTTCGTGGTGCTTCTCCGAGCTGTTGGCTGGTCATGTGCCTTCGTCGGCGCTGCTGTCCACGGTGGGCGCCCTGCTGGGCATGATCCCGCAAGGCCTGGTGCTGCTGACCTCGTCGGTGCTCGCCATCGCCACGGTGCGCCTGGCCCGCCGCAAGGTGCTGGCGCAGCAGCTTTACTGCATCGAGACGCTCGCTCGCGTCGACGTGCTGTGCCTGGACAAGACGGGCACCATCACGTCGGGTCGCATGGAGGTCGAGGGTACCTATCCGCTACCGGTCGAGGGTATGGGTGTGGGGGAGAGCGACGCCGCCGTTCCCGTCGATACCACGGTGCTCGATTTTGCGCTGGCTAACGTGGCGCGTGCGACCTCGGCCGATGCCAACGAGACCTGCCAGGCGCTGCTCAACTATTACGCCGATCGCCCGGTCGAGGTGTCCGAGCCGCTGTCGGTCATTCCGTTCTCGTCTTCCAAAAAGTGGAGCGGCGCGTCGTTTGCACAGGGCTCCTATGTGATGGGTGCGGCGCAGTTTGTGCTCTCTGATCGTGCGTTTGCCCAGGTCGAGAACCGTGTCGCCGAGCTTGCCGATACCTGCCGCGTGCTCGTGGTGGCGCGCGTGGACGGCTTTACGCCCGATGGCGATATGGTGGGCGAGGCCGAGCCCGTGGGCTTTGTGACCATCCGCGACGAGATTCGTACCTCGGCGGCCGAGACCATCGGCTACTTTAACGAGCAGGGCGTGACGCTCAACGTGATCAGTGGCGACGACCCGCGTACGGTGTCGTCGATCGCGCGCGTGGTGGGCGTGCCGGGGGCGGACGCTTATGTGGACGCCACGACGCTCGATACGCCGGCCAAGCTCGATGCCGCAGTGGACCGCTACCATGTCTTTGGTCGTGTGACCCCGCAGCAGAAGCGCGAGCTCGTGCAGGCGCTCAAGCGCCGCGAGCACACCGTGGCCATGACAGGCGACGGCGTCAACGACGTGCTGGCGCTCAAGGAGGCCGACTGCTCCGTCGCCATGGCGGCCGGCTCCGATGCCGCGCGTAACGTGGCCGAGATCGTGCTCGTCGACAACGACTTTGCCTCGATGCCCGCCGTGGTGGCCGAGGGCCGTCGCTCCATCAACAACCTGCAGCGTTCGGCTTCGCTGTTCCTGACCAAGACGCTGTTCTCGATGGGCCTGGCGGCGCTGTGCATCGCGCTGCCGCCGTACCCTTTCGAGCCGATTCAGATGACGCTCATCAACTTCTTCTGCATCGGCGCGCCGGGCTTTGTGTTGGGCCTGGAGCCCAACAATGCTCGCGTGAAGGGGTCGTTCCTGACGAACGTGCTCAAGCGGGCACTGCCGGCGTCGATTGCGGTCATTTTGGCCGCGGCGCTCGATATCTTTGTGGCGCGCGTGTTTGGCTTTAGCCAGCTCACGCTGTCTACGATGTGCCTGCTTTCGTCGTGCGCGGCGAGCGTCAGCCTGATCTGGCGCATCTCGCAGCCTCTCACGCCCTTACGTGTGGTGCTCTTCGTGTTTGTTGTCGCCGGCATCCTGGTGGGCGTTATCGGATTCCCGGAGCTGCTGTCTATTGCCAACCTGTCGATGGGCCAGATGGTAATCTTGGCTGTCATCGTGGTCTTTACCTGCTCGGTGTTCTTTAAGCTCGCCACGATGATGGATTCGCTCAAGCCGCGTCGTCGTCATGCCGCAACTGGTTTTGGCCGCGGTGTGCGCGTCCACCTGGGTCGCGGTGGCGGCAAGGTGAGCTCGACGGGTTCGACGGCCGAGCGTTTTGCCAAGCGCGTCGCCGCCGACATGGCGCAGCGCCGCGAAGATCGCACCGCTCGCGAGGCCGAGGCCCGCGCACTCGAGGGCGTGGCCCAGGCCCAGCCCAAGAAAAAGAAGGGTAGCGGAGCCAAGCGCTCTCGCGTAACCAAGTCCGCCCAAGGCATCAAAGTCTCGATGCCGAGCAAAAAGAAGAAGTAGCTACGCGCCCTGGCGATGTTGAATTGGTGCCTTGCTCCTGTAGGGCCGTGGCGATGTTATGCTCTAACCTCGATTATTTGAATTGCTTCGAAAAGAGGATGCCGTGATCTGCCCGCATTGCCTTAAGACTATCGAGGACGGCGCCTCGTTCTGCCCCTACTGCAACGCCTATGTGGGTCCGGGCGATGGTCCCGAGCACACCGAATTCGTGTTCTGTGAGGGCTGCGGTGCCCGTCTTTCTCCGCATGATCGTACGTGCCCCAAATGCGGACGCCCCGCTCCGGGTATCCTCTCCGAGGACGCGGCCGCATCCGACCTGGCAGCGGGCCGCACGGCGGGCTTTCCGCGTCTAACGCAAGAGCAGATCGATACCGAGGTGCCGCATGCGCCGGCCTCTGCCGCTGCGGTGCTTTCGGACGCCGCCGACCCCAATGAGACCTGCGTGCTGCCAGCTTTCGATAAGGATTTCGGTATCTCCAAGGTCGATATTCCCACGCCCGTTTCCCTGCATGACGATGCTCAAAAACCCAAGCGCAAGGTGCACCCCGACGAGGACGCCTATCACAAGCATAAGCGTCATATTCCCAAGCCGCTCATTATCATCGCGGTCCTTGCCGTCGTGTGCGGTGGTGCCTATTGGTTCGTGACGACCGATCCCATGGGTGTTATGCCTGGCTTCTACGACCAGTTTGGCCAAGCTGCACAAACCACCTTCCCCACGCGTCAAAAGGGCGAGGCGACTGAGGACGATACCAAGCAGGGCGATTCTGCCGAGGTGGTTCAGGAAGAAACCGTGCTCACCGATGATCAGCTCTATACCAGGCTCGACGGTCTGTATCAGACCATCGTGTCCTACGCTGACGAGGACCAGATCGGCGAGGTCATCGATTCCTTTAACAATGGTTATCTCCGAACGCCGCTGTCCACCCGTCAGGAGCTGTCGCAGAGTGCCTACGCCCTGCGCGACCAGATCAAAAAGACGCAAGATGAGCTCAACAATCTTAAGTATCAGGACGATACGGTCTATGCGGATGACATCGCCCACTTAAAGCAGCTTGCCGAGTGGATGTATGAGCGCGTCGACGTGATCTGCCAGAGCTGGGATATCTCGCTGGCCATTCCCGATGGCGAGTCGATGAGTTCCCACCAAAGCGAGATCCTGGCGCCCATCGCGCAGGGCGGCAACAGCGCGCTGAACCAGTACGATGCCAATGTGGGTTCCTGGAAGCCGCAGCAGCGTTCCTAAAATTAGTTCGCCATAGTCGGCATAACCTACGTGCGCAATTGATGTAAACCCGTGCTTATTGCTACAATTCGTACAAATATGCTTTAAACGCACGAGGAAGGAACCACATGTTTGGTTTTAAGAAAGAGCTCTACACGCCCGAGTATCAGCTTGCCGGCGACGAGTGCGCCGTAATCGAGACGTCGAAGGGTACCATCAAGGTCAAGTTTGACGGCGAGGGCGCTCCCATTCATGTCGCGAACTTCTGCGAGCTTTCCACGATGGGCTTCTATGATGGCCTTAAGTTCCATCGCTATGTGCCCGGTTTTGTTATCCAGGGCGGCGACCCCAATACCCGCGACATGTCCGGCGCCGACGTCGCTGCCGGTCTTGAGGGCCCCGACGGTATGCCCGGTACCGGTGGCCCCGGCTACTGCATCAAGGGCGAGTTTGCCACCAATCCGCGCAACAGCCATGTCGATGGCGCCCTTGCCATGGCACGCTCCATGGACCCCGATTCCGCGGGTTCGCAGTTCTACTTCTGCCTGGGTGCCCAGCATAACCTTGATTCCGGTTACACCGTCTTTGGTACCACGGTCGAGGGTCTCGATGTGATTTCGCAGCTGCGTGCCGGCGACGAGATCGTCCATGTCGAGATCGTTCACGAGTAAAGGGGACTTCCTTGAATAGCCAGCTGATCCAACAGGGCCGCGCCGCTTACCGCGCGGGTGATTTTTCTGCTGCAGCCCAGATGCTTGGGGCGGCAAAGACTCCCGATGAGATTATGGGCGAGGCCGATCACCTTCGTGGCAACGCCTTGATGCACCTGGGCATGTATGCCGAGGCCGCCGAGGCCTATGCCGCCGCCCTCAACGACGGTACCTACGGCAAGCGCGGCGCGCTGCTCACCAACCGCGGCAAGGCGCTCGCCGCCGTGGGCGACTACACGACGGCCGCTCAGGCTTTCTCTGCCGCTACGCAGGATGCTTCCTATGCCACGCCGTTCAAGGCCTATCTGGGCCTGGGCAATGCGCTGTTCCAGTCGGGCGACTATGCCAACGCGGGAACCGCCTTCCGTCAGGCTGCCATCGACGGCGCCAATCCGGCTCCTGCCGCCGCACTCGGCGAGCTCGGTCGTTGCTTCATTAAGCTCGGCCGTCCGGCGGATGCCGTGGAGACTTACCGCACGGCTATCGACTTTGCCGGCCCCCGCGACGACACGCGTGCGCTCAACGCCGGCATGGGTCAGGCGCTTTCTGCCGCCGGCCGTCCCTCCGACGCACTCGACGCCTTTAATGCCGCTACTGCCGATGGCATCTACCAGCTCACCTCCGAGCAGGCCGATGAGCTTGCCCGCGTGCAGGATTCGCTTGCCGCGCTGTCTGCCCAGACGGCTATGGCCACGGCTCCGGCGCCCGCGATGGACGCTCCTGCCGTCGATCCGCTCGATCCTACGGGCGCGACCGGTCAGTTTATGCCTGATCCCTCGGACACCGGCTTCTTTACGCTGTCCGAGTCCGAGATGGTCCAGCAGGACCGTCAGGATCGTAAGCAGGCCAAGGTCCGTCGTCGCCATCGCCATACGGGTCTCAAAGTCTTTATCGTGCTGCTTCTGCTTATTTTGATCGCCGCGGGCGGTCTGGGCTTTGCCTACACGCGCGGCTTTGGCTTCCCGTCTCAGGAGTCTGTCGTTACCGATCTGTTCCAGGCTGCCGGCGACGGTGACGCCGCAAAGGCCGAGTCTTGCCTGGCCTCGAGCCTGTCCGAGGACGCTAAGTCGATGATCATCTCCTCGATTCCGCAGGGTGCCACCGTGTCCGTCGAGGGCATGGATCAGTCCATGACCGAGACGACCGCCAAGGTGAAGGCATCGCTGTCCAAGGGCGGCGAGCAGGAGTACACCGTCAAATTCGTGCGCTCCGACAACCATATCGGCTGGGCCGTTTCCTCGCTCGATATGGATTTCTCGGCTGCTGACAACCAGTAGTGACCTTATGGGATTTAGCTTTGCCCGGCGCTTCACCGCAAGTGAGGTGCCGGGCTTGCGCTAGTATGATGAGCTAGTAGTTTTCCAGCAATCATCCAACACATCAGGAGTTGCGTTGTTTTCTTTGATGGATATGTTCTTCGGTAGCTATGCGGGCGATCTTGCCATCGACCTCGGCACCGCCAATACGCTTGTCTCCGTGCGCGGCAAGGGCATCGTCATTCGCGAGCCCTCTGTTGTCGCCATCGACAAGAACGACGAGCGCATCCTGGCGGTCGGTATCGAGGCAAAGCGCATGCTCGGCCGTACGCCCGGCAACATCGTGGCCGTTCGTCCCCTGAAGGACGGCGTCATCGCCGACTTCGACGTTACCGAGGCCATGCTTCGCTACTTTATCGACAAGGCGTCCGAGAAGCGCTATCCGTGGACTCCGCGTCCGCGTGTTGTCGTCTGCGTTCCCTCCGGCGTCACGTCGGTCGAGAAGCGCGCTGTCTTTGAGGCCACGATCCAGGCCGGTGCCCGCCAGGCCTATCTGATCGAAGAGCCTATGGCTGCCGCCATCGGCGCCGACCTGCCCGTCGAGGAACCCACCGGCTCCATGGTCATCGACATCGGTGGCGGTACTACCGAGGTTGCCGTTATCGCTATGGGCGGCATCGTCGTTTCGCAGTCCATCCGTATTGCCGGCGACGAGTTCGACCAGGCTATCCTCACGCACGTTCGCGATGCCTACAACCTGGCCATCGGCGAGCGTACGGCAGAGGACATCAAGATCAAGGTCGGCTCCGCCGTGCCGCTCAAGGACGAGCTCGACGTCGAGGTCAACGGCCGCGACGTGATCACCGGTCTGCCCAAGACCGTGCGCATCGAGAGCGAGGAGATTCGTCGCGCGCTCAACAAGCCGCTCGACGAGATGGCCAAGGCCGTCAAGGACGCACTCGACGCTACGCCTCCCGATCTTGCCTCGGACCTTATGTACTACGGCATTTTGCTGACCGGTGGCGGCGCGCTGCTGCGTGGTCTCGACGTGCGCCTGCGCGATGAGACCGGCGTTTCGGTCAACGTCAGCCCCACGGCGCTCGATAACGTCGTTAACGGCTGTGCCCGCGTGCTCGAGGCCAATGCGTTTGATGGCGGCTTCGTCCAGACCAATGCTTAATTTCCAAAAGGTGGATTCCATTTGGCACGATCTTCGGGTTTCTCCACAAATCTGAATACCAAGCGACAATCAACGGGTATGCGCCCGTTGATTGTTTTCAGCCTGATTTCGGTGTTGCTGCTCACGTTTTATATTCGTGAGGGCGAGACGGGGCCGATTCATGCCGTGCGTTCGGGTGTGACGACGATTACCTCGCCGGTGCGCTTTGTGGGTTCGGCTGTGGCGGCTCCCTTCAATGCGATCGGCAACGTGTTCTCTAACCTTACGGCGTCGCAGGACACGCTTGACGAGCTTAAGAAGCAAAACGAGGAACTGACCTCTAAGGTTGCCGAGCTCTCCGAGGCTCAAAAGACCGCCGAGCGACTGGAGGGGCTGGTCGGCCTGCAGTCGACCTACAACCTCAAATCAACCGCAGCTCGTATCGTCGGCGCTTCGGGTGATGCCTGGACCTCGACCGTCACCATCGATAAGGGTTCTGCCGACGGTCTTACCATCAACATGCCTGTGACGAGTTCTGCCGGTGTCATAGGCCAGATTATCGAGGTCTCGGCCAAGACGTCCACCGTGCGCCTGATTGGCGACGAGAACTCGGGCGTGTCCGCTATGGTGCAGGACACGCGCGCCCAGGGCATGCTGCAGGGTCAGGCTGACGGCACGCTGCGTCTTGAGTACGTGAGCGTCGACTCCGACGTTAAGGTTGGCGACATCATCGTGACCTCGGGCATTGGCGGTGTGTTCCCCAAGGGCCTTCCGCTCGGCACCGTCTCGTCGGTTGAGAAATCGGCAAACGACGTGTACTACACCATTGTGGTGCGCGCCCAGACCACGGCCGAGAACAACGAGGAAGTGCTGGTCATTACCTCGCTGACCGACGAACAGTCGGCCTCGGATGAGGACGTGAACACGGCCAACAGCACGCCGCAGGGAACGTCGCGCGATGCTGCGACCAAGACGAAGGACGAGAGCCCGGATGACAGTTCCGACACGTCCGAGACGACCGATTCCGGCTCGAGCGAATAGGGGGCATGTCCATGGATCTACACGAGCAGGGGATGAGCTCCCGCACGTTTGTAATCGCCGCCATTGTGTGCGTGCTGCTGCAGGCAGGCCTGGCACCGCAGATCTCCATTGCGGGCGGTCGCGTCAACTTTATGATTATCCTGGTGTGCCTAAGCGTGTTCTCGGGCGACCCGACCCGTGCCGTCGTGTGCGGTTTTTGCAGCGGCTTGTTCTATGACCTTTCCGCTGCCGTGCCGGTGGGCGTTATGTCGCTCCTGCTGACCGTGGGTTCTTTTGCCCTGGTGCATAGCGCCGCCGGTCAGACGGGCGGTACCCCGAGTGCGCGCGGCATCACTGTGGGCGCCTTCGCGTTCGTCATTAATGTGATCTACAGCATCATCTTGCTGTTTATGGGTTTGGAGACGAGCTTTGTCGTGGCGATCTTCGGCCATGCGCTGCCGTCTTCGATCCTGACGGGTCTGGTTGCCATTCCGTTTTTGATGTCCGGCGTCGTGCCGCAGTCCGGTTATGGATTCTCCGCACGTGGCGGACGCCAGACGGGCATGCGCTTTAAGCCCAAGACCCGTAAGCTCAAATAGGGGAGGCTCGTAGATGTCTTCCCAGATGACGGTTATTATCGCCGGTATCGTGCTGGTTGTGGCCATCGTGGTCGCACTGGTCATCATGCGTCGCGGCGATTCCCGTTTTACCTACGATACGCAGCATGGAACGGCCCCGCGCGCCACCGAGGGCGAGGGCAATACCGCGGCGACCGCCTTTAAGGGCCGCTTCTCCATCCTCACCACGGGTGTGGGCGCGATGTTCGCGGCGCTTGCCGTCAAGCTGTGGGGCATGCAGATGGTCTCGTCGGACTATTACGAAAAGCAGGCTAATAGCAATCAGACGCGCACCGTTACCACACCCGCTGTGCGCGGCCGCATCCTCGACCGCAATGGCGTGGCACTTGTCCAGAACCGTCCCTCACTTGCTGTCGTGGCCTACCGCGACCTTGCCGAGGATGAGGTTTTGGTTCGCCATCTTGCCAACGTGCTCGGTATGCCCTACGTGGCGGTGCTGCGCAATATTCAGGACAATTCCGAGGGCGCCCAGAGCCTGCATACCATCGCGACGGACGTCCGTCGCTCCACGGTTGCCTATATTCAGGAGCACGCCGGCGAGTTCCCGGGCGTCAAGATTGCCGAGCGTACCGAGCGCCAGTATCCATATGGCGAGACGGCCTGTCACATTTTGGGCTATACCGGCACCATTACCTCCGAGCAGCTCGAGGCCCAGAATAAGAAAACCTCTGGCGATGATGATGCTTCTGCTGGCAAGATTACGTACCAGTCGGGCGATATCGTGGGCCAGGCGGGTGTTGAGAGCTACTACGAAAACCTGCTGCAGGGTATTCGTGGCGAGCAGACCGTCAAGGTCGATGCCTCGGGCAATGTGACCGGTCAGGCCGGCGCCGTGCCCGCCAAGGCCGGCTCCGACATTAAGCTCACGCTCGACCTTAAGATCCAACAGGCCTGTGAGACGGCGCTGGCGAGCGCCATCGAGCTTGCCAAGACCACTGGCTACAGCAATGCCGGCAACGGCGCTGTGGTGTGCCTCGATCCCAACAATGGTGAGATCCTGGGCATGGCGAGCGAGCCCAAGTTCGATCCGTCCGTCTTTATCGGCGGCGTCTCAAATGACGTGTGGACCGAGCTCAATGATGACAAGGGTTCGCACCCGCTGCTCAACCGCGCCATTAGCGGACAGTACATGTCGGCCTCGACCATCAAGCCGCTCTCGGCACTGGCCGGTCTTGAGTTTGGAACCTACACTTCAACGCAGACAACCAACTGCACGGGCTATTGGACGGGCTTGGGCAAGGCTTGGGGCAAGCGCTGCTGGCTGACGTCTGGACACGGCACCATGACGCTGCAGTCGGGTATCGCCAACTCGTGCGACCCCGTCTTCTACGACATGGGCAAGGCGTTCTTTTATGACGAGCAACATTCCGAGGGGCTGCAGGAGGTCTTTCGTCGCTGGGGCCTAGGCAAGACCTGCGGTATCGATCTGCCGAGTGAGGGCGCGGGCCGTATTCCCGATGCCGAGTGGAAAGAGTCGTACTTTACCGACGCCTCTGCCGAAGACCGCAAGTGGAATGCCGGCGATATGACCAACATCGCCATCGGCCAGGGCGACATTTTGGTGACGCCTCTGCAGATGGCATGCGCCTACATGGGCCTTGCCAACGGCGGTAAGCAGTACGTGCCTCACGTGTTTTTGTCTGCCGTGTCGCGCGATGGCGACGGCGATGCCTATAAGTACAACGGCAAGGGCAAGAAGAAGCGCCTGGAGGCCAAGATCAACAGCGATTCGGATTTGGCTCTTGTTCGCAACGGCATGCACGACGTGATTTACACGGCATCGACGTCCTTGGCGGCTCACTTTGGCACCCTGACGCCGCAGGTATACGGCAAGTCGGGCACGGGCGAGAAAAGCGGCGAGGACGAATACGCGTGGTTTTGCGCCTATGCGCCGGCCGATGATCCCAAGTATGTCATCGCTACTGTCCTGGAGCAGGGCGGCGGTGGCTCAGATACCGCGATGCATGTCGTGCGCGATGTGCTCGGCGTGATTTATGACGAGCCCGATACCTCTTCGGCCTCGGGCGATTCTTCGGTTCGATAGGAGGTTGCGATGGATTTTTCTCCGGCGGATCTGTTCCGTTCAACCAAGACCGGCTCTCGCAGCAGCCTGGACCGCGTCAACAAGCAACTTTCGGCCTCGCGCGGCACGTTTCGTCAAAAGGTGCATATCGGTGTGCTCGTGGCTACAGTGGCGCTTGTCGCCTACGGTGCCATCATTATCTGGTCAGCTTCGCAGTTTAAGGCCGATGCTTCGTTCTCACGCCATCTGTTGGGAATTGGTATCGGGGCGGTGTTGGCGGTGCTGGTCTGGCGTACCGACCTGCGCGGTATTTCCAATTTCTCGACGGCGTTGCTCGTCATCGACCTGATCGTTATCTTCTCACCCAAGATTCCGGGTCTGTCCTATACAGGCGGTCTGGGCATGACGGGCTGGATCAAGATTCCCGGTATCGGCTTGACATTCCAGCCGGTTGAGCTTGCCAAGCTCATCACCATCTTCTTTATCGCCACGCTTGGCTCGCAGTATAACGGCCGCATCGATACCGTTCGCGACTACGTCAAGCTCTGCGGCATGCTGTCCATCCCGTTTTTGGCCGTCGTTGCCATGGGCGACCTGGGCTCGGGCCTGGTCGTGTTGGTCTCGGGTGCCATCGTCATCTGCATGAGCGGTGCACGCCGCGAATGGGTGCTGTCGACCCTGGCCCTGCTCGTGGGCCTGGTGGCCCTCGTCCTGGCGCTCGATTCGGTCTTTGATTCGTTGCTCGGCCACGATGTGCTCATCAAGCAGTATCAGATGAACCGTCTGACGGTCTTTATCGACCCCGATAATGCCGATTCGGACGATGCCTACAACCTGCAGCAGTCGCTTATCGCCGTTGGCTCGGGCGGCTTCTTTGGTAAGGGTTTGGGCCACGCAACGCAGTCGGCCGGCGGCTTTCTGCCTGAGTTCCATACCGACTTCGTCTTCGCCTTCCTGTCCGAGACCTTTGGCTTTTGCGGTTCCTTTTTGCTCCTGTGCCTCTACGTGCTGCTGATCTTTTCGACGATTCGCGTCGCCTTTAAGTGTGAGTCGCTGTTCTTGCGTCTTTCGTGTGTGGGCATCGTTGGCATGTGGGCGTTCCAGACCTTCGAAAACATCGGCATGTGCATCGGCATGATGCCGATTACCGGTATTCCGCTACCGTTTATTAGCTTCGGTTCGTCTTCGATGATGATTCAGCTGCTGACGGTGGGTATCGTACAATCCATATGGCGGCATCGTTCGGGCGCCGCGTAACCGCTGGAGGGGTTTGCTATGAAAATTCCCGTAGATAAGCTGACCCGCGCTTTTAAGATGGGCGCGTCCGTTAAGAAGGATTCCGATACGCCGGTGCGCGTCTCGGTCTATTTGGATTCGTCCGCCTCGCGCTTTCTGGCCGAGACGGTGCGTGACGCCTTTGTGCCGCAGACGACCTCGGGCATTGTGCGCGTCGAGCGTCTGGGGGAGGAGCGAATTGCTCCAAAGACCGATACCGATGTGGTGCTGGTGCTCTCGTGCGGCTCCGACCGCTTGGAGAGTGCCGTGCAGGAGCTCGTGATCGCCGGCGCCCCCGTGTGCGTGCTTGCCGAGTCTGCTGTGGAGGTGCCGTTTATCGAGGAGTCCACGCCTATGCTCGGCGTGGTAGCGGCAACCGATAAGACGTATCTGCTCGAGACGCTTGCCCGCTGGATTCTCGATCGCACCGAAAAGGAAACGGCTTTTGCGGCGAACTTTGCCTTTATGCGCATCGCGGCGGCCAATCGTATCATCACCTCGTGCGCGCTCACCAATATGGCGACCGGTGCGCTGGTGTTTTTGCCGGGCGCCGATTATCCCGTTATGGCGCTGGCTCAGGTGGGCATGCTCTTTGAGCTCGCTGCCGTCTTTGGACGCGGCATTAAGCCTGAGCGCGGCTACGAGGTCGCGGGCGTGCTTGCCGGCGGTCTTGTGATCCGCGCGGTCACCCGTGCGCTCGTCAAGCAGACGCCGCATATTGGGTTTGCCGTTAAGGCGCTCACTGCTGCCGCGGGCACCTATGGCATGGGCCGTGCGCTTGTTTCGCTCTACGAGCGCGATGTCGACTACAGCCGTGCCAACGAGGTGGTCACTGCCACGTTCTCCCGCGTTCGCGATCTGGTGACCACGGTCGCGGGCGCCACCCGTCCTATGGCGTCCTACCAAGACGCATCCGATCTCGCTGCTTAGGGGTTTTCTGTTGCGCGTTCCGTATCAAGACTGCTTTCATTTAATTGAGCCGCTGCTCGCCAAGGTCGAAAAGCCGAGCCGCTATATCGATCACGAGTGGGGCACGCTTTCCAAGGCCGATGCCGACTACCGTTGCTGCCTGATCTACCCGGATGTGTACGAGGTTGGTTTGCCCAACCAGGGCATCGCCATCCTCTACAACATCCTTAACCAGGCCGAGGGCATCTCCTGCGAGCGTGGCTATGTGCCGTGGCCCGATATGGGTGACGCCATGCGCGAGGCGGGCATTCCGCTGCTGTCGCTCGAAGGTGCTGCCCCCGTTGCTTCGTTTGATATCGTCGGCCTGCATGTGCCGCACGAGATGGCGGTGACGAACTTCCTCGAGGCACTCGATCTCGCTGGCATTCCGCTGTTAGCGGCCGACCGAGGTGAAGACGACCCCATCATCATCGCCGGCGGCCCCTCGGTGTACAACCCCGAGCCGTACGCGGCCTTCTTCGATGCCATCCTCATCGGCGAGGGCGAGGAATCGCTGCTCGAGACCTGCCAGCTGCATCGGCGCCTGCGCGACGAAGGAGTCCCGCGCGCGCAGATCGTTGAGCAGCTTGCATCCATTGCCGGCAACTACGTGCCGTCGCTCTATGAGATTCGTCACGACGAGCTCTGCTCGCCGCATGGCTACACCGTGCCGCGCGAGGGCAAGGATGCTCCGGCCGTGGTCTACAAGCGCGTCGTCGAGGATTTCGGCGCCACGAATCCGCTGTCGCAGTCGTGCGTGCCCTATGCGCAGCTGGTTCACGACCGCCTGTCTATCGAGATTCTGCGCGGCTGCGCTCGCGGCTGTCGTTTTTGCCAGGCCGGCATGACGTATCGCCCGGTGCGCGAGCGTTCGGCCGACCAGATCGTCTCGTCGGTGATTCAGGGTCTGGAAAAGACCGGCTATGACGAGGTGTCGCTGACCTCGCTCTCCACGACCGACCACTCCTGCATTCGTGACGTGCTCGGCAGGCTCAACCGTCGCCTGGAGGATACGGGTATTCGCGTGTCTATTCCGTCGCAGCGCTTGGATTCGTTTGGCGTGGATATGGCCGAGTCGGTCGCCGGCGAAAAGAAGGGCGGCCTGACGTTCGCGCCCGAGGCCGGCAGCCAGCGCATGCGCGACATCATTAACAAGAACGTGACCGAGGAGGACCTGGACCGTGCGGCCAAGGCGGCCTTCGAGGCCGGCTGGAACCGCATGAAGCTCTACTTTATGATGGGCCTTCCCGGCGAGCGCGACGAGGACATCGTGGCCATCGCCAATCTGGCCGATCACGTGCTGGAGCTCGGTCGTTCCGTGGTGCCCAAGGCTCGTCGCGGCTCGATCTCGGTGTCCATCTCGGTTTCGGTCTTTATCCCCAAGGCTGCCACGCCGTTCCAGTGGTGCCCGCAGCTCGACTACGACGACGTCAAGCGTCGCCAGAAGTTGCTTATCACGAGCGTTCGCAACCGTGCCGTCCGCGTGCATTACCACGATGCCGAGACTTCGCTCATCGAGGCCGCGCTCTCCCGCGCCGGTCGTGACATGACGCCCGTCATCATCGATGCTTGGCGCTTGGGGTCTCGCTTTGACGCCTGGGTAGAGCATTTCTCGCTCGATAACTGGAAGGAGGCTGCCGCCAAAAACGGCATCGACCTCAATGAGCTTGTGCACCTGCCCTATGAGTTGGACTGGCGTCTGCCGTGGGAGCATGTGAGCCCCGGCTGCACGCGCGGCTTCCTCGAGCGCGAGTACCGTCGCTCGCTCGAGGGTGTCACGACTCCCGACTGCACTCGCACGTCGTGCACCGGCTGCGGAATCTGCCCCACGCTCCACGCCAAGAATGTATTGATGGGTGATCGCGCATGAGTGAGCGCCTGACCGACAACCCCACGCTCTTTAGACTTCGTGTTCGCTATGGCAAGCGCGATCGCCTTAAGTACCTGGGCCATCTCGAAGTAATCCATACCATTGAGCGCATCGTGCGCCGTGCGGGACTTCCCTATGCCGTCACGCAGGGCTTCTCTCCGCACATGCGAGTGGGCTTCTCTTCGGCGCTACCGGTGGGTACGTCGTCGATCTGCGAGTGGTATGACCTGTTTATGACCGAGTTCGTGGCGCTCGACGAGGCGTTTGGGCGCCTGGCTGCGGCGTCTCCGGCCGATCTGGCGCCCATCGAGGCGGCGTATATCGACGTGCGCACGCCGGCGTTGACGGCGCAACTCACGCGTCTGTCGTATCGCATCGACCTGCACTTGGATCCCGAGGCGCCCGTAAGCACCGACGAGGTGCGTCGTGCGATCGACACGCTGCGCGCGGACCATGGCATCGACTACGCGCGCGGCAAAAAGAGCAAGCGCTTGGATTTGGATCACACGCTCGTGGGCTATGAGCTCACGGCGGGGGAGCGCCCGGACCATTTGGTGCTCATGCTCGACACCCATGCTGACAACGAGGGCTCCATGCGTCCGGAAATTTTGCTTTCTGCTGCTGATGTTTTGTTGCAGGGCTTGACCCCGGGCGTGGATGCACCTATTGTTTCCACCGGTATGCAAGACCTCGTGACCATCTGCTCCTACGATGTCGAGCGTCAGAATCAAGCATGCGAGGACGACGAGGGCCGACTCGTCAGCCCCATACCTGTGCGAACTTGTGGATTTGCTCCACATACTCGTTGACGGGGGTATTTTCGCCTGCTACTATATTCGGCTGTTGCACTAACTGATGCATGAAGGGCAAGTAAACATGTACGCAATCGTTAACACGGGCGGCAAGCAGTACAAGGTCGCCACCGACGATGTCATCATCGTCGAGAAGATCGAGGGCAATGAGGGCGACAAGGTCACCCTGCCGGTCATCTTCCTCAACGATGGTAAGAAGATCGTCACCGATCCCGACAAGCTGGCCAAGGCCAAGGTTACCGCTCAGATCGTTGAGCAGTTCAAGGGCGAGAAGCAGCTGGTCTTCAAGTTCCACAAGCGTAAGCGCTATCGTCGTCTGAAGGGTCACCGTCAGCAGCTCACCAAGCTGAAGATCGTGAAGGTCCAGGCTACGTCCCGCGCCAAGAAGGCTGTCAAGGCAGAGGCCGAGGCTGTTGCCGAGGCTCCCGTCGCCGAGTAGATTACACTCGTAACGAAAGAGTAGGTATACACAATGGCACACAAAAAAGGACTCGGTTCCTCCCGTAATGGCCGTGACTCCCGCGGTCAGCGCCTTGGCACGAAGCGCTATGCCGGCCAGACGGTAACCACGGGCACGATTCTCGTCCGTCAGCACGGCACGCACATCCACCCGGGTGAGAACGTTGGCCGTGGCAAGGACGACACGCTGTTCGCGCTGGTCGACGGTACCGTTGAGTTCCACAAGGGTATCAAGCACAGGGTCAGCGTACGCCCGCTCGCGAACGCGTAATTTACCCTTCATAGAGCACATATGTGGGAGGCACTTGAGTTTTAGGATTCAAGGGTCTCCCTCTTTTTGTAGGAGGCGATTCTGTTGTCACAGTTCACCGATATCAGCCGCATTAACGTGTGCGGCGGCGACGGCGGAGCCGGATGCATGTCGTTTAGGCGCGAGGCATTTGTCCCCAAGGGCGGCCCCGATGGCGGCGACGGCGGTCGTGGCGGCAATGTTGTCATCCAGGCCGATGCTCAGCTGTCTTCGCTGATCGATTACCGCTTCAAGCATCACTTCCGCGCCGAGCGCGGCACGCATGGGCAGGGTGCCCGTCGTAACGGTAAGAGCGGCGAGGACCTAATTTTGAAGGTTCCCATGGGCACCGTGGTGCGTGAGCTCGACCCCGAGACGCAGACCCCGATGTTCGAGATTGCCGACTTGGTGCATGATGGCGAGCGCGTCGTTGTGGCGCCCGGCGGTGCCGGCGGTCTGGGCAATACGCACTTTGTGACGTCGGTGCGCCGCGCGCCCGCATTCGCCCAGCTGGGCGAGCCGGCCGAGGAGCACTGGATTGAGCTCGAGATGAAGCTCATGGCTGATGCCGCGCTCGTGGGCTTCCCCTCGGTGGGCAAGTCCTCGCTTATCGCGCGCATGAGTGCCGCCCGACCCAAGATCGCCGACTATCCGTTTACCACGCTCGTGCCCAACCTGGGTATGGTGCGTGCCGGCGAGTACTCCTATGTCGTTGCCGACGTCCCCGGCCTCATCGAGGGCGCGAGCGAGGGCAAGGGCTTGGGCCACCAGTTCCTGCGCCACATCGAGCGTACGGCGCTCATCATGCATGTCGTCGACATGACGGGCGGTTTTGAGGATCGCGACCCGGTTGAGGATTACCGCATCATCAACCGTGAACTCGAGCAGTATGGCGCCGAGCTTTCGGAGCGTCCGCAGATCGTCGTCGCCAACAAGTGCGATGCGCCGGGCACGGCCGACAAGATTGCCGACCTTAAGCGCGCCGCGCTCGACGATGGACATATGTTCTTTGCCGTGTCCGCCGTGACGGGCGCCGGCCTCAACACGCTGATGCTTGCCGTGGGCGAGCAGGTGGCTAAGCTGCGCGCCGAGCTGGCGGTCTCCGATGAGCCGGTCGATCTTCGCGACGAGGAGTGGGAGCGCCGTCGCCTGCAGCGCGAGAAGCGTTTCCGCATTGTTCAGGAAGAGCCCGGTGCCTTCCGCGTGGTCGGTCGCGCCATCGAGCGCATGGTTATCCAGACCGACTGGGAAAACGAGGAAGCCGTCATCTACCTGCAGCACAAGTTTGCGCGCATGGGTGTTGACGACGCGCTCGAGAAGGCCGGCTGCCGTGCGGGCGACGAGGTCCGCATTTGCCAGCGCGCCTTTGACTTTGAGGGCGCCGAGGACTTCTCGGAGTACGAGGAGCTCGAGGACGCTGGCGAGGACGTTGCCGTTGAGGCCCTTGACGTGTCCGATGCTGCGGATGAGGGCGTCGAGGTTGTCGATGCGGCGGATGCCGCGGACGATGCCGAGACCTCGGAGGGCGAGTAAGCCATGTCGCTGCGCGGTGGAATCGGTTTGCCCGAGCTGCCCATAAAAGAGGGCAAAGAGTTTCGGCTTGGCATTATGGGCGGCACCTTCGACCCGATTCATTACGGGCACTTGGTGACTGCCGAGCAGGCGCGCGAGTCGCTCGACTTGGACGCTGTGCTCTTTATGCCGGCCGGCTCTCCTGCCTTTAAACTCGACAAACCGGTGACGCCTGCTGAGGACCGTTATGCCATGACGGTTCTCGCCACCGCCGCGAATCCGGCTTTTTTGGCGAGCCGTTTCGAGATCGACCGTCCGGGCGTGACCTATACTGCCGATACGCTTCATGCCCTTCGCGACTTTTACCCGCCGCAGGTAAAGCTCTACTTTATTACGGGCGCCGATGCGATTATCGATATTGTGACCTGGCATGATGCCGAACGAATCGCTGAGCTTGCTACCTTTATTGCGGCGACGCGACCGGGCTTTGATATCGATACGGCGCGTGCCCGAATCAAAGAGTCGGGGCTGCCGTTCGACGTGCGCTATATTCAGATTCCGGCGCTGGCGATCAGCTCGACGAACATTCGTAAGCGAGTTGCCCGCGGCATGAGCGTGCGCTATCTTACGAGCGAGTCCGTGCTCGGCTACATTCGCAAGCGCAGGCTATATGCCGATTTGGGCCAAGAAGATTTTGAGTGATGGGGGCTACGTTGTCGGTAGAGGATCAGTTTGAGGGCGATGAGCGCGCGCTGCTCAAGCGCATTCAAGAGCTGCTCGATGTTCGCATGAAAGATAAGCGCAAGCGCTATGTGCATTCGCTGGGTGTTGCCGAGACCGCACTTCATCTGGCCGAGGTCTACGGCGTTGACCGCTTTGATGCGGCTGCCGCCGGCTTAATTCACGACTGGGACAAGGTTCTTTCCGATGACGAGCTCGTGGCCCGCGCGCTTCACTATGGCATCAAGGTTGCCGGCTCTCCTTCCGCCGCGACGCCGCTTTTGCATGGCCCTGTTGCCGCCTATGAGCTTCCGCAGCTTTTTCCCGAGCTGTCACCGGCCGTTTTCCAGGCTGTCGACCGTCACACCGTGGGTGCCTGCGACATGACGCCGCTCGATATGGTGGTCTTTGTGGCAGATGCCATCGAGCCCAACCGTCACGGCGACTATGCCCATGCGCTGCGCAAGATGGTGGGGAAGTCCTCGCTCGACGAGTTGTTCTTCTCCTGTTTTGCGCAGGGTCTGGTCTATGTGATCCAGTCCGGGCGCTATCTTTATCCCACGGCTATTACGATTTACAACCATTACGCCCAGCTGCGCTAGCTCGGGTGTGTCTAGAAAGAGGTATTCCATGGCCGACGAGACCATGACTGACGAGCAGATTCTTGAAGGTGTGGAGCACAAGAGTTTCGTTGCCACGTCCGACCGCACCGCCGCCTCGCTGTCCGCGAGCGGTGTCGCCGCCGAGGATGTCGCCCGCGCCGCCGCGCAGGCCGCCTACGACAAGAAGGGCGAGGACGTGCAGGTGCTCAACCTGACCGAGCTTTCCGACGTGTGCGACTACTTTGTGCTTGCCACCGGTACCAACAACCGCCAGGTCGATTCTATCGTCGACGAGATCGAGGAGAAGGTCGCCGCGGCTTGCGGCGAGCATCCGTTCTCCATCGAGGGCCGCGAGCAGAAGACCTGGATGCTCATGGACTACGGCTCGGTCGTCGTTCACGTCTTCACTCCCGAAGCCCGCGACTTCTACCGTCTAGAAAAGCTCTGGGGTGACGCCCCCCAGCTCCCCCTCGACCTCCTCTAGTGGCTCATTTGATACGGGGCTTTTAGTTAGCCTCGCGCATTTTGCCGGGCAGTTGCGGTTTTCCGTACCTGCCCGGCTTTCTTTTTGCCCAAAGGCGGTTAATCGTTGAAGCGGGATTGGCGGCCGAAGGATAGGGCGGTGTCGCCGAACTTGTCTCGGACGGCGTCGATAGCAACCGAGAGGTCGCGTCGGTCGCTGGATTGGGCTCCGCGGTCGTCGACTTCGCAGAACAGGTCGGTCTGGATGCCGCCCTGATGGTCAAAGTCGCTCATCCCGATACCCGCCAGACGCACATGCATGCCTTCCTGCCAGATGTTGTCGAGCAGTTCGAGCGCAACCGCCACGAAGATGTTCTCATCGTCGGTCGGATGAGGCAGCCGGCGCTGTGCCGTACGCCCGCTGCCATACGAATACTTGAGCTTGAGCGTTACCGTGCCGCCCGTCAGTCCCTGACGGCGCAGGCGGCGTCCAACTGACTCGCCCAACAGTGCAATCGCCGCTTCGATGTCTCCGCGCTCAGTTAAATCTTTCGCAAAGGTGCGTTCATTGCTGACCGACTTGATCTTGCGCTCTTCATCGAGACTCGTGACTTCGGAGATTTCAAGTCCCAGCGCACGCTGACGCATACGTTCGCCGTTGACGCCAAAAATAGAGGCCAAGGTGGATTCCGGCGCGCGTGACAGCTCGCCGAGCGTGTAGATGCGCATACGGCGCAGTCGCTCCTCGGCCGAGCGCCCGATGCCGCTCATGGCAGATACCGGCAGCGCGGCCAAAAAGCGCTGCTCGGTTCCGGGGCGCACGATGGTCAGCCCAAACGGCTTATCCCGCTCGCTTGCGATCTTTGCGACCGTCTTGTTGCAGCCCACGCCAATGGAGCACGTCACTCCCAGCGCTGCCACACGGTCGCTTATACGCCGTGCAACCAGCAGTGGGTCCTCGGGCGCAAAGCGACCCGGTGTGATATCGATAAAGGCTTCGTCGATGGATACGCGCTCAACGCGCGGCGTCTCCTCGGCAAGAATCGCCATGACCTGCGCGCTCACCTCGCGGTAGCGATCAAAGTGCCCGTGCGTCCAAATGGCTTGCGGGCACAAGCGCCGCGCCTCAGCCGAGGCCATGGCAGAGCGCACGCCAAAGCGACGTGCCTCATACGAACACGTGGACACGACGCCACGCGAATCGGCGTCTCCGCCCACGATGAGCGGCTTTCCGCGCCATTCGGGATGATCGAGCATCTCCACGCTCGCAAAAAACGCATCGAGGTCCATGAGGCCCACCGCCGAACCCGTCCAGGGAGGCGGTGTGACGCCCATGGCATCCTCATAACCGTATGTATGTTCGCGTCTTTCCATGTCATGAGTATACCGCGCAGCTCATGTGGGGTGCGTGTATGTGCTTGCAAATCCCGAATTCTTGTCTAAGATATGGATTTGCCCTCGACTACACCGAAGAAGTTGGTCTCACGGACTTCACCTGCCCGCGTCGATGGCGTATTATGTTCAACTGTTTGTTTGTAGTTGCAGCCTAAAGCTGCTTGGTTGGAGGAGTTTCCTTTGGCAGTCAAGATTCGCCTTGCTCGTCACGGCGCTAAGAAGCGTCCGTACTACCGTGTCGTCGTCGCCGATTCCCGCGCCCCGCGTGACGGTCGTATCATCGAGGAGGTTGGCCGCTACAACCCGATGACCGCCCCCAAGACCATCAACCTCGACCTCGAGAAGATCGCCGACTGGCAGTCCAAGGGCGCTCAGCTCACCGACGCCGTCGCCGCTCTGGTCAAGGCCGCCAACGAGGGCGAGAAGACCGAGACCGTCGTCAAGAAGTCCAAGAAGCAGCTCGCCAAAGAGGCCGAGGCCGCTAAGGCTGCCGCTGAGGCCGCTGAGGGCGCCGAGGAGTAAATCGTGCCTGAGGTTGACGCTGCACAGTTCGAGGGTGAGGCAATGCTCTCAGATCGCATCGCCGATCTCGTCGAATATCTCGTTGTTCAGATCGTCGACGACCCGGATTCCGTGAGCCTTGAGGTCATTGATGGTGATGACGCCTCTACGATTGAGGTTTCTGTCGCCGAGGATGACGTCGCTAAGGTCATCGGCCGTCGTGGCCGTACCATCAAGGCCATTCGCACGCTCGCCCGTGCACTGGCCGCTCGCCTCGACACTGCTGTCGAGGTAGAGGTTCTGGGCTAGGACCTTGAGGTCCCAGTACAAAAACATCGCCCGTGTGGTCAAGCCGCACGGAAGGAAGGGGGAGGTCCTCGCGCAGCCGCTGCGGGGGCTTCCTTCTGTATTAGAGCCGGGTATGCGCGTCGCCCTGACGCCGCCGGCGCTCAAGCGCGACCGCTTTTGCACGGTCGTGTCCGTCAACGATACGGGCGATGGCGATCTGGTCTCGTTTGAGGGCATTGACGACTTGACGGCCGCCGAGGGCATCACGGGATGCTATGTGCTGGCAAATCGTGACGACTTTGAGCTCGATTCGCTCGACGCCGCCTATACCGACCTGATGGGTCGCGAGGTGGTCGACGAGCGCTTCGGTTCGCTCGGCACGATTGTCGAGATCATGTCGACGCCTGCCAACGATGTTTGGGTTGTCGAAGGCGATCGGTACGGCGAGGTACTGATTCCCGTGATCGAGCAGGTCGTGCTCGATCTTCCCGATGCAGGAACAATTTCCGTCCACGTGATGGATGGCTTGATCGATATGGACAAGTAGGGAGGACAACATGCTGATTGAGACCCTTTCGGTCTTTCCCGAGATGTTTGAGCCCGTTATGTCCACGTCGATCTTGGGCCGCGCCCGCAAGGCCGGCCTTTTTGATTTTAAGGCGTATAACCTGCGTGACTGGACGCACGACCGCCATCGTACCGTCGATGACGAGCCGTACGGCGGCGGGCAGGGCATGCTCATGAAGGTCGAGCCTATCGCCGAGGCCATCGAGGCCATTAGCGCGGAGGGCCCCAAGCCCACGGTGGTGTTCTTCACTCCCTGCGGCGAACCCTTTACGCAGCATGTGGCCGAGCGCCTGCTCAAAAGTGAGCGTCTGCTGTTTGTTTGCAGCCGTTACGAGGGTGTCGACGAGCGTGCCTATGCGTATGCCGACGAGCGTCTGTCGATCGGCGATTACGTGCTCACGGGCGGCGAGCTTCCCGCTATGGTCGTTGCCGATGCCGTCGTACGCCTAATTCCCGGCGCCCTTGGTGACGAGATGAGCAACGTGGACGAGTCATTCTCGACTGCCGAGGACGGTGGTCTGCTCGAGTACGCGCAGTACACCCGTCCTGCCGAGTTCAACGGCGAGGGCGTGCCTCCAGTGCTCGTGAGCGGTGATCACGCCAAGGTCGATGCCTGGCGTCGCAAGAACGCCATCGAGCGTACCTGCCGCTGGCGCCCCGACCTGATCGAGACGGCGCGGCTTACGCCCGAGGAGCGCGCTTACGCTCAGGAGATCCTTGACGCTTCGTATTCGCAGAGCGAGGAGTGAGTATGGTTCCTACGCAACATTCCGCGTTGAGGGGCGCTTTTGAGTGGATCGCGGTCATCGCAATCGCGCTCGTGGCCACCTTCCTGATCCGCACCTTTGTGGTCGAGCCCTTTGTGGTGCCCACCGGCTCCATGGAGGACACGATCGAGATTGGCGACCAGATCCTGGCACAAAAGGTGAGCCTCGAGCTCGGTCAGCCCGTCAAACAGGGTGATATCGTGGTGTTCCATAACCCCGATGCCACGTCCGAGCATGACGTGCTGGTAAAGCGCGTCATCGCCACGGCCGGTCAGACGGTCGACCTTCAGGACGGCAAGGTCGTCGTCGACGGCCAGGCGCTCGATGAGGACTATACGACCGGCATGAGCTGGCCGCTTTCGGTCCAGGCGCCCGCCGCCCAGGTGAGCTATCCCTACACCGTCCCCGACGGCTGCGTGTGGGTGATGGGCGACAACCGCGAGAACTCAGCCGACTCACGCTACTTTGGTCCCGTTGATCGCTCTGATTTGATCGCCGTGGCGCTCGTGCGTTACTGGCCGCTTAACCGTCTGGGCGCTATCGACTAAAAACCGCTATAGTACAGTACCTAACCGTGTAATCGTTTCGACGAGGGGATATTAGAGGCATGAACGCTTCATCGCTTTCCTTCCAAGACATCATCCTGCGCCTCCAGCAGTACTGGGGCGAGCAGGGCTGCGTCATTATGCAGCCCTATGACTCCGAGGTCGGTGCCGGTACCTTCCACACCGCGACCACGCTGCGCTCGCTCGGTCCCGCCGAGTGGCGCACCTGCTATGCGCAGCCCTGCCGCCGTCCCGCCGACGGCCGCTACGGCGAGAACCCCAACCGCATGCAGCACTACTATCAGTTCCAGGTGCTCATCAAGCCGTCGCCGGTCAACGCCCAGGAGCTCTACCTGGGGTCTCTTGCCGCCATTGGCCTGGACCCCAACGACCATGACGTTCGCTTTGTCGAGGACGACTGGGAGAGCCCGACCCTGGGCGCCTGGGGCCTTGGCTGGGAGGTCTGGCTCAACGGCATGGAGGTCACGCAGTTTACGTACTTCCAGCAGGTGGGCGGTATCGAGGTCGACCCCGTGCCCGTCGAGATCACCTATGGCCTGGAGCGTATCGCCATGTACGCCCAGGGCGTCAACTCGGTCTACGATCTGGTGTGGAGCTACCTGCCCGATGGCACGCCCATGACCTACGGCGACGTGTTCCTCGAGAACGAGCGCGAGTTCAGTGCCTATAACTTTGAGGTCGCCAACGTCGAGATGATGCGTCAGAAGTTTGACGACTACGAGGCCGAGTGCCATTCCTGCCTGGAGCGCAAGCTGCCGCTGCCCGCATACGACTGCGTCATGAAGTGCAGTCACGCCTTTAACCTGCTCGATGCCCGCGGCGCCCTGTCCGCGGTCGAGCGTGCCAACTACATCCTGCGCGTCCGCGCCGTCGCCAAGGCGTGCTGCGAGGCCTACATGGCCGAGGTCGCCGGAGTGAACGAGAATGCCGACCAGGAAGGCGAGGTGGCGTAAGCCATGGCAGACGCTAAGGATTTCCTGTTTGAGATCGGTACGGAGGAAATGCCCTCTGCACCGCTGAATAATGCCGTCAAGCAGCTTGGCACCATGATCGCCAAGGGCCTCGATGAGGCCGGTCTGGCCCATGGCGAGGTCCGCGTGATCTCGAGCCCGCGTCGCCTGGCTGCGCTCGTTGCCGACGTCGCCACCGCGACCGATGAGGTCCATGAGGTCAAGCGCGGCCCCGCGGCAAACATTGCGTTTGACGCCGACGGCAACGCCACCAAGGCCGCCCAGGGCTTCGCCCGCAAGTGCGGTGTGGCTGCCGAGGACCTGGTCCGTCGCGAGGATACCGACGGTCGCGAGTACGTGTTCGCCGAGAAGAACATTCCTTCCGCACCGGCTACCCCGATCCTGACGGCTCTGTGCGAGAAGACCATCGCCGGCCTGCAGTGGCCCAACTACCGCAGCCAGCGCTGGGGTCACGAGCACGCTACGTTTGTACGTCCGGTCCGTTGGATCTGCTGTCTTCTGGGCGAGGACGTCGTGCCCGTCACCTTTGCTGACGTGACGAGCGGCAACACCACACGCGGTCATCGCGTCTTGGGCGCCGGCGACCATGTTGTCGCCAGCCCCGCCGTCTACGAGCAGGTGCTCGAGGACGCCGGCGTGCTTTCTGCCGAGCGTCGTCGTGAGGCCATCCTTGCCGGCATCGCCGAGGTCGAGGCTGCTCGCCCCGGCTGCCATGTCGATACGCCCAAGAAGGTCTTTGAGGAGGTCATCAACCTCTGCGAGTGGCCGACGGTGCTCGTCGGTACCTTCGACGAGGAGTTCCTCAAGGTCCCGCACGAGATCATCTGCGAGTCCATGCTCACCAACCAGCGCTACTTCCCGATTTATGACGGCGAGGGCAAGCTGACGCGTGAGTTCGTAATCGTCTCCAACAGCAAGCCCGAGAATGCCGATCGCGTGATTGACGGCAACGAGCGCGTCGTGCGCGCCCGTCTGGACGACGCCAAGTTCTTCTACGAGGAGGATCTGAAGATCTCTCTCGACGAGTTCCGTGAACGCCTGGCCAAGGTCGCTTTTCAGGAGAAGCTCGGTAGCGTGCTCGCCAAGTCCGAGCGTATTGAGCAGCTCGCGCTCGCTATTGCCCGTGAGGCGCACCTGGGTGCCCATCTTGCCGCCGACGCTGCTCGCGCCGCGCACCTGTGCAAGGCTGACTTGGTGTCCAACGCCGTCGTCGAGTTCACGAGCCAGCAGGGCGTGATGGGCGGTTATTACGCGACCGCGATGGGGGAGAACGACGAGGTCGCCCATGCTATTCGCGATCACTATCGTCCTCGCTTTGCCGGTGACGAGCTGCCCGAGGGCACCGCTGGCTGCATCGTGGCCTGCGCCGACAAGCTCGATACCATCGCCGGTATCTTTTCCATCGGCGAGCCCCCGACCGGCTCTTCGGACCCCTATGCGCTGCGACGTGCCGCTATCGGCATCATCAACATCCTGCGCGACCGCCTGCCGATCGACCCCACGTCGCTCATCGACTTCGCCCTCGAGCTCTACAGTGAGCAGGGCATTGAGTTCGACGCCGCCGAGGTCGCCCAACAGGTTCGCGACTTCTTCCATGGCCGCCTTGTGAGCATGGCCCGCGACGAAAAGATCCCGGCCGATACCGTTGCCGCCGTCTCCGCGGTGCACATCATCGCCCCGTCCGTCTTCTTCGCCCGCTGCGCCGCGCTCGACGAGGCCCGCAAGAACGATGCCGAGACCTTCGACAACCTGGCGACCGCCTATGCCCGCGCCGCGCACATCTCCAAGCCCGAGCTGGGTGCGGAGTACGATCGCAGCCTGATGGGCGAGGCCGAGCTCGCGCTTGCCGATGCCTCCGAGGCTGCCCAGACCGCTGTCGATGCCGCCCTCGCTGCCGAGGATTACCCGGCCGCATTTGCCGCCCTCGCCGCCCTGCGTGCCCCCATCGACCGCTTCTTCGATGAGGTCATGGTCATGGACAAGGACGAGCAGCTTCGCGATAATCGCCTTAAGCTGCTCAACCGCTTCGAGGCCGTTTTCTCTGGCATCGCCAACATCGGTGAGCTTGCCCGCAAAAAGTAAGCCAGCCTGCGCATAAGCGCAAAAGGAGCCCCGCATGGATTGCCCGGACGCCGTTCGTCCCACCGTTATCGTTATCTCCGACTCTCTCGGCGATACCGCTTGTGAGGTGGTGCTTGCGGCGTCCGGGCAATTTGATGAAGGGGCTTTTCACGTTTTGCGCCTGCCCAAGGTGACCTCCGTGGAGCAGGTCAAGTCATTTGTGGGGCCGCGCGTCGATGCCGACCATCGCGATATCGCCGTGTTCCACACCATTGTCGACCCGGCCCTTCGTGCTCGTGTGCTCGACTACTTGGGCATGCTGCACATTCGCTCGGTCGACCTGATCGGTCCGACGCTCGCCGTGCTGTCGTCGCTCATCGGGGTGCCGCCCAAGGGCGTTGCGGGCGTGATTCACAAGACCGATGACCGCTATTTTCATCGCATTGAGGCTATGGAGTATTTCGTTGAGCACGATGACGGGCGCGGCTGCGACGATCTGTCGGGTGCCGATATCGTGCTGCTGGGCGTATCCCGCACGTCTAAGACGCCGCTGTCGATGTATTTAGCCTATCAGGGCTACAAGGTCGCCAATGTGCCACTGGCGCATGGCATGGAGCCGCCCAAGTCGATTTACGAGGTTGACCCGATGCGCCTGTTCGGCCTGATTTCGACCGTCGATGTGATTTCCGAAATTCGCGATAGCCGCTTGGGCGATGACTACGCTCGTGCCGTTGCCGGCTCCTATGCCGAGCCCGAGAGCGTGCGCGGCGAGCTTGAGGAAGCTCGTGCCCTCATGATGCGCTTAGGCTGCTTTGTTGTGCGTACCGACGGCAAAGCCATTGAGGAAAGCGCTGCCGAGATCATTGCTCACCTCGAAGAGATTCAAGAGGCAAGAGCCCGCCGTGCCGCCCGCCGCGCTCAACAAAAGTAGCTCACTTGGGACAAGGTTGTTTGGGTAGCTAATTTGGGACGGGGCTCTTTTAGCTAACCAAAGAGAATACTTGGAATTAATGCTGATAAATGGTAAAGCGATTTAGCAAAAACATCGCATCCGACCTGCACTTTCCTTGTAGTGGTATCTTCATAAGGTAACCACCTTTACCTACCGTTTACCGCTAGTTTTAGCACGTTTACCAAACCGCGCACCCTCTGCTCAAGCCTGCCCAAAACCCGCCGTATAGTTCCCTCACGGCCTGCATCCGGCGGGTCGATTCGTTACCACGGTCGTGCGCG
>CAJJZM010000008.1:0-32408 GCA_905197595.1 uncultured Collinsella sp.
CGTCTGCCGTGGTGCCCCAAGAGCTCGTGACGCTCAACGCGGTGGAAGATTGTATGGAGCGAGTGCTGGCGCAGGCGCTCTCGACGCTCGACGGTCCGGTCGATATGCTCGACCGCGCGGCACAGCTGCTCGGCGGGCTCGAGCCGGGTGAGGTCGATGGTGCGCTCGAGTCGCACGTGGACCGCAATCGATCTTTCGACGACATCCCGATGGCCGCTGGCAAGCCTGAGGCCTGCTCGCTGCTGCTGATGCTCGTGCGTCAGGGCGAGGCCGCCCGCCGCATGCTGCCGACGGTGCCGATCGTCTCTGCCCGTTCGTTTGCCGAGCGCGCCTGGCCGTACATGCTTGCGTGGTCCGATCTGGGGCTCAACGGCAAGGAGCGCATGACGGTTGATTCGCTGGCGCGCGCCGAGGTGCGTCGCTTTGCCGACGACGATACGAGTGACCGTATGCGCGGTGAGATGATGGGCATTTTGGGTGAGCTGCTGGGTATTTCGCCCGAGCAGATGGAGGAGCTGCGCTCTGAGGACGGTCAGCGTCGTTTGCACGAGGGCATGAAAAAGTTCGAGGGCGAGGTTCAGGACGCCATCGATAAGATGATGGGCGGCCAGGGTGGCCCGCAGGGTGGACCCCAGGGCACGCCGATGCCGCATCCGCCGGTGGATCCGAGGCAGTTCCCGTTCTTTAGCCAGAACTAGGGCAGACGGAAACATTGCGGGAGAGATTCTCTTACACACATTGCTTCTGCCGAATCTATCTTGCTTTAAGCACTTTGCCCCCGTTGTGTTATTCTAGAACAGACGTTCGTGAATGATGCGCGGGGCCTTGTCTTGCGCTGCGCTTGTGGCGAGGGGAGGTTGGCTTGGTTATCTTGGGCATTGACCCCGGTTTGGCTCATACGGGTTGGGGGATTATCGAGGAGCGGCGTGGCGAGGTTCGCTGCCGTGCCTATGGCTGCATCGAGACCAGCGCGGGTAGTCCGCTTGCGGTGCGCCTGTCGCATATCGCCCGCGACCTCAAGGGCGTCGTGGAGCGTTATCGACCCGATACCGCTGCCATCGAGAGCATTTACTTTGGCGCCAACGTTCGCTCGGCCATCCCTACGGCGCATGCCCGCGGTGCCGCGCTCGTGGCGCTTTCGGAATGCGCGCTCGAGATTGGCGAGTACACGCCTATGCAGATTAAGCAGGCTGTTGTGGGCACCGGAGCCGCGGACAAACGGCAGGTCGCGTATATGGTTCGTACGCTCACGCAGCTCGACCACGACCCGCATCCCGACCATGCCGCCGATGCCCTGGCTTGCGCCATCTGCCACGTAAACCTCAGCCGCACCCGTGCCCTTACCGGTGGTGAGTTCTATCAACAGAGAGGAACCGGATACTGATGATTTCCCAGCTCCATGGAACGCTTGTCGAGGCCACGATGAGCTCGGCCGTCGTCGACGTGTCGGGCGTTGGCTTTGAACTCGGCATTTCTGGCGGCACTGCGGCCACGTTGCCGACGCCCGGCGGCGAGGTCCGCCTCTACACGCGTATGCAGGTGCGCGAGGACGCCATGACACTTTTCGGTTTTTCTTCAAAGGATGAGCGCACGATGTTCGACCGGCTCGTGTCCGTCTCGGGCGTTGGCCCGCGCTTGGCGCTCGCCGTACTTTCCACCTATACCGTGGGACAGCTGTATTCCCTGGTGATGGCCGAGGACGACAAGGGCATGGCCAAGGTGCCCGGCGTGGGCAAAAAGACCGCCCAGCGCCTCATCTTGGAGCTCAAGAGCACCTTTGCCAAGGACAAGGGCTTTGTGCCGGTCGATGCGATCCCCGGTCAGGTTGCGATGCCCGTGCCCGCCGCCGCTCCTTCGGCGATCGATGACGCCCGTGCGGCACTCCTTTCCATGGGCTTTAGCCCGCAGGAGACCGATGTCGCTCTGAGCGGGTATGATGGGCAGGATATGCGTGTCGAGGATTTGCTCGGCGCGGCGCTTAAGCGACTCGGAATGGATGCGTGATGTGGGAAGCCGATGACTCTCAGGACCTGTGGGCGACGCCCGGCAACTCGCCGGCGGCATCCATGGCGCACGGCGAGCGCATGGTGGGCTCGGAGCTGACGGCCGAGGACCTCGATGTCGATCGCACTTTGCGCCCCCAGCGCCTGGACGATTACTGCGGCCAGGAGCATATCAAGCAGAGCCTGCGCGTGTTGATCGAAGCGGCGCAGAGCCGTGGCGAGACGCTCGACCACGTGATCTTCTCGGGCCCTCCGGGTCTGGGCAAGACCACGCTGGCTACGGTTATCGCCAACGAGCTGGGCGCTCAGATCAAGACCACGAGTGGCCCTGCCATCGCGCGCACCGGCGACCTGGCAGCCATCCTTACTAACTTGCAGCCGGGTGATGTGCTGTTTATCGACGAGATCCACCGCCTCAACCGTTCGGTCGAGGAGGTCCTGTACCCCGCGATGGAGGACTTTGCCCTCGATATCGTGATTGGCAAGGGTCCGGCGGCGCGCTCGATTCGCCTGGATATTCCCAAGTTTACGCTGGTGGCGGCAACGACCCGCTCAGGCATGTTGACCGGCCCGTTGCGCGACCGCTTTGGCATTTCATATCGCCTGGATTACTACACGGTCGAGGAACTCGCGCAGATTGTTACGCGCTCGGCGACTATCCTGGGCGTGACGATCGACCATCCCAGTGCACTCGAGATCGGCTCGCGTTCGCGCGGCACGCCACGTCTTGCCAACCGCCTGCTCAAGCGCGTGCGCGATTACGCACAGGTGCGCGGCAACGGCCCTATCGAGCTCGATATCTGTCGCCAGGCGCTCGAGTTCTTCGAGATCGATGAGCTCGGTCTGGACTGGATGGATATTCGCATTTTGGAGACGCTCGCTAAGACGTTCTCCGGTCGTGCCGTGGGACTTACGACCCTTGCCAGCGCGGTGGGCGAGGACCCGGGCACGCTCGAGGATGTCTATGAGCCGTATCTGCTGCAGTGCGGGTTGATGATTCGTACGCCGCAGGGCCGTCAGGCAACCCTTCGCACCTTTGAGCACCTGGGGATTGAACCTACCGTTTAGGGCGCTTTGTTTTGGCGGGCTGTTGGGCTATCGCTGGGCATCGGGTAAACATATCGCCGTTCATCGGTTATGGGTGTTTTACTATTGCGCGCCCGTGCTATGCTGAATTGGTCTTTTTCTCATTCGGTAACGAAAGGACCGCCCATGCCTACTGACATCGAAATCGCACGTTCTGTCACGCCGCTGCCTATTACCGAGGTGGCCAAGAACGCCGGCGTCGACGTTAAGCACCTTATTCCGTACGGCTTCGACAAGGCTAAGGTCGACTATTCGCTGCTCAACGAGCCGACCGATCACCAGGCCAAGCTCGTCCTCGTGACCGCTATCAACCCAACGCCTGCGGGCGAGGGCAAGACCACCACGACCATCGGTCTGGCCGATGGCCTGCGTCGTCGCGGCGTCAAGAGTGCCGTGGCCCTGCGCGAGCCTTCGCTCGGCCCCGTCTTTGGTGTTAAGGGCGGTGCTGCCGGCGGCGGCTGGGCTCAGGTGATCCCCATGGAGGATATCAACCTGCACTTTACCGGCGACTTCCATGCCATCGGTGCTGCCAACAACCTGCTGGCCGCCATGCTTGATAACCACATCCAGCAGGGCAACCAGCTTGGCATCGACGTTAAACGCATCACTTGGAAGCGCGTCGTCGATATGAACGACCGTCAGCTGCGCCACGTCATCGACGGTATTGGCGGTAAGGCCCAGGGCGTGCCGCGCGAGGACGGCTTCGATATCACCGTCGCCTCCGAGGTCATGGCAATCCTGTGCCTGTCTACGAGTATCAGCGACCTCAAGGAGCGCCTGGGCGAGATCGTCGTCGGCTACAGCTTTGCCGGCGAGCCCGTCCGTGCCCGCGACCTTAAGGCCCAGGGTGCCATGGCCGCGTTGCTTAAGGACGCGCTCAAGCCCAACCTGGTGCAAACGCTCGAGGGCACGCCCGCGTTTGTCCACGGCGGCCCCTTCGCCAACATCGCCCACGGCTGCAACTCTATCATGGCCACGCGTATGGCGATGCGCTTTGGCGATGTTGCCATTACCGAGGCCGGCTTCGGTGCCGATCTGGGTGCCGAGAAGTTCCTCGACATCAAGTGCCGTATGACAGGCGTTCGCCCCAGCGCCGTCGTGGTCGTCGCGACCGCTCGTGCGCTGAAGTACAACGGTGGCGTCGCCAAGGCCGACCTCAACGAGGAGAACCTCGAGGCACTCAAGGCCGGCATGCCCAACCTGCTGCGTCACGTCGACAACATCCAGAACGTTTATGGTCTGCCCTGCGTGGTCGCCATCAACCGCTTCCCGACGGACACCGAGGCCGAGCTTGCGCTCATCGAGTCCGAGTGCCAGAAGCTCGGCGTCAACGTTAAGCTTTCCGAGGTCTGGGCCAAGGGCGGCGAGGGCGCGCTCGAGCTTGCCGATGAGGTCATGCGTCTGATTGAGCAGCCGAGCGAGCTCAAGTTTGCCTATGAGGACGGCGCCGATGTGGCCGACGCTCTTGAGGCCATTGCCACCAAGGTCTACCGCGCCGACGGCGTCGACTTTACGCCGGCCGCCAAGCGCCAGCTCGCCGAGCTGCGCGAGAACGGCTTTGGCAACCTGCCGGTGTGCGTGGCCAAGACGCAGTACAGCTTTAGCGACAACGCCAAGGCCCTGGGCGCTCCCGAGAACTTCCGCATCACGGTGCGCGAGCTCAAGGTTTCCGCCGGTGCCCACTTTGTGGTCGCACTGACTGGCAGTGTTCTGACCATGCCGGGCCTGCCCAAGGTTCCCGCGGCCGAGAACATCGACGTCGACAACGACGGCAACATCACCGGCCTGTTCTAAGCCTGTTGCCCCTAGCTGTCTGCCCGCCCCGCCGTGCCCCCAAGGCCTGGCGGGGCTTTTTTATCCTTAGGCCCGCGCATGTCTTGTAGATACCGACGGGCTCTGCCCATCATAGGCTTTTGCGCGGGTAGAATGCATGGATAACTTGAGGCTCACGCGCGACGGAAAGGAATCGTTGCATGGATCAGGACAAGACAACCGTGATGGGCGGCTACGGTTCCGCGCAGGCTGGCGATAGCGCCGATGCGACCCGCGTTGTTCCCAACCCCGGCTATACCGACCCCGCCGCGACGCAGCCTTCTGCCGAGCCCACCCGGGTTATGGGCTATGGCGACACGGCGCAGGATTCTTATGCCGCCTCGACACCGAATCCCTATGATGACCTGCCGCAGAATCCTATTCTGCAGCCTCAGCAGACGACGTATATGCCTCGCACGGCGCAGCCTCGCTACGAGTCGCGCGAGCCGTATCGCGAGTACCCCAAGTCGATTCCGCAATATGGCGAGGACGAGGAGAAGAAGCCGTCGCGTTCGTCGAGCGTGATCAAGAAGATCCTCATCGTGCTGGCGATCTTCTTTGCGCTGTCGGTTGTGTTTGCCATTGTGTCGGGCATGCTCAACAAGCGAGGGAGTTCAACGGCCGATACCGCTGCCGAGCAAACCGAGTCCGCCTCGTCTAGCACCGTCGATCTGAGCGATATCCCGGGGCAGTACTGGTCCAACGCCAAGAAGCTCCTTAAGTCGCGCGGCGCCGATCTTTCGAATGCCGTGGTCCTGACTGATGATGGCTCAACGCCCGTCGTCGATGCCAACTGGATCGTTACTTCTGCTTACTATAACGACAGCGGCAACCTCGAAATTCAGCTCACGCACAAGAACAGCTCGGGCAACTCGTCCGACGGCCAAAGCGGTACCGACGGCTCGAGCTCCAATACGCTGGAGGACTTGAGCAACAAGGCACAGGAGCTTGGGGATAAGGCCCAAGAGCTGGGTGATACGGCTCAGAACCTGGGCGACACCGCTCAGAACTTGGGCGACATGGCGACGGATGCCTGGAACGCCCTACAAAACGGCATCTCGGGCGCGCAGGGAAACTAGCTGTTAAGCGGGCTACAGCTGCTCGGCCGGACGCTCGGGCGAGCTGAAGCCCGAATCAAATGTGACGACGCACGAGACGTTGGGCCGGCGCTCGTGCACGATGCGCGTGACGAGCTCCAGCAGCTCCTCGTCGGATATATCAAAGCCGTCGGGACGCACCAGGTCAAACGAAACGAACCCGTCGTGCTCGTGCAGGTCGTGGATGGAGAGTGCGGGGTCGATCTGCATGATGCCGCGCTTGACCCAGCCGCGCAAATCATCGCCGGTTGTCGCGATGGGGTCGCAGTGCAGCGTGATGTCAATGCCCATCTGGCGCTTGATGTCGTGCTCGATGGTGTCCAGGATCTCGTGATGTTCAAACGCGTCGCCCTCGCCGGGCATCTCCACGTGGGCGCTGGCAAACTGACGACCGGGGCCGTAGTCGTGCACCATCAGGTCGTGTGTGCCCAAGACCTGCGGATAGGACATGATCTTGTCGCGGATTGCCTGGACGAGCTTGGGGTCGGGCGCTTGCCCCAGCAACGGGCTGATGGCGTCGCGCACCAGGCCCATGCCACTGATGCAGATGAAGACGCCCACGCCCAGGCCCGCCCAGCCGTCGAGGTCAAAGCCGGTCGTCTGCGAAATAAGCGCTGCGGCCAGGACCGATCCCGAGGTGATGACGTCGTTTTTGGAGTCCTGTGCTGTGGCGATGAGTGTTTCGGAATCGATACGGTTGCCCAGCGCACGGTTGAATGCGGCCATCCAGAATTTGACGAGCATGGACAAGACGAGAGCGGCTAGGGAGACCAGCGTGTAGGCGGTGGGGGAGGGCTTGATGATCTTAGTGACCGACTCGAGGATCAGGTTGATGCCGACGGCGCAAACCAGGACGGCGACAAACAAGCCGGCTAGGTACTCGTAGCGGCCGTGGCCATAGGGGTGGCCTTCGTCTGCAGGGCGGCTGGCAAGGCGGAACCCGAGCAGGCTCACGATGTTGCTCGAGGCATCGGAGAGGTTGTTGAAAGCGTCGGCGATGAGGGAGACGGAGCCGGCGAGCAGGCCTGCGATGCCCTTGGCCAGGCACAGGGTGATGTTGAGGCCAATGCAGATGAGGCTTGCGGCGAAGCCCGCGTTGGTGCGGCAGGAGGCATCGACCGGCTCGCCCTCGCTGCCGGGAACAAGCGTATGTACCAGCCGATTTACAAATAGCATAGCGGTCGTCCTCACAATCATGTTTAAGGGGATAGTTTAGCTCGCATGGGCGCACCGTGCGCCGGTGCTCAGAAAATGCAGCAATGGTCTGCCCGCGCTAACGAGCAGGCCTTCCCGTCTGCCTGGGTGGTCCATTTTGGGCCACATGGGTATGGGCATGTGCCAGTTTGCTCGACATACTTAATGTCGACAGCCCCTGTGCAAAGGAGGACGTTTCCATGGACGAGATGTTTGCCATTAAATGCCAAAACTGCGGCGGCCCTATGTACTCACACCAGGCTAAACGCAGCTTTGAGTGCGCCTATTGCGGCACGGTCGTTCCGTGGCAGGCCGATGCGGGGGAGCCCAAGAGCGCTTTGGGCATTCGCCATGCGCCGCTGACGGTGGTGGATGGATTGCTCAAGCTCACGCATGTGTCGCAACTCGAGCGCCCGGAGGACCCGGACTGGTATTTCTTCAATTCGTACTGGCGCAATCAGTCGGTCCTGGAACATCTGCTGTGGGAGGACCGCGGCACGGCGCAGGAGTTCCAAGAAGCGACGCACGTGAGCATTCCTTGCCCCTTCTGCGGAGCGTCCTTTGAGGGCTTGTCAACGCAGCGTGTGTTTGAGTGCCCGTCCTGCGGCAACAAGATCGGCATTGCCGACCTGCTCAAGCCCGGTACGTTTAGCAAGCGTCTGACCATGGGCGTGGGTGCGGAGTATGTGCCGGAGCAGGGTATTCCCTGCGAAATCTCGCCGCAGCAGGCACGTGCCAACGCGCTGCAGCTGGTGCGCCAGTACCCGGATGCCTTTGCCGGGCACGACGTGGAAGATGCGATCCAAAACGACATGATGCTCTTCTATTTCCCCATGGCGCTGGCGGACCTGCGCATGATGGCGAGCTTCCCGGGCAAGGGCTTGAGCAAGGAAACCCTGGTGTACTACGAGGTGCTCGACTGGGCATACCCCAGGGCAAACTACCTGGACGTTCGCCTCATGGGCATTTTGGAGCCGTGGGACTTTGCCAGGGTCGGTCCGTTCGATCCCGCCATGCAGGAAGGTGACTTTCGCGTCGTCTCCGTCGATGCGTCTACCAAGGACCAGGTGGTCATTGATAAGTTGGCGCTCGACGTTGCTGGCAACGATGCCGAGACGGTACTGGGGCTCAATAAAAAGAGCATCCGAACCTGGGCGCGCAAGGCCCGCAAGCATAAGGACGGCCTGGTGATGGTGCCGGTCTACTTTGTCGATCGTCCGGCGACGGACAGCCGCGATGGCGAGCAGGTGCGCATCGCCGTGAACGGCCAGACGGGCCGCGCGGCAGCGGTAGTGTTTAGCGACAAGCGTGAGACGCATGTGGTGGCGCCGCTCAATCCCAACGTGATGCTGTCGAGCGAAAGCACCGTGCACGCCACGCCCATCGAGGTCAAATACGTTAAATCGCCGTTCCTGTACCAGATCGTGCGCCGCGGAGGCGGCGAGCAGCCTCGTCAGGTGGCGGCCGTGGCCGAGGGTTCCTACCGAGAGGAGAAGCCCAAACGCAAGGGCTTGTTCGCTGCGATCTTTGGTAGGTAGGGGAGTGGTGCCGGTTGGCTCGCGAGAGTGCGCAACATCCCGCCCGTGATGGCAGATGTAAATAAACGGTGGAACGGCTGTAAAAGAGCCTTGCCGCTGGGTAAAATCAGGATGTGCCGCGGAACCCGCTCCTCAGCTACTCAAACTTCGGAGACGCGGGCAACGCAGGTATTATCGTCAAAAGGGTCGGTTGCAGCCGGCCCTTTGCATGACTCCCTTCGCTATCCGTTACTGCTTATATTCCCGCCAGATCGAGTAGAGGTTCCGGACGATGCCGGTTACATACATCGAGAGGCGCAGGATTTCAAGAAACAAGTTCATAGGCTTCACCCCAATCAGAGATCGGAGCGTTGCCCGCAGGCGGATTCCGCGGCAGTCAAGATTTTACCTCACAGGCCGCGGTGGGAGACATCCTGCCCACCCCCTGGTTTGGAGCAGTGTCGATCTAACGGGCAATCAAGCCTTTAGCTCTCTTTGAATTGAGCAAGCATCTGCCCGAAGAAGCTTAGTTCGGATGGCTCATAAATGAGCGAACCGCCGTCCGCGGTCCTGTAGGCCCCGCAGGGGAGGTAACGCCCGTCGGGGAGGACGTAAAGGTTTTCTTCCTCCCTCAGTCCCGTTGGGAGTATCGGGGTCTCGTTTTCGTCCATTTGGAACTCATCGATATTCGCGATCTTCCTATCCATGATGCCTCCTACCTTATTTCTTGAATGGCGCCCTAAAACAAGCAGTTCTCAATCAGCTCTTTTCCGCGTAGGGCGTCGACCCACTCCTGCGGAATTGCATCGATGCCGTAGGCCGTGCCGGCGAGCGCACCTGCGACAGCTGCGGTGGTGTCGGTGTCGTCGCCCAGGTTGACGGCGGCAAGTGCGCACTCTTCGTAGCTGTTAGTGTTGACGAAGCACCAGGTGGCTGCCTTAAGCGTGTCACGCACGAAGCCGCCGGACCTGATTCCCTGCTCCGGTATGCTTTTCAGCTGGAGCGCCCACGAGGGAAGTGTGCCATTCAGCACGTCTCTCATCAGCTCGACAAATATAACGCATGCGTCGGTCGACGTTCTGTGGGCGTGCGTAATGGCGGAGACCTCGCAGATCTCCTCGTCTGTTGCATCGGTGAACGCCAGGGGAGCGATGCGCATGAGCGATCCGTTGCCGTTGTCGCGCTCGCTGGAGCCTCCCTTGCCGGAGTGAAGTGCGCGGGCGGTTGTATCACCGTAGTCGAAAACGCCGTCGATCGTATACTTGCCACGGGCAATCCAGCTTACGAACTTGCTGCGCATGTCTGCGGTGTCGATATGCCCGAGCTCCCTAATCGAGTCGCAGGTAGCAAGCGTCATGGACGTGTCATCGCTCCAGGTGCCGGCGGGCTGCCCATGCGCGCCGTAGCCGATCATGTCGGTGCATTCGAACGTGCCGCGAGGCATAAACTCGTAGGGAACGCCCAGCGCGTCGCCGACGGCAAGTCCATAGATGCAGTCGCGCAATGTTGTTTTCGGTCCGTCTGTCATGGAGCGCTCCTCTTATGTCGGGGGATATGAAACGCCGTGGGGGGGTATCGGTCGCAACGTGCCGCTACCCTTGCGTTTCGCCATTAGTCGCTTCGTTGATGGCGCGGTACTCTGCACTCAACTCGCGCGCCAGCTCTTCCTTGCTTGGAAGATACGGCAGGTATTTGGCGGCAAACACTTGGTCGTTGTCTTCGGGCAGCGTGTACTCGACAATCGAATCGCTTTTGTCCGCGCAGAGCACGATGCCTATGGGCGGATTGTCGCCTTCGTTCATGAGCTCGCGTGTGTAGTAGTTCACATACATTTGCATCTGGCCCAGGTCCTGATGCGTAAGGTCATCGGTCTTAAGGTCGATGAGCACGAAGCAGCGCATCAGATAGTTGTAAAACACAAGGTCAATATAGAAATGGCGCCCATCAAAGGTGATGCGCTTTTGGCGCGCCTCGAAAGCGAAGCCACGGCCAAGCTCCAGCAGGAACTTCTGAAGATGCGTTATGAGTGCCTGCTCTAGATCGCTCTCGCGAAACGCAGCATCGTCCGTGAAACCTAAAAACTCCAGTACGTATGGGTCGCGGATGATATCCTCGGGGCGACGAGCCGGGGCGCTCTTTTGGATTTCCTTGGTGACGGCCTCCTTGTCCTTGCTGGCAAGTAGGCGCTCTCGGAACATGGTGTTGATCTGGCGTTCGAGCTGACGCGTGCTCCAGCGAGAATCGGCGCATTCGTTCATGTACCATGTTCGAGTTTCGGGGTCAGGAATGCGTATTAACCTGCGGTAATGTGTCCAGCTCAATTCGGGACGCAGTGAGTCCCGAATTGGAAATGCAAGATGGAACTGACGCATTTTACGCAGCTCTCTTGCTTCAAAACCTTTACCAAAATCCTTGGTAAGTCTGATTGCGAGGGCCTTGAGCAGCGCCTCTCCATACTTGGCGCGCTCCTCTCCGCCCTGCTCATCAACAATGCTCTTGCCGATATCCCAATACGCCTCAACCATCGCATAGTTAACGGCGGTATAGGCCTTGTCGCGAGCGGCGTTGAGAATCGAGGAAACCTGCTTGTAAAAAACTTCTGGCACGATTGTCGATTCCCCGCGGTTTACCAGTTCGCCCATCACTGTCGCCCCACTTTCCTCTTGTGGAATGCATGTTTATCGCATTTAGTTTAAAGCCTCGCGCGGACACGAATTGCTGTGCTGTCTGACATCTTCGCATGGGGTCTTGCTGTGACTAAAATGTGGCCATAGAGACAGTTTTAACGAACCCCATGGGAGTGGCACGCATGGACAACAACACCTTGCTGTTTCAGGACAAGGGTTCGGGTAGGTTTAAAGACGTCAAGATCTACCCTAACCGTATTGAGGTGCTCAAGAAGGGCACGTTTGGTGGCAAGCACACCGAGATTGTCTATCTTAAGGACATCACGGGGGTCAACAGGATCAAGGGCCGCGACGTTTTCCTACGTAACAGGCTGTTGACTGCTTGCGTCTTTAGTCTGAGCAGCCGTGCGAAGGCCCAGGAGTTTGTTAACGCGCTGAACATGGTGATGTAGCCTATGGCGGCGTTCGGGCCAAGGTAAAAATCGGGGGCACAGAACGGTGTCCTGCGCCCCCGATTGAGTCGATGTGTCTAAAAGGCTGGCTTGCCTATTCGCTAGCGCCTTCGCTGTCTTCGCGGTCACTGGCAAGCATTGCCGCGCCGGCGACCGTTGTCGCCACGGCGGCAGCGGCGAGCCCGGCGGCAACGCCAGAGCCGTCGCCTGTGTCGGCGAGTTTTCCGCCCGAGCTCTTGCCCTTGCCGTTCTTGTCGGCGCCGCCTGCGTTGGAACCCGTGCCACCGTCGGTGCCGGTGCCGCCTGCACTGCTCGAGGCCGCTACGGTAAAGCTTGCGGCTCCGTCGCTGGCGAGCGTGTAGTTCTGCGCCGCGTCGCCCAAGAGACCGTTCACGCGCACCCAGTACGTTCCTGCGGCAAATGTTTCGCCCTCGACCATTGCCGTGCCCGGAGCGCCGTCCGCGTCGTGCACAAACTCGAGCTGGGCCGTGCAGGCATCGGTTTCGAGCTTGCCCTCGAGTGATGCCGCAATCTTGGCGCGCACGTCTTCGCCGGCCTTAAGGCCTTCGAGCCCCTCAAAATGGGGCGTCAGCGCGCGTGGATCGATATCGATGGGCACATGACCCCGCAGCTCCGTAACGGTCTCGTTGCCCAAGGCGTCGACATCCACATATTCGATGGTAAACGTATGGCCCGAAGCCGCCACGTTGAGTACGTTGCTGCTGTCGACAAGGCGGAAATGGCCCTCGCCAACGGTCTTGCCATCCTGGAGCGAGGCATCGCTCAGCGAGTCGCCGTACGTCATGCGCATGCGGGTTGGGAGGTAGTACGAAGCCGTCTGCTTGTGCTGCGTATCGTAATTGCGCTGGTAGATGCTTCGCGCCAGCGCCGCATCAACAAAGTCGGATGCGATGATGCCAATGTGCTTGAGGTAATCTGACTTTGTATCCTCGATGCCGCTGGGATTGATGTACGGGCTCTTGTACAGATGCTCGTTGACCACTCGTGCTGCGGTAAAAGGATTACTTCCTTGCTTGTGATTCGTGCAGCTGGTGTAGTTGATAGACCAGCAGCGCTCCAGGACTTGCTCTTTGGCCCCGTTATCGTCCTCGACATCTACCTCGTTGCGGGTGAGCTTAGCCGTCTCCTGCAGGGCCATATCGACCCAGCTGATCTTGTCGGTTCCGGTGCATTCGTAATGGTCCTGGGCATATACCTTGGTGCAATAGGCTTTTTTGTCGCCTGTTTCCCCTGCGGCTTCAAAGCCTTGCGCGTTTTGGACGAGACACATAGAGGAGCTGCTGGGGTGTGCTGCGATTATGTTGTCCCATTCGGTTAGGTCGAGGCCCCACGTGTGGCCGCTTACGCTGTCGCCGGCGAGTCCAAATCGGCGCAGCAGGACGATCTTTCCGCGCACCTCGTTCAGCGTGGGAACGCGGCTCGACGTATAGAACAGTTTGGGGTTGTCGTCCAAAACCTTGGCGAAAGCCGTCGTAAGGCTCTCGTCAGTAGCCTCGTTGTTGCCTCGGGATACAAGCATGATGAGCGCTTCTGACGGTTTTTCGTTCAAAAACTTTTTGAAGTAGCCAACGACATCGGAGAGATGCATGAAGTGCCCGTCTTTTTTGAGCAGGTAGCAACTTCCATGGTCGATGCCGGGGTCGTTGCCTTTTCCGAGTCGGATATCAAAATAGCGAATGCCTTCGAGCAACTGCGTGGGGATGTAGTCCTGCTGGCACTTTGCTTGCGAGGATTGGGGTTCGGTGTCGTTGTCCACGCTGCAAGTTCCCGAATCGTGCGTGCCCGGGATGCTCAGCTCGTCGAGGTACTTGTTGCCTTCGACGTGGCTCATCCAACATGGTCCGTCGACGTAGCTGCTATACGTGGTCCAGTCGATGCTGCTAACTGTGGCATTGGTCTTGTCCATGCTGTAGCCGACAAGCTCGAGCTCCCACGGAATGGAATATTTCTTTTGGCAAATCTTGTTGTTGTCTTGGTCTTTGCCTTTCGATTCTATGGCCAGGTAGTTAATACCGTTATTCGTGTATATGCGGTCTCGAATAATATAAGTTCCGTCGAACTGGCGGTCGAACGTATAGGCGCGGCTGTCCTTATGGTCGTACTCGCCACTCCATACGTGGATGACCTTTCCATCTTTGTCCGAGTCGCCATCGACCGACCAAATGCTGTAGCCCGTCTTCTTGTGCTCTTCGAAATTGAGCAGGGTGCGGATGGCATACCAGTTTGTGCCGTCCGCATCGGTCCCTACGTGCTCAAGGATGAGCTTGCTGGACGTGCCGTCATTAAACAGGTGGCAGACGTTGCCGATGACGTTGCCGTCTTCGTTGACGCTCGCGGTGCGAAAATAGCCCGCGGGGCGAAGGCGAATGACGAACTTGTCGAGGGTGGCCGCTGACTCGGCCGTGCCGTCCGCAAAGGCTGTCCGCGGACTAATGCCCAGCATGGCGGTTTCGGGCAGGCTTGCCAGAGGCGACAACGCTGCAAGTCCAAGGCCCAGCGTAAACGCTCGGCGACTGATGGCGTGGTGTCCGGTCATAACTCCTCCATTCGCAGGGTGCGGTTATGCACTCATTTTGGTCACTATACTGCCCGGATGTTTAAAGGCGTCGGCTTAAATTGTGCGCGCGGCGCTATAAATCGGCGGGTGGACGTGTTGGGGTGCTTGCCGTTTTCGTACCGTTGCCACATTTGGGGTGGTTTCGGCGTCCGGCATCCTGCGTTCGTCGGCTACCGGCATAAGAAAGGGAGGGTCGGTTTACCGGCCCTCCCTTAGTACGAAACGCTGGGGCACCGTCGCTTGTTTGCACTGTGCCCGTGTTTCCCGCTGCGCTCGCCAGTCGTTTAGCGCTTGATCTTGATATCGTCGAGCTTGACGTCCATGGCTTCGGTCTTGGCTTCGGCGATGTCGTCGGCAAACTCCAGAGACTTCATCATGGTCTCGACGGCGTCCTTGTGTTCCTCGACGTTGTCGATGCGCACGTACACGCTGCCGCCGTCAACGTCGGTGAAGTACTCGGTCGTCACGCCGCCCGAGTGCGTAAAGTAGGCGCTGCGCCAGGTCTTGCCGTTGTACTTAACGGGATCGCTCTCGGTCCATCCGGAGTTGGCCTTCCACTTTGCCTCGTAGTCGAACAGCTCGTCGGCGTTCTTGTCAGTGTCGAAGACGGGGATGAAGCGGTCGCTGGCGTGCTCGCTCTCGGTGAACTTAAACTGGGCCCTGTCGGCGGTGTCGCCGGCGACGTCGGTGATCTCGACGCCCTCGGGGACCTCGACCTTAAACCAAATGAAGTCGGTCCTCATATCCACGGCTGGCTTTTCTGCTCCGCCGCCACCACCACTGCCGGTAGCGCCGCTGCCACCGCAGCCCACCAGGGCAACTGCGGCAAAGAGACTCATGCAGAGGGTGAGAATCGCAAAGGCCTTCTTTTTCATGGTCGTGTCCTCCTCGATCTGTAACCGCCCATGGATTACCTGTCTTTACT
This sequence comes from uncultured Collinsella sp., assembly GCA_905197595.1. GTDB lineage: Bacteria > Actinomycetota > Coriobacteriia > Coriobacteriales > Coriobacteriaceae > Collinsella. The sequence continues at coordinate 15,292 of CAJJZM010000008.1, forward strand.
GTACGCGTGGACGGCTCGCTAGGGTGGGCCATGTGTCCCATTCTGAGGGCCGGAATTGCGCCGTTAAGTGGCAATATGCGGGGTCCAAAAGAGAGGAGGACCGATGCTGTCGGCCCTCCCCGGGGTGAGGTCCCCGTTGTTTTAATGGAGCGCGTGTGCAAGGGCTTTGCCCCAACAAGTTCCTTGTTTATAGATATGCCCCAGTTTGTGACGTCGGGAACTCCCGAAAGGTGAGCCATGTGTCCCATGCTTGCGTTGACATGGCCTATCGTTCATCATAGAAATCCGCGATGGCCAGTTGCGCTGACGCTTATGTACTTATGGGCTAGACTAAGCACCATTATGTGTTTGACGTGGTTGGTCGGCGGTTGCCACCCGACCGATGTATACGACTTGAGGGTGCATGCGCATGAGCCAAGAGATGATGGACAAGACCTGCCGCGGGTTCGCCGAGGCGCTGGCCGCGCGCGAGCCGGTTCCCGGCGGCGGCAGCGCGAGCGCCTTTGTGGGCGCGCTGGGTGCCTCGCTTTGTGGGATGGTTGCTCGTTATGGGGCGACTAATCCCGCGCTTGCCGATCGCGCGGACGACCTGACGCGCGCATTTGCCCAGGCAGACGAGTTGGCGCAGGAACTTGTGGACCTGGTCGCCGAGGACGTTCGCGCGTACGGCCAGGTGTCCGCTGCGTACGGTATTCCGCGCGAGGACCCAGCTCGACCTGCGGCGATTCAGGACGCGTTGCACGTGGCGGCCATGCCACCGTATCGGATCATGGATGCCTGCGGCCGCGCGCTGGCGCTGCTCGAGGACATGGCCGATAAGGGCTCGCGCCAGCTGTTGTCCGACGTGGCCTGCGGCGCCGTGTTCTGCCGCGCTGCCATGCAGGGTGCGAGCCTGACGCTCTTTGCCAACACCACATCTATGAAAGACCGGGCGCGCGCCGAGGAACTCGAGGCGGCGTGCGATGAGCTGCTGGATACGTGGCTGCCGCGCGCCGATGCGCTGGCGCGCCGCGCCGCCGACGCCGCAAGGAAGAGGGGATAGCCATGGCCGAGCTATTGAAGGGTGCTCCCGTCGCCCGCGCGTTGACTGAGGAGCTCGCTGCTCGCTGCGCGGCTTTGCGTGAGCGCGGCGTTGTGCCGACGTTGGCCATGGTTCGCGTGGGCGAGCGCGAGGACGACCTGTCCTACGAGCGCGGTGCACTCAAACGCTGCGAAAAGGTGGGCATCGAAGCTCGTCGCATGTTGCTGCCTGCCGATGTTTCGCAGGATGAGCTGCTGGCGGCTATCGAGGGCATCAATGCCGACCTGGCTGTTCACGGATGCCTGATGTTTCGCCCGCTGCCCGCCGGCCTTGACGAGAACGCAGCCGCCGCGGCGCTCGATCCTGCCAAGGACGTTGACTCCATGACGCCGGCCTCGCTGCTCACCACGCTTTCGGGGCGTGGCGAGGGTTTTGCCCCCTGTACGGCCGAGGCCGTGCTGGCGTTGCTGGACCATTACGGCGTTGATCTGGATGGGGCCAAGGTCGCGGTTGTTGGTCGGTCGCTGGTGATTGGTCGTCCCGTAGCCGCCATGCTTACGGCTCGCAATGCCACGGTGACGACATGCCATACACATACGCGCGACTTGGCTGCCGAGTGCCGTGCGGCTGATATTGTGGTTGCGGCCGTTGGACGCACGCGCACGATTGGCGCGGATGCGGTTCGCGAGGGCCAGACGATCATCGATGTTGGCATTAACTGGGATGAGGACGCTGGCAAGCTGGTGGGTGACGTCGATTTTGTTGCCGCGGAGCCGGTCGTTAACGCCATCACGCCCGTGCCGGGCGGCGTGGGCGCCGTGACGACGGCGATCCTCGCCAAACACGTGATCGAAGCGGCCGAGCGCGCATCGAAATAGGCGTTTTGGGCTGTTTGAGGGGTTAGTTCTATACCCCGTGGACAAAAAATGCCAAATATGAGTAGTGTTGCCAAGATACTCACATATATTTTAGGCTAATTCGGCTCTCTAACGATATTTATTATCGATAGAGAGTCTATTTTATTGGACCTATGAGGAATTACATCATCTAATTTTTGAACAAATGTAGACTTTCGACACCCATGCGTAGCAAAATTGCTGTTACTAAATTGGTGACAGTACTCATATTTGGCATTTTTTGACCACAGGGGTTGCCGGTGCCGTGGTTTCGCCCTTTTTACGCCGAAGCGATACACTGTTGCCGTTTGATTTCTTCGCTCAAGGAGGGTGCGCATGCCGTGCACAACGATTTTGGTTGGTAAGAACGCGAGCTACGACGGGTCGACGTTGGTTGCCCGCAACGAGGACTCGTCCAACGGGGTGTTTGAGCCCAAGCGTATGCGCGTGGTGCATCCCGACGAGCAGCCGCGCGTCTACACGAGCGTCCTGAGTCACCTGACCGTTGAACTGCCCGATAACCCCATGCGCTACACGAGCGTCCCCGATGTTGTCCCGGGCCACGGCATCTGGGCCGAGGCCGGTTTCAACGAGCTCAATGTGGGCATGTCCGCAACCGAGACGCTCACCACCAACGAGCGCGTTCGCGGCGCCGACCCGCTCGTCGACTACGTGCCCGCCAAGGGCAACGAGGGCGAGGACGGCTATGTTCCGGCGCAGCCCGGCGGTCTGGGCGAGGAGGACATGGTGACCCTGGTGCTGCCATATGCCAAATCCGCCCGCGACGGCGTACGCATTCTGGGCGACCTGCTCGAGCGCTATGGTACCTACGAGAACAACGGCATCGCCTTTAGTGATGTGGACGAGATCTGGTGGCTCGAGACCATCGGCGGTCACCACTGGATCGCCAAGCGCGTGCCCGATGACGCCTATGTGACCATGCCCAACCAGCTGGGTATCGACAGCTTTGACCTGGATGACGCCGAGGGCGCCCAGGCCGACCACATGTGCTCCGCCGACCTGCGCGCCTGGATGGCCGAGTGGCATCTGGACCTGACGCTGGGTGTCGAGGGCGACGGCCCGGCGACGGTCTTCAACCCGCGCGAGGCCTTTGGCTCGCACAGCGACAGCGATCATGTCTACAACACGCCGCGCGCGTGGTACATGCAGCGCTGCCTCAACCCCAGCGATGTGTGGGACGGCCCCGACGCCGACTACACGCCCGAGAGCGACGACATCCCCTGGAGCCGCGTGCCCGAGCGCAAGGTGACCATCGAGGACATCAAGTACGTGCTTTCGAGCCACTACCAGGGCACGGAATACGACTGCTACGGCAGCAAGGGCACGCCCGTCACGCGTGGCGCTTATCGCCCCATCGGCATCAACCGCAACAGCCAGCTCGCCGTGTTGCAGCTGCGCCCCTATGCGCAGCCGGCGTATCGCGCCGTGCAGTGGATGGCCTTTGGTTCCAACTCGTTTAACGCGCTGATTCCGCTGTACGCCAACGTCGAGACCATGCCCGAATACTATGCCGACACGCAGGCTCGCGTGACGTCCGAAAATTTCTACTGGGCCAACCGCCTGATCGGCGCGCTGGCTGACGTCCGCTTCCATGAGTGCGGCCGCGCTGTGGAGGACTACCAGGAGAAGGTCGGCGGCATGGGCCACAAGCAGATTCACGACGTTGACGCTGTCGTAGCCGCGCTGCCCGAGGCCGAAGTGCCTGCCGAACTTGCACGCGCCAACGAGGCCTTTGCCGAGCGTGTTCGCGTGGAAACCGATGCTCTACTGGGCAAGGTGCTCTACACTACGAGCTGCGCCATGAAGAACTCTTTCGCGATGAACGACAATGTGAGGTAGGGATTTCCCGTCGATCGAATAGCGCTAAAACGCTTTGTCGCTTTCACTCGATCTTGGGTACAAGAACGCCAATGCAGTTGTTTATGATTGGAGACAACCATGGTTATGAAACTCGATCAGCTTGTTAACGGCGCCATCAACGTTGGCTTTGGCGCTGCCGCCGTTGCCGTCGAAGGCGGCAAAAAGGTCCTCGACGACCTTAATACCAAGGGCGAACAGGTTCGCAAGGACACCGCCACCCCCGATATCGCCCGCAGTGTGTCCGACATGTTTGAGCAGGCCGGTGGCACCATCTCCGATCTGACCGAGCGCTTGGGCATGCAGGGCGAGACCGCGGCCCAGCGCGTGCTCGACGAGCTCATCCTGGCCCGCGTCCGCGTCATGACCGCCCCCGAGCGCACGGCCTTCCTGGCCCATGTGCGCGACATCGTCGATTCGGTCGAGGACAACGTGACCTCGGTGCCCGTCGAGTCCGTTGAGCCCGACGATGCGAAGGATACCGAAGAGGCCGAGTAGCAGCGCAGATGGCAGATTCCACCACCGATTACAACAATCTAGATCCCTTGGGTGACGAGGCGGCGGTTGTCGATGAGGTCGATGCCGTCGTCTCGGGCGCTCGCAAGAAGCCGCGCGCTGTCGATATGGTCCCCGAGGAGCCCGACGCGATGGCGCCGGACGAGGAATACCAGCTCACGCCGGCGGGTCGCCGCGAGCGCATCGGACAGATTGTTCGCCTGGTCAAAAAGTACCGCGTGTGGGATAACCTCACGCCGGTTCGTTTGCGCCGCCTGCTCGAGGAACTCGGCCCCATGTTCGTTAAGATGGGGCAGATTCTGGCCAACCGGTCCGAGATTCTGCCGCAACGCTTTTGCGACGAGCTGCGTCGTCTGCGCTCCGACGTGGAACCGGTGCCGTACGAGGTCGTACTCAGTTGTCTGGAAGAAGAATACGGCCTGCGCCTGGGGGAGATGTTCGATGCGATCGACCCCAATCCGCTCGGTAGCGCGTCGCTCGCGCAAGTGCACCGCGCTCGTCTGGTGACGGGCGAGGACGTGGCCGTCAAGGTGCAGCGCCCCGGTGCGCAGCAGGTTATGGCGCAGGACATCGATATCATCCGCTCGGTGGTGCGTATCGTTTCCAAGTTCGTCAACACCGATCAATTCGTTGACCTGCACGGTGTAGTCGAGGAGTTGTGGACCTCATTTCGCGAGGAGACCAACTTTTTGGCCGAGGCCAAAAACCTCAACGACTTCTACGAGTTCCATAAGAGCGTTCATGGCGTGACGTGCCCTAAATCCTATCTGGACCTGTGTACCGAGCACGTGGTGGTTATGGACTACGTCGACGGCATTTCGATCGCCGATCCTGAACGCTTGGTGGCCGAGGGCTATGACTTGGAAAAGATCGGTGCCGCGATTGTCGAGGACTACTCGACGCAGGTGCTCGACGACGGCTTTTTCCATGCCGACCCGCATGCGGGAAACATTATTCTCAAGGACGGCATCGTTTACTTTATCGACTTGGGCATGGTCGGACGCATGTCGAGTCACGATCGCGGTATCGTCAAGGACATGATTTTCGCCGTGGCCGAGGGTGACGTGCCCAAGCTCAAGGATTCGCTCATGCGCTTCGCCGTGACGCGTGGCGACTCGGCTGAGCTCGATCATTCGGCCTTTTTGTCCGATCTTGACTTTATCGTGGCTGACTTTGCGGGCCTTGACCTGAAGGATCTGGATATCGGCGAGTTTTTGACCTCGCTGTTAAACCTGGCGCGCAAAAACGACGTTGAGCTGCCGAGCGTGGTGACGATGTTCGCCCGCGGCATGGTGACGCTCGAGGGTCTGCTGACCGAGTATATGCCCAATGTCAACATGATCCAGATTATCCAGACGCACATCAAAAACGAAAAAAGCACCTATGCGCGCGTGCGTGATATGGGACGCGATCTTGCCGCGAGCAGCTATCGCGCGGCAAAAGGTTCGCTCGAGGCGGCCGAGTATCTGGGCTTGGCTTCGCGTATGCTCACGCGCGGCCAGCTTAAGGTGAACACGCAGATCATGAGCAGCGATAAAGCGCTGCGACAGCTGGGCGGAATTATCGACCGTATGTCGATGGCAATTGTGATTGCTGGCCTGTTTATCGGTTCGTCGGTGGTGTACTACGCGCGCATCGAGCCGGTTGTGTTTGGTATCCCGGTCATTGGCTTTATGGGCTACGTCAGCGCACTGGTGCTGGCGCTTATGCTGGGCCGCAATATCTGGCTCAACAGTCACGGCGGCAAGCACTAGAGGCCGCGACCGTCACCGCATTTTCCTATCGCAAACAATAGCTTTTACCTTGGGCTTCGCCTGCGTGCGAGGCCCTTTTGCGTGATACCATTTTGACGGTAATAATCGATGGCCTAGATGGTGGTGCGGAGACGCACGAATGCGCGGTTTACCTGCGCGTTTGGGAGAATTGGGGTGCAAGTCCCCGGCTGTACCAGTAACCGTAATTCCTCTTGGCTCGGGATGTTCGCGTCGCAGATCGGACGACGTGCCCGAGTCGTTAAGGTTAAGTCGGATCGCCTCCCATCTTGCATGCGGCTGCGGCGTATGCCGCCGGTGTGCATAGGGCTCTGGAGTGAAGGGGGACCCCGATGGGGGAACTCGAGCGCAACATGCGCGATGACGTGGGGCAGCCTCAAGGCAACGCTCCAAGTACAGACAATGGGAGACAAATGGATATGTTTGTGGACGAGCGCCAGCGCGTCTCGCATCGCCGTGGCGCAATTGCGCGCGGCGTAGCCAAGCGCGGCCTGGTGGCATTCCTGGCCTTCGCGATGGCCTTTGGCACCACGCCGGCTCAGCTGTGGGCCGAGGGCGCCGAGGGCATTGCCGGGGCTGTGGCTCAGGCTGCGACGCCTGCCGAGAACGGCTCTGGTGAGTCCGCGACAAGCCCCGCTGCCGACCTCAATGCGAGCGGCGTGGTGGCGAATGGGGGCACTGCCGAGCAAGATGCCGCCGCGACAACTTCGGGCCCTACCGACAAGACTGAGGACGATAGCGCTGCAGGCAATGAGGCGCCGGTTGCATCGACGTCCGATGCCTCGAAGCAGGACGCCGCCGTTGTCTCTGCCGCTGGAGAGGCCAAGACTCAGCCTGCCAAGGCCGAGAGCCAGGATGTCTCTGCCACGTGCTCCGTCGTCGGCACCGACGCCAAGGGCGCCCAGCAGACCTGGGCCGCCGCGCAGCGGATCACGCTGAAGGAGGGCTCGACCGCGGCCGACCTCTCCGAGCAGCTCTTCAAGCAGGCCGGCCTGACCACCGATTATGATCCCAACGGCACCTGGGGCTGGGCGCTCAACACGATCACGTCGCCCTTCGATAAGGACCGCAAGCTCGGCTACGACTCGGCGACCGGCGCGTACTGGCAGCTGTTCGTCAACGGCAGCGCCTCCGAGGTCGGCGCGGGCGGCTACACGCTCAAGGACGGCGACTCCGACGTCTGGTGCTACTCGAAGTACGGCGACCCCGCACCCGAGCAGGTTTCCGTCACGATGGAGATTATTGGCAAAAAGACCGGGATAGCTCAGCGTTGGACGAACCCGTCGATCCAGGTGTTTGTTAAGGGCACGTCGATCAAGGATGCCTCCGCTGCTTACTTCGATGCCCTTGGCATAAAGTCAAAAATGTACGACGAATTTGGCTATTGGGGCGTCTATAGTCTCGTATCTCCGCTTGATGGCATCGAGCTGTCGGGTGCATGGTCGTTCTTTGTCAACGGCGTTCCTGGGTCTCAGCTCGATAGCGATTATGTGCTCAAGTCTGGCGACAAAATCGTCTGGGCTTTTGCTCCCGGCGATACTGTGCCCGGCGTCGACAGTGTTGTTGTTGACCCGGGTGCCGCACGTCCTAACTGGGATAGCGATTGGCCTGGTTATACGAGCGCCGACAAAGTAACCGACGCTCCTGTGCCCACGAAAGACGCTGAGGCAAAATGGGTGAGCGAGCTCAAGGGCTCGAACGAATGGAGCAAGGGTATTTCCGACCCGTTGCTGGTCGGTGACTACCTCTACGTGGCCGTTGGTTCCAAGCTGCTCAAGAAAGATGTCGACACGGGTGAGACCGTTGCCGAATCGCCTTTGGCGGCAAAGATCGATTCGACCTCGCGTATGGTATACACTGGCGGCGTGATGCTCGTGCCGCTTTCGAGCGGTCGCCTGCAGGCGCTGACGGTTGATGCTCTGGCGACGGTTTGGGTAACCGATGAGTTGCCTGCTGGCCCCGATGGTGCTCAGCAGTCTCTTGCGTCCATTACGGTTCGTGACGGCTTTGCCTACTTTGGGACGGCATCGGCCAGCTGGTCCGACTCGAGCGACGGCTACCTGCTCTGCGTGCGCATCTCCGATGGCAAGGTTATGTGGCAGCATAAGAACGAGAACAGCAAGGGCTATTACTGGGCCGGCTTGGCGTTCTCGGGCAATTATGGCGTCATCGCAGATGATTCCGGTACGGTGAGCACGGTCGACCCCGAAACTGGAAAGACCGTTGCGTCGCTCAAGATTGCCGAGCGCGTGCGCACGACGGTGCTGGTCGATGGATCGATTGCCTATGTCGTGAGCGCCGATGGCGTTTTGCATAAGCTTTCGGTTGGAACGGACGGAACCCTTTCTGAGCTTGGCAAGGTGACGTTTGGTGGCAGCTCGACCTCGACGCCGGTGCTGGCCAACGGCAAGATTGTGGTCGGAGGCTCATCGACCGAATCCTTTATGGGCGGTTATCAGAACAAGTACACGTATCACTACGGTCAGCTTGCAGTGATTGATGCCGAGACGCTTTCCGTGGACTATTCCATTTGCAAGGCGGACGGTAGCTATATTCGTCAGGGGGCTTCGGGCGGCGGTGATGTAAAGTCGCAGCCGGTCGTTTCTGTCCAGAATGGCGAGACGTACGTCTACTTTACGTCCAACAACAACCCGGGCGGCATCTATCGTTACCGTATTGGCGATGACGAGGCCGAACTGCTTTATACGCCCGTGGCGGGCGACCAGCAGTACTGCATGGCTTCTATTTCGGTCGGATCCGATGGTTCACTCTACTATGTCAATGACTCGGGCAAGCTGTTTGCTGTCAAGGGTAATGGCCAAAGGGTCAAACGCTATACCGTGACGTTCGACGCCAACGGTAAGGATGCGGCGATGCCCGATTCTCAACGCGTGAAGGAAGGCAAGGCGGCGACGGAGCCCTCGACTCAGCCACAGTGCAAGGGCTACACTTTCGGCGGTTGGTTCACCGATGAGGCTTGCACGCAGGCGTATGACTTCAGTACGCCAGTGACGGCCGATCTGACGCTGTATGCCAAGTGGACCAAGAATGCTGTTAACCCTGGCGGCAATGGTGGTTCTGGCACTAATGGTGGCAACGGTGGCGCTGGCAACGGTTCCGGTGCTGGCACGGGCACGGGTTCCGGCTCCGGCACGAAGGGCCAGCAGGTCGGCGGCGCTATCGCCCCGGGTCATAAGCCGACGACCAAGACGACGGTGTCGACCAAGACCGAGACCAAGGACAACAAGTCCGACAAGAAGGACGCCGATAAGTCCGATAAGAAGGACGAGAAGAAGTCTGACAAGAAGTCTGACAAGAAGTCTGACAAGAAGGACAGCAAGTCCGACAAGAAGTCCGATTCCAAGTCCGATACGGGTGCTGTTTCCACGACCACTGCTAAGAAGTCCTCTAGTGCTTCCGAGCAGGAGACTGGCATCAACCCGCTCGCCATTGTTGGCGTTGCCGCCGGCGTCATCGGTCTCGCCATCGTCGGCGTGCTCGTGTTCACCAAACGTCGGTAGGTGAGGGCTGTGTCCAATAAATCCAAGGACGCTGACCCCAAGCAACCAGATTCCTCGTTCATTCAGTTCGACGATGCAAAGCACCAGGGCGCCGCTTCGGCGGCGTCCGCCCCTCGTCGCAAGGCGCTCCTTGGTGTTCTGACTGCCGTGTGCACCATTCTGATCGTCGTCTCGCTGGGTTTCGTCCATCCTTCCACAAGCGGTGCCTGGTCCATCGACTGGATCATTCAGACCGTGACGGGGGAGAGCGTCGTCACCAAGGACACCAAGGCGTCTGGCTCGACTACGACTTCGGTCGAGGCCAGTTCCAAGGATTCCAAGTCATCGAATGACGCAAAGGATGAGTCCAAGGACGATTCCGAGTCTTCAAACAAGGAATCGGATAAAAGCTCGGATAGTAAGAAGTCCGATGGTCGGGACGGCAAGAAGTCTGGAGATAAATCCGCTGCCCAGAATACGGGAGCCGGCGATACTTCCAATGTGTCTGGCGGTGCTTCTTCGGGCGGCGGTCAGTCGTCTGATGGAGCCTCCAGCTCTAATGGCGGAAGCGCTCCCTCGGGCGGTCAGGGCGGCTCGCAGGAGTCCAACTACGTAACGGTAACGGTTTCGGTCACATCGAGCGCCGTGGGCAATCCTGTGTCCTCTGGTGGCACCTTTACCTTTGACGAAGGTGCTACCGTCTACGATGCCCTGTGCGCGCTGGGCCTTTCTGTCAACGCACATGGCTCGTCGTACGGCACGTATGTCTCCGCGATTGGTGGTTTGGCCGAGAAACAGTACGGCGGCACGAGTGGCTGGATGTACTCCGTCAACGGCACAACGCCCATGACGGCCTGCAGCAACTACGTTCTCTCCAACGGCGACAACGTGGTCTGGTATTACGTTACAGGCTAGAGGCCTCGACATATCGCACCAAACGGGCGGTTCGGATAAGCATCCGGGCCGCCCGTTTTTCATGCGTAGAGGACTGGGTCGCCGGGGACCTCGACAAATAAAAAACCGGTTGGAATGGGAATTCCAGCCGGTTATACATTCAAGCAAGTAGTGAATCGACTACGACCGTGCGCCCTCGAGGAAGAAGCGGCGGCTGAAGTAGTTGTACCAGGTGACGAGGAACGTGGCGATGGCCTTCATGGCCTGGTAGCCGATGCTCAAAAACGTGACACCCACAAACATGTACAGGTCGTTGAGGCCCAGACCGATCACCGACAGGATGGTGAAGATCGTGAACTCGCGCTTGCGGCTCATGCCCTCGCGATGGTCGAACACGTACTTCATGCTGAGCCAGTAGTTGACCACGACGGACGTGATGAACGAAACCGTGGTGCTCATCAAAAAGTCGAGGTGAAACAGCTCGACGAGCGCAATGAGCATACCCCAGTCGATGCCAAAGGAGATAAGGCCCACGACAGCGAACTTGAGGAACTGCTTAGTATGAGGTTGTGCCAGTGCCTTGCGCACGTAATCACATCCAATGCGTTGATGAATCGAGCAGAGGATACTTTAGAGCTTTTGAAAGGGAAACGTAAGGTCCTTGCCAAGAACTATACGAACTCGCCAAATTTTCAAGAGCTAATCCGCAAACGTTGAAAATTTGCCCGTAAACGAGCGGCACCCACGGACGATACTGCGCTGAGCGCGCGTCGTCCGTGGGCGCCGTAATGCTGCAGGTGTGTCGAGCTATTTGGTCTCGTCGCCCTCCAGGAAGATCTTTCGGGTCACAAAGTTGTAGACCATGACAAGCGCGGTGGCGCAAATCTTGGCGATATTGGCCTCGAGCCCCAAGCCGGTGTTGAGCGCCAGCACGATACCGTCGTTGAGAGCCAAGCCGATCACGGACAACACGACAAAGATAATGAACTCGCGGCGGCGGCTCATGCCCTCCTTGTGCGCAAACACGTACTTCATGCTGGCGAGGTAGTTAAAGATGAGTGAGATGATAAAGCCGCTGGTATTGGCGATTAGGATGTTGAGGCCCAGACCGTAGTGGAGCAGATTCATAATGCCAAAGTCGATGACCGTGGCAATGACACCGACGACGCCAAATTTCATGATCTGCGCAAGGAGCTTTTGCATGGTACCTGCCTTAAGCTGGCGCCGAAGCGCCGCGGGGATGACAAACTCAGCAAGTTTAGCCAATCCCCGCGGGTGGAGCTAGGCGCGCTCCTCGATAGCACCGTTTCTATATGCATCGAGCAGTTGGCGTAGGTCCTGGATCTGGCTGCGGATCTTGGCACCGGTATCAGTGTCGCTCACCATGCGGCGGCGGTCGGCCTCGTCAAAGCGGTTGGTCTCGCTTTCGATGTCCACGTTGCGCGTGAGTGCCTCGGCAACCGTCGTAAAGGCCCGGTGCGACTTGAGGCGGCAGCCGCGCGAGCTCGAGATAAGCGTGTAGCCGGCGATGCCCGTCTTGGGATGGTAAGCGCGGCAGAATCCGCCATCGATGACCAGCAGCTTGCCCTCGGCGCGGATGGGCTGCTCGCCCTTGGTGGTTTTAACGGGCGTGTGGCCGTTGATGATGTGACCGGTCGGTGAGCATGCCATGGGCGCGACGCCAAACTCGCGCATGATGTCGTCGCAGACCGAGGGCGACTTGGTAAGCGTAAAGTACGGGTCCATCGGCTCGACCCAGGTGCTCTTGTCGGCGATATAGGCGCGCTCAAAGGTACGCACCAGGCGTCCGCTGGCGGGTGAGTTAAAGCCAATCCACAGGTACCACATCCAGTCGAGAGCGTCGCGGTCGCCCACGCGCCAGGCGCGGCGGGCGATGTGGTCGCAAAAATCGAGATAATCGCGGCCAGCGTGCCAGGTGCCCAGGCAGTTCATGCTGCTAAAGGTGCCGTCTTCGTTGAGCGGCACGCAGCCATGGAACAGCAGGTTGCCGTTGGCGACCTTGTACATCGAGCCGTGGGAATAGAGGAAATCGATATGGCGATGCAGGTGATCGGCGGTGACAAACTCGGACACGAGCTTGTCGATGATGTGCTGCTCTTGGGGCGTGAGCGAATAGGGGTCCGCCGGGTCGACGGTGGGGAAGTCATTGGTCGTGAGCGGCCACACGCTGCCGTCGGCGAGCGTGACCGTGCCGGTGTCGTGATCGATTTTGTCGAGTAACAGGCGGTCGGTCATATCGAACTCGGGGTGGCGCTGGATAATCTGGCCCTCGAGCTTAAAGAGCAGCACGTTGATGGCCTTGATCAGCGGGGTGATGGGCTCACCGTCGGTGTAGGTGGCATCGGCAAAGGCGACAAGCTCACGCAGCGAGATGCCGTAGTCGTTCTCCAGGATCTCGTAATTGTCGTAGCGTAGGTTGTTGCGCAGCACCGTGGCGATGCAGGCGGGCTCACCGGCCGCAGCGCCCATCCACAGCAGGTCGTGGTTGCCCCACTGGATGTCGAGCGAATGGTAGGTGAGCAGGCGGTCCATAATCTTGGCCGCGCCGCCACCGCGGTCGAAGATGTCGCCCACTAGGTGCAGGTGGTCGACGGCCAGGCGCTTGATGAGCGAGGCAAGCGACTCGATAAAGTCGTCGGCGCTTGCGGTCTCCAGGATGGATTCCACGATGCGCTCGTGATAGCGCACGCGATAGTTGTTCTCGTCCGGGTGCGTGTGCAACAACTCGTCGATGATGTAGGCGTAATCGCGCGGGATGGCCTTACGCACCTTGGAGCGCGTATAGCGGCTCGAAAGCGACCGGGCAACCATGATGAGCTGGTCAAGTATCGTCTTGTACCAGGTGGGCGAGTCCTCGCGCTGGCTGCGGACCAGCTCGATCTTCTCGCGCGGGTAGTAGATGAGCGTGCACAGCTCGCCCTTCTCGTCAAAGGAGAGCGTTTCGCCAAAGATTTCGTCGACATGCTCGCGCACGACGCCCGAGCAGTTGTTGAGGATGTGCATAAAGGCTTCGTACTCGCCATGCACGTCGCTCATAAAATGCTCAGTGCCTTTGGGCAGGTTGAGGATGGCCGAGAGGTTGATGATCTCGGTAAACGCGGATTGCTCGGTGGGAAACTGTCTCGACAGCAGGCGCAGATACTTGAAGTCTTGCGGATTGCGATCGAATGCGACCATGAAACACCTTCCGATAGGGCTGGTAAAACTGATAAACAGTGTAAAACGTTTATCAGTATGCGCCGCTTTTGTTTCGATTGGGGATGGGCAGCCGAATTGTTAGCCGAACGGTTTGGTAAATCGATTTAGTGGAGGTAGATATGGCGGTTGAGTGGAGACGTAGGGTCGTTTTTACAGACGTATGCCTCCGGGATCGATAGAGATGATGACGGTAAAGATGTTCACCACCTTTGGCTCTATTTGGTAAATAGTGGACATTTGTACCGTATTTATGCTTGCTGTGCGATAATTTTTATAACTATACGTAAGGAGCCTCATATGAGTGATTTTGTCCTGACCTGTGAATCCGCCGCCGATCGAACTCGGGAGTTCTTTGAATCGCGCAATATCCCTGTCGTGTGTTTTCATTACGAGATCGACGATGTTGTCTATACGGACGATCTGTATCAGTCGATTACGCCGGACGAGTTTTTTGCCCAGATATCCGCGGGCGCCATGCCCAAGACGTCTCAGGTGAGCGTGGGTGAGTACGAAGAGTTTTGGGAGCCGCTTGTTGCCGAGGGCAAAGACGTGCTGCACCTGACGTTGTCGTCGGGTATTTCGGGCACGTATGGATCGGCCTGCGTTGCGGCGCAGATGCTCGCGGATCGCTATCCCCAGGGCGGCAAGGTGCGCGTCATCGATTCGCTGGGGGCGTCTTCGGGCTTTGGCCTGTTGCTGGAATATGCCGCCGATGTGCGCGATAGCGGGGCTTCACTCGACGAGACGGCTGCCTGGATCGAGGAGCACAAGCTCAACCTGCACCACTGGTTCTTCTCGACCGATCTGTCGAGCTACCTGCGCGGCGGTCGCATTTCGGCTGCGAGTGCGATCATCGGCACGGCGCTTAAGATTTGCCCGCTTATGACGGTCGATTGCGACGGCAAGCTGTCGCCACGTGAGAAGATTCGCACTAAGAAGCGCGCGATTTCCGAGATGGCTAAGACCATGATGGCACACGTGCAGGACGGTGCGGATTATTCGGGTAAGTGCATCATGTCGCACTCGGCGTGCCGCGAGGATGCCGAGGCAGTTGCGGCGCTGATTGAGGAACAGGTTCCGCAGCTCAAAGGCAAGATTGAGATCAATAACATCGGTACTCTGATTGGCTCGCATACCGGACCTGGTACGGTGGCGCTCTTCTTTATGGGCGACAAGCGCGTGGATTAATTTGCCCCATCACATCGCTGCATGATTGCTCAAACGAAAACGGCCCGCCTCACGTTTGTGGGGCGGGCCAAGATGTTTTGCTAGCGTTTCTTTCCTCGGAAGAAAAAGCCGTGCAGTGAGGGCTTGAGCCCGCGGTTGGCGCGACGCTCCTCGACGCGCTCGTGGATCGAAGCGACGCGCTCGATGACCTCGTCGGGAATCGGCACGTCGGGATTCATGTTCTCGACCTGGCTGACTTCGGCGGCGGCGACCTGGTCGATAATGGGCACATCGTCGCGCGAGATGACAGGTGTGGCGTCTTCCTTCATCTTGCGATAACGCTGCATCATGTCGGTCTGTAGCTGCTGGGCCGAAGGCGGCGTCCAGATGATGGCGTTGGCGCCGGCGGCGATGGTCTCGCGGATGCTCTCGGGCGTCTTGCCGCCCGGCGCGATGAGCGGCAGGTTGGGATAGTGCTCGCGCAGTTCACGCAGGACCTGCGGCGTGTTTTTGCCAGCGGCGATGTTAAGAATCTTGGCGCCGGCGCGCACCTTTGCGTGAGCATCGTCGTCGCAACGTACGACCGTGGCGATGACGGGGATGTCGGCGATGTTGGTGATGTGCTCGACCATCTCGGCGGTGGCGGGGGAGTTGACCACACAGCCCGCCGCGCCCTGCATCTCGGAGACGGCTGCCATCTGAACGGAGCGCTTACCGGTCGTAGTTCCGCCGCCCACGCCTACAAAGACCGGGCACTCGGCGACGGTCAACAGTGCCTGCGTAATGGCCGGCTGCGGCGTGAAGGGGTAAACGGCAAAGACGGCATCGGCGTTGGAGTTGCGGATAACCGCGACATCGGTGGTGTAAATGAGCGACTTGATGCGGCGGCCGAAGAGCGTGAAGCCGCTGGCCTCCTCGATCTCGTCGGGCATGCGAAGGGCAGCCTTGCGCAGACGTCCGTCGATGGGCAGGGGCTCCATAGGGAGCAGGCCGTTGGGCGTGACGGCTACCTGGGGCTCGGTGAACTCGTCTGCGAGCTCGACCTCGGAGAAATCGACCGAGGCGACGATGTCTTCGTGAACCTCGGCGGGCACATCGATGGGAGCTTGGTCGTTTGCCGCGGCAGGCGTGTCGAAGGAGCTGGTGCCGACGAAGGCGTCGACGCGCTCGTTTAGATCGTTGAGGGTATCCATGGAGGCTCGATTCTATGTGATGACGGCCGGCAGGGTACCGGCAGCGTTGTGCTTGCTAAATCGTTTGACGAGTTGATTTTTCCCCGCCGCGTCCTCCGTTAGACCGAAGGGCGGCGAACGTGAAGGAGCTGTGGTGGCGGGGATCGAGGTGCTATCTTGAAAGTCCCGTTTAAAAGAGAGGTGACGCGGTATGGAATTGACAGCAATGTTGGGCTCGATTGGCCTGTGTGTGGGCGCAATCGTTGCCGCCGCGGTCATCTACTTTGTGGTCACGGCCATTAAGGGCAAAAGGGTCGAACGCAAGGAGCGCGCGATGCTTAAACAGCATCGCGACCAGCAGGGCAAACGCGCACAGAGATAGCTTGTTGAGTTTTGGATCCGTGCGCTAGCTGCGTTTTCGGATCAGGGCAATGTA
Organism: uncultured Collinsella sp.; assembly: GCA_905197595.1. GTDB lineage: Bacteria > Actinomycetota > Coriobacteriia > Coriobacteriales > Coriobacteriaceae > Collinsella. The sequence continues at coordinate 31,763 of CAJJZM010000008.1, forward strand.
GAAGCCCTCAAAGTCGCGGCTAGGCGGAATGGTCAGCGTGCCGGGCATACCGTTGGCGACGGACGAGACGTGGCTGGCGGCGATGGCCTCGGTGAGGGCGTTGCACTCGATGCGTGGCTCTTCGCCAACTTCCTGAGCACGGCGCGTTTCACTTTCGCTCGGCGTGCCGTCGAGGGGGATAAGCTCGCAATCCATGTGCTTGTCGAGGGCCTCTTGCAGGGCGTCCTCGTTTTCCTGCGGCAAGATCGAACAAGTCGAATAGACGAGCGTGCCGCCCGGTTTAAGGGCTCCCATGGCGCGGTCCAGAAGTGCTCGCTGCGAGCGGGCACACTTGCTCAGCAGCTGCTCGGTCAGGCCGCGCAGGCTTTTCTCGTTGCCGCTGATGACGGTGCCCGTGCCGGTGCAGGGGGCGTCGAGCAGGATGCGGTCAAAGCGGAAGAACTCGTCGAGCTCGCGTGCGTCGATGCGCATGACGGGCACGTTTTTTGCGCCTTGGCGGTGGAGGTTGGCTTCGAGCTTCTCGGCGCGGGGAATGCTCATCTCGCAGGCGGTAAGGTGCGCCTGCCCCTGCGTGAGGGCGGCGATCTGCGTCGTCTTGCCGCCGGGGGCCGCGCAGAGGTCCAGCACCGTTTCACCGGGCTTTGCC
>CAJJZM010000009.1:0-30507 GCA_905197595.1 uncultured Collinsella sp.
GGCGATGTTGCCGGCGGGCGCCGTTGTCTTGAAGACGAAATGATCCGTTTTCCTCCGTCTCCAAGGGATCATTACAGTGAGTCGATAAAGCGCTGCTGGGCGGCGCGGCCGGCTTCGTCCCACTTAAAGACGCCGGCGTTGTCGAGCACGTGGCCAAACACTACGCCGACCTCCTCGTGCAGGATGCCGATGGCGCTATCCGCCGTAAGCTCGTCGGCGCGGCGGGCATAGACGTCCTCGGCCCACGCGGCATGGCTGCGGCAAAGGTCGTCGCCCTCGAGCGCACTGGCAAGGTCGTAGCTGGTATCGGCTTTGGCTGCCAGCAGGTGCTCGCGGACAGCGCCGAGCTCGGGAACCAGGCGCGGCGGAAGAATAGCCAGGCCCATAACCTCGATCAGGCCGATGTTCTCCTTCTTAATGTGGTGATACTCGGCATGCGGGTGGAAAACGCCCAGCGGATGCTCGTCGGTCGTGATATTGCAGCGAAGCGCCAGGTAGGCCTCGTAAATCTCGCCGCCGGCGTTGCCGCGGGAGTCGACGCGGCGGATGACGGGCGTCACGGTGTTGTGCGCTACGCCGTCGGCCGTGTGCGCGATAACGCCCACAGACTCGTCGGTCCACTCGCGCCAGGCGAGGATAATCTTCTCGGCAGCGTCGAGCAGCTGAGCGCGGTCATGCGAGCGCAGGCGCAGCACCGAGAGCGGCCACTGCAGCACAGTGCCGGTGACCTGGTCAAAACCTGGCATGCTAAACTGCGAGACCTCGGTGGCATGCATCATGGGGAACTCGTGCGCGCCGCCCTGGAAGTGGTCGTGCGACAGAATCGAGCCGCCCACGATAGGCAGGTCGGCGTTGGAGCCGATGAAGTAATGCGGGAACAGGTCCACAAAGTCGAGCAGGCAAGTCAGGCCCTTGCGGTCGACGTGCATCGGACGATGCTCGGAGCTCATGGCAATGCAGTGCTCGTTAAAGTAGGCGTACGGGCTGTACTGGAAGCCCCAGCGCTCGCCGTTGAGCTGGATGGGGATAATGCGCAGGTTTTGGCGAGCGGGGTGAGCGCCGCCGTCGGCTGCGGCGGAGCGTCCCGGGTAGCCCTCGTTTTCGATGCACAGCTGGCAGGCGGGATACTTCTCGCCCGTGTTCTTTGCGGCGCCGGCGGCAGCGATGTCGCGCGGGTCCTTCTCGGGCTTGGACAGGTTGATGGTGATCTCGAGGTCACCCCAGTTGGTGGGGGTGCTCCATTTGATGTTGCGTGCGATGGCGGCACGGCGCACGTAGCCGGCGTCGCAGCACAGGCCGTAGAACCAGTCGGTCGCGGCGCGAGGCTCGTTGACGCCCATACGTCCGTTGAACTCTTCGTTTACAACCGAAGGCCTCGGCATGAGCATACCCATGATGCGCATGGCGATGCGGTCGCGGCCCGACGCCGTGTCCTCGACGGCACCATTGGCAACGGCGGCCTCGGAAAACGCGGCAAGCGTGCCCTCTAGGTCAAAGTCGGGCAGGGTATCGGGGTGCAAGAGCGAGAGTTTCTCAACCTGGAGCGCCCAGGCCATATCGAGTGCGGGACCCGTGGCGCCGATGCACTCCAAAATGGTGTTGTATGCCCAGATCCGGTCGTCCTGGCCGATCATCGATCGGTGGATGGCGTACTCGATCAGGTTCTGCGCGGCCTCTCGCACGTCAGTCATTACAGCCATGCCGCGTAAGCCCCCTTGTCAGAGATGGCGTAGTGACGGGCAGAGCCCTCGCCCAGCCAGCCGTTCATCTTGGCAATGAAGGTGTCGACCAGATCGAGCGGCACGAAGGCCTGGATGGTGCCACCAAAGCCGCCACCGTGGATACGGACGGCGCCGCGGCCGTCGAGCACGTGCTCGGCCAGCGCCAGGGCATACATGGAAGGCTGCTCGGAACCCAGCTTGGCAACAACATTCTGCAGGTACATGGCGGAGCTGGCGCCGGACTCGCGCGTCAGGACCAGGAACTGGTCAATGTCGCCAGCGTTCAGGGCTGCCCAGCGCTTGTCGACCAGGCCGTTCTCGTACCAGTAGTGAACGGCACGCAGGCAAGCGCGGTCGCCCAGCTTGGCGCGCAGCTCGGGGAGCTTGGCGTCAAAGTCGGCAACGTTGACCTCGCACAGGCGTGCCTTGCCAAACTCGGCGGCGACGTCCTGCATCTCGCGCGGAACGGCGGCGTAGTCGTCGGTAGCCGCCACATGGTCGGCGCCAACCTTAACGAGCACAAGCGCATAGCCGTGATCCTCAAAGTTGAGCTCGAGCTTCTGGGTCTTAGGCTGAGCCTGATCCTCAAAGTCCATGTAGGCGAGGCCGCCCAGGCACACAGCCGCCTGATCCATAAGACCGCAGGGCTTGCCGTAATAGTTGTTCTCGGTGCGCTGGCTCATCTGGGCGAGCGCGACGGGCTCAATGGCGGGCACACCCCAGAGCGTCTCCATGGCGCGGCCGTAAGCCGCCTCGACGGCGGCAGAGCTGGAAAGACCGCCGCCCGAGGGGACGGAGCAGGTGAAGGCGAAGTCGAAGCCCTGGGGCTCAACGCCCAGAGCAGCGATTTCGTGGGCCATGCCGCGGACGAGGCTCGCGGACGTGCCCTTCTCGGACTCCTGAACATCCAGCGTGTCGAGTGTGATCTCAAAGGTGGGGTAGCCCTCATCGGCAACGCGGACCCTGTTGGTGTCGGTTGCCACGGCAATGCCGTCAACGGCGACATCGAGCGAGCCGGCGATGACGTGGCCGCCCTCGTGGTCGGTGTGGTTGCCGCTGATTTCGGAACGGCCGGGCGCGTGTACATAGAGCACCTGGCGATCGCCGATGGGGCCAAACTCCTCCTCAAACAGCTTGGTGAGCGTGGCGAGCATTTTATCGTCGGGGGCGGTCATGGTGTCTTCCTTTCTTGGTTATCCCGAGTTATCGGGCTTTGCTTATGAGTACGTAAACATATCAAGGTGCAAGGGAGTAAGCGGGAGTCATAACGCTGCTCCCTCGCACCTCGACGAGGGTGGGTTAACAAACGGTCGAGAATCGGTAGACGATCGTCGAGCTAAACGGGTGGTCAGGTGTGCAGACGGGATGCGCCCAATCTGTGTGATGGTTGTTGTCAGGCCAAAACTCGGGCTCAAATGCGACGCCGTCGCGAGGACCGTAGCTGCAGCCGTCTTTGGCGTCGATATCGCTGAGCCAGTTGCCGGTATACAGATGTGCGCCCGGTGCGGTTACGAAGATGTCGAGCGTGCGGCGCGAGTTTGGATCTTGCAAGTGCAGTGCGTGGCGCGGGTCGGCGTCAGGGGCGAAGCCATCCAGGCAGAAACAATGGTCAAAGCCCCGTGCAATCTTGAGCTGCTCGTCGTTCGCATCGATGTCGCGGCCGAGCGCCTTGGGTAAGCGGAAATCGAATGGCGTGCCGACCACGGGGCGAACCTCGCCAGAAGAGACGTTGTCCTGGCGCTGGGGGAGGAAAGCCTCGGCGTCGATAGTCGCGACCTGGTCCAGAACCGTGCCGGCATCGTGCCCCGCAAGGTTGAAGTACGTGTGGTTGGTCATGTTGACGAAGGTGTCGGCATCGGTAACGCAGCTCTGCGTGCAGGTGAGCTCTGCGGCACCCGTTGGCCCCGCCTGCAGGGCATAGGCAACGGTAAAGGTGCGGTTGCCCGGGAGGCCCAGTTCGCCGTCGGCCAACTGGCATGTAAAACTCACCGTGTTGGTAATCTCATCGACTGTGGCGTTCCACACGCGCTTATGAAGGCCATGCTCAAGGTCGGTGTGCAGATTATTGGATTTGTCAGGACCATCGTTGCATGCCATCTGATAGACCGTGCCGGCAATCTCGGTTTGGCCTTTATCCGTTCGGTTGGTCGAAGGGCCAATAGTTCCGCCGTAGCACGCCGGATTGTCGAAGTAGCCATCGAGAGCATCGAAGCCGAGCGCGATGTCGGCAACATCGCCTGAGGCATCGGGAACCTCGATGCCAAGGATGGTCGCGCCATAGTCCATGACGCGCACGCGGGCACCCGCGCAAACAAGGTTATAGACCGTAACCGGCGAGCCGCTGGGGGCGGTGCCGAACGGAGTTGTGGTAATCATGAGCGTCCTTTCGAATACGACGCCATGGCCTGCGCGCCCGGAGCGCGGGCCATCATGGTATCGGGGTGTTACGCCTTATGTTAACGTACTCATAGCCAGGAACCACGGACTTCTTCGCTTTCCTGCAATCGGTCGAAAATGAGCCGTGAACGGTATTCAGGTGGTGTTGGGGGCGCTGCATAACTGCTGATAGGTATAGTAGAGTACGTTAACATTATCGATAGACAACAAAGCCTCCCGTGTGATCTGCAATTCCGCATGGGGTATTTAGGCTTCCTACTGGAGCGAAGGTGATCTTTATGGCAAGGCGCCCGTCCAACGATACCAGTTCGCGTCCGGTCTCCATGGCCGACGTCGCCCGCGCTGCTGGCGTTTCGCAGCAGACGGTTTCGCGCGTCGCCAACGGCTTGCCCAACGTTAACGAGCAGACGCGCCAGCGCGTGCAGGCCGCTATGCAAGAGCTCGGCTTTCGTCCGAGTTATGCCGGTCGCTCGCTGCGCGACGGCCGCTACCATTCGGTCGGTCTGTGCGTCAACGATGTCACCAAGTTTGGCAACCTCTCAATGATCGACGGCATCGCCAGCGCTGCTCGCGAGCATAATTGCGCCATCACGCTGGTCGAGATGTCCAAGACCGAGGAGTTTTCGCTTGCCGAGGCCACGCGTCGTATGGCTGCATTGCCGGTGGACGGCATCATCATCGGCATGAGTCGCATGGCGCCCGATTTTGAGACGTTTGATCCACTGCCGGGCATTGGCACAGTTATCGTTACCATGTACGCGCATCCGCGCGTGACCACAGTCGATTCCGACCATTACGGCTGCTCGCTGTTGCTTATGGACCATCTGTTTGAGCTGGGGCACGAGCAGATTCGCTATATTGGCGGCCCGTCGTTCTCGGTCGACGAGCAATTTCGTCGCGCCGGTTGGCAGGATGCGCTCGAGCGTAAACACATCGAGCCGGCAGAGCCGCTCGAGGGCGACTGGTCTGCTAACAGCGGTTACGAGGCCGGCAGGTACCTGGCCGAGCATGACCGCGCCATGACGGCGATCTATGCGGCAAACGATCAGATGGCAAATGGCGCGATTGCCGCGCTGCGCGATAGCGGCCTGCGCGTGCCCGAGGACGTGAGCGTGGTGGGCGTCGACGATTCGCTCGATGATTTTGTCGCACACAACGAGCTCACGACCGTGCGATTCGATCTACATCAGCGCGGACGCGAGGTATTCGAGCATGCGGTCCCCGAGGCGGGTACGGCGGGCAAAACTGTTGCCATTCGTATTCCCGGACAACTCATCATTCGACATAGCACGGCGATACCGCGCGCATAGTTTGTGCTGATAAACGGCGTTTTATCGCATTTCAATAACAATCGGTAAGGATGCCGGCAGATAGCTGTTGGGATGCAGCCGAGTGCTATGATAGACGGGCTCTTTTGTCTATCTAGGAGGCTTTGCCTGATGGAGATCACCAAGGATATCCGCTACGTTGGCGTCGACGATCACGACATTGACCTGTTCGAGGGCCAGTACGATGTGTCCGAGAATGGTATGGCATACAACAGCTACGTTGTCTTGGGCGAAAAGATCGCTGTCGCCGATTCAGTCGACGGCGGTTTTGTTGACGAGTGGCTCGGCAACATCGAGGCCGTGCTCGATGGCCGTACGCCCGATTACCTGGTCGTTCACCATATGGAGCCCGATCACTCCGCTGGCATCGCCGCCTTTATGGAGCGCTATCCCCAGGCTCAGATCGTGGCCAGCATGGGCGCCTTCCGCATGATGGTCAACTTCTTTGGCACCGACTACCCCGAGCGTAAGATGGTCGTCAAAGAGGGCGACGTGCTCGACCTGGGTGGCCACAGCCTAACGTTTGTCGGCGCCCCCAACGTGCACTGGCCCGAGGTGATCTTCTCCTACGAGTCCACCGACAAGGTGCTCTTTAGTGCCGACGGCTTTGGCAAGTTCGGCGCCAACGACATCGAGGACCCGGAAGGCTGGGCTTGCGAAGCGCGCCGCTACTACTTTGGCATCGTCGGTAAGTTCGGCAAATTCGTGCAGACCGTGCTCAAGAAGGCTGCCGATCTGGATATCCAGATCATCTGTCCGCTCCACGGCCCCGTACTGACCGAGAACCTGGGCTATTACCTCGACACCTATAACACCTGGTCGAGTTATCAGCCCGAGGACGAGGGCATCACGATCGCCTATGCGAGCGTGTATGGCCATCTGAAGGCTGCCGTCGAGGAGCTCGCCGCAGCGCTTGATGCTCGCGGCCAGAAGGTCTCCGTCTTTGACCTGGCTCGCGACGACATGGCCGAGGCCGTTGAGGATGCGTTCCGCTACGACCGTCTGGTGCTCGCTTCCATCACCTATCAGGGCGAGATCTTCCCGTTCATGAGCACCTTTATCCACACGCTTGCCGAGCACGCCTATCAGAACCGTACGGTGGCGCTCGTTGAGGCCGGCTCCTGGGCGCCCGCCGCTGCCAAGGTTATGACCAAGGAGCTCGAGGGCATGAAGGACATCACCCTGGCGCAGAACAAGGTGACCGTGCTGGGCTCGCTCAACGACGCCTCGCGCGCTCAGATCGAGGTTCTCGCCGACGAGCTGTCCAAGTAGCGACACATTCACTTCTGATGCTCAACCACCACAAAGGAGACCTTTGTGGTGGTTTTTGTTTAAGCGCCGGCGATGAGGAGATTTGGGCGGGCGTTGTCGACGATCTCGGCGATTGAGGTGGCGACGGCATTATCGGGGTCACGGTCCATCACGATGGAGTCGACATCGGCAAGCTCGGCAAAGCGGTACATGCCGCGTCCGTTAACCTTGCTGGCGTCCATGAGGGCGACGCTTTGATGGGCCGCGGCGATCATAGCCGTTTTGGTCTCGGCCATCTGGGGAAAGTCGGTCGTAAAGCCGCAGCTGGGGACAAAGGCGCCGGGGCACATGACGGCCAGATCGGCATGGACCATTTGGAGCGCCTGCATAGTGAGCGGTCCGTACAAATAACGATGGCCTTTGCGCAGCGCCCCGCCCAGCATGACGACATCGACTGAGGGCATGCTCTCGTCGATGTAATCGGCAATGGTAATGTCGGCCGTGATGACGGTGATACCGTCGCGCTGATCGAGGAGCCGGACGAACTCGAGCGCCGTGGTGCCCGAGTCGACGAGCAGCGTGTCGCCGTCATTGACGAGCTCGATGGCGCTTTGCGCGATGGCCTGCTTGGCGGCGACGTTGACATTGATGCGGCGATCCTGCGTGGAGACGGTCAGACGTTTGTGGAGTGATACGGCACCGCCGTGCGTGCGGCGCAGCTTGCCTGCTTCGGCGAGCGCGTCCAGGTCGGCGCGGGCGGTGACGGAGGACACGCCAAAGGTCTGGGCGATTTCTGCTACCTGCACCGAGGCATTATGATCGAGCATCTCCATGATGGCGGAACGACGCTCGTCGGCGAAAGCTCGGGTTGTTGCGTGGGCCATATCTGCTCCATCATCGTCTGAAATTTGCAGGAATTGTGTTGACTCTATTTTCGTTCATTTTCTTTTTGAGTAAGAAAACACCTTTCGATTACTTATCTTTTCTATAAAAGAAAGACGCTGAACGCCCAAAATTCAATATCGAACATGTTCACTCGGCTCAAATTTCTTCCGTTTGCTTTTCAAAAATGACTGTATTGACCTGCATGGGCTCAATATCTCGCACGTGCAAAGCTGCTGAATTTCATACAATGAGCGCAGCAAAACGCAAGGTAAAACGCCTTGTGAACAACTACGCCCGATGTCCAGATGCGGGCGAGGGAGAGGAGCAAACGCTCATGGCACTTGTTACCACCGAAAAGATGCTCAAGGACGCTCAGGCCGGCCACTACGCTGTTGGCGCGTTCAACGTCGAGAACCTCGAGTTTGTTATGGCCGTTCTGGCCGCTGCCGAGGAGACCAAGTCCCCCGTCATCATGCAGACCACCCCGGGCACCATCAAGACCGCTGGTCTGGACTACTTCTACGGCATGGTCAAGGCTGCCGCCGAGCGCGCTTCCGTGCCCGTCGCTCTGCACCTCGATCACGGCGATGGCTATGACCGCTGCATGCAGGCTTTCCGCACGGGCTACACCTCCGTCATGATCGACGGTTCGCACGAGTCCTTCGAGGACAACATCGCCCTGACCAAGTCCGTTGCCGACGCTGGCCGCGCCATGGGCGTGCCCGTCGAGGCCGAGCTCGGTAAGGTTGGCGGCAAGGAGGACGACGGTCCCGCGGTTGAGGGCGAGAGCCCCTACACCGATCCTGCCGAGGCCAAGGAGTTCGTCGAGCGCACCGGCTGCACTTCGCTGGCCATTGGCGTTGGCACCAGCCACGGCGTGTACACGAGCGATCCGCACATCGAGCAGTCCGTGGTCAAGGCCATCCGCGACGCCGTCGACGTGCCGCTGGTTCTGCATGGCACCTCTGGTGTGCCCGATGAGCAGGTTGCCGAGGCCGTGAAGAACGGCATCTGCAAGGTTAACTACGCTACTGAGCTGCGTCAGGCCTACACCAAGGGCTTCATGGCCTACATGGCCGAGAACCCCGCCTGCTTCGATCCCAAGAAGCCGGCCAAGGAGGGCATGCGTGAGATCACCGAGCTGGTTAAGATCCGCATGACCAACCTCAACTCTGTGGGCAAAGCAGAGTAACAGCAAGGGTACTCCGACTCGCTACATATCCCGGGGAGGGACGAGGACTTAGTTCCCCAATCGTCCTCGGGCATGCAAAAAGCCTCGCTGCGCACTTCGTGCGGCGAGGCTTTTTGCCCCCTGCGGAAAGATTGGGGAACTAAGCCCTCGTCCCTCCCAGGTTGACCTACTCGAGGTCGTCGCCCTTGTGGCGTTAGGGCGGAAAATAATAAGAAGCCTTCGCGCTGCGGAATGATTTTGGAAACTAAGTACGGGGACCCGCCCAAGCCGTTCTGCTCAATCGCCCTTGTGGTGTTGGGACTGAAAGGGTGGGACGCGTGGGTTATTTGGTTGTTAGGGTTAGCAGGTCGTTGGGGGTTTTGAGGTTGTAGGTGGCGTTTGGGATGTCTTGGTGTGATCCCCATGCCGCTCTGGCAAAACTGACCCCTGCCGAAGTTGCGCATTGTTCGTCGTAGACGGTGTCGCCAACGTAGACGACGTTGCCAGGATTCGCGCCCGTACGTCGGAGATATTCGAGCATGGGTGCGGGCGAAGGCTTGTGCTCGGTTGTGTCTTCGACAAGGATGATGTGTTCAAAAAACTTATCGAAGCCAAGGGGTGCAATTTCGTCTGTGTATTCGTCGCGTGCACGTGAGGAGACGATGCCAAGTTTGCAGCCGCTATCGGCGAGTGTCGCGATGACTTCAAGCAAACCTGGAAACACGCTGATGGTGCTTTTAAAGCTGGCGGCAACTTGGCACCAGCGATCCAACGTTGCCTGCGAGTAGATCCCAAGTTTCTCAAGGGCATCCTTGCCGGGTATGCCGAGGGCAAAGTCAAGCTCGTGTCGGGGAAGCGTTTTGCTGGTCTCTTCTTGGACAATCTGGACAAGCGATGACAGAACGCTTTCTTCTGTATCTGCCAATGTCCCATCAACGTCAAATACGATATGGTCAAAGTACTTCATATGATTGCTCCTCTCTGTTGTTTGCCTGCAAGTTTGATGCAGTGACAGAAGAAGGGTTAGCGGGATTTCTGCCTGGTGCTATCGAGATTCTGCCTCGCTGCTCGATAGCTCGAAGGAGTGCACCCCATTTGTTCTTTAAATACCTGGCCAAGATGGCTTGCTGTTATAAATCCGCATTGGCGCGCGACTGTCTGGACCGTTCGCGTGGTGTGTGCCAAAAGTTCGCAAACACGGTTTATGCGGTATGCGCGCAGATATGCCGCCGGGGTCGTTCCTGCACAAGTTTTGATAATGCGGTAGCACTCTCTTTCGCTTACGCCGGCTGCAGATGCCATCTGGGGCACATCTATAGCGGCTGCATAGTTTGCGCGGATATAGTCCAGGATTGCCTTGAACTGTACGTCGCGGTTGGTCATCCAAGAGGCGTTGTCGGAGGAAAAGAGCGGTTCGGCCTTGGCGTAAATCTGAATCCAGAGCTCTGACAAGCTATTCCGAAGCGCCATCTCGTTCTGCGGCCGTTGAAGGTCGTGGTTAAAGGAACTCTTTAGCAAATCGATAAAGGGCATATCGTCGGGGTTGGTGGGCGGCCATTTGAGCACATCGACGCCTCGACATTGCAGCAAAGGATTGATATAGCGCTTTTGAAGGCGTCCCGCGGGATCGCCGAGCATCGACGGCTGAAAGATATGCAACATTTGAATGGCTGGTGCCGAATTGGGTGATTGCAGCGTGCTGTGCAAAACGCCGCCGTTGATAAAGCCGGCGGACCCTTCCTCAAAGCGTACGTGCTCATGAGCCGCGCGCGTTCGATAGTCAATCGCTCCCTGTTCCATGTAGAAAAGCTCAACTTCGGAATGCCAGTGCCAGGGGACGGAATTGCCCGGATAGCGAGCGAATTCTGCGCGTTCGGCAATATAGGGCCAGTCTTCGGCGGTCTCGGGAAACGCTTCCTCGCGTCCTCCGCGGTGCAATTCTATGTGATCCATGTTTCGCATGGCATCAGTATAAAGCGCGATGGGCTTAGATTGCTCTTGCCTGTTCGGGGAACGCCTTGTCTAAGGATGCTTGGAGCTTTTCGAAGGATGCTCGTAAGTTGAGGCTCTGATCGGCTGAGCGCTTGGTTTTTGTGGTGGGGGAGTCGAGGAGGCCGTTTCTCTGTGTCGGGGGGAAGGAGAAAAGGTTTGCATATTTTAGGGATGGCAGCTGAGCTGCGTCATTGGAAGAATGCATGCGTGCGGCCTCCTCGATATCCACCAAAAGGATGCGCTCGGGGTTTGCTGCTAGGTCCCGTGCGCTGGCTACATTATGCCGCGAGCGCTGATAAGGAAGCGCTAAAGAAAGGCTTAACCAGGTTTGATATAACAATGAAACTGCAGGTCAGAGGTATCAAGTAACACTCTTGAAAGGTTTTGGGCTTAAGGGCTTTCTAAGGTTTGTGACGTGGATGTGGCGCGGACGTGCGGAGCGTGCGGATGCTTGCTGTTAGCGCTGCGGCTCTACGGCGCGCACCTGCTCGATGACCTTTTCCATCGTTGCGTCGATGCGGTCTTTTTTGAGTTCGCATTCCCAGATGGTTATGGGCGTCCAGCCCATTTGAGTGAGTGCTGCCACGGCAGCGCGGTCGCGCTCGACGTTGCGGCGAAACTTTGCCTCCCAAAACTCAACGTTACGCTTGGGCTGACTGGGATTGCACTTGGGGCAGCGGTGCCAAAAGCAGCCGTTGACGAAGATGGCGATCTTGCGGCCGGGGAAGGCGATGTCGGGCTTGCCGGGAACCTTCCATTCCAAGCGATAACCCGTAAGGCCCGCTGCGCGCAGGCGCTGTCGTACGAGCAGCTCGGGCTTGGTGTTGGCGCGCTTGTTGCCCTTCATGGACTTTTTGATGGCGGCGCGACGGCGGACCAGTTCGCGCTCGTCAGCGGAGAGGTCCGAGGTATCGATGCCGTCCAGCAGGCCGGGCTTGGGACGCTTCTTGCTGCGGCGCTTAGGTGCGCGCTTGGGTTTGGTGGCGGGTTTGTCGGCCGTGTTGGGCGCGGCGTCATCGGCAGAGCTTGTCTCAAGCCGATCTTCCTTCAGCTCAATCAGGGCATCAATGAGCCCCTTGTCAGCGGGCATCCATTCCACCGTGGCAAGTGAGGTGCGTGGAATCCAGCGGATATCGAGCTGGCGGTCGCGCTTCTGGGGCTCATCGGATTCATCGGCCAGCGAGCAGTAGTAGCACTCCATGGAGAGATGAAAATCGGGGTAGTCGTACTCAACGGTGTAAAAATCGCGCAGGTTGGTGACTTTTACCTGCAGCTCTTCCATAAGCTCGCGGCGTACGGCGTCCTCGGGCGTCTCGCCGCGCAGAAGTTTGCCGCCCGGGAACTCCCAGAGTCCCTGCATGTTGCCATAGCCGCGCTGCACGGCAAGTAACTCATCGGATCCTTCCTTGCGAATGATCCCAGCGGCAACATGAACGGTCTTCAACAGGAGTCCTCTCTCAACATCAACACGTGGCAGGGTAGCTACCCGTACCTTACACAACGGTAAGGCAAGCGTAAGCCATATCGATGGTAGCCGACTCGTCTTCTTGCGACTATAGATGCCGTAGACTAATCGCAAGAAAGGACTCGGTATGCAAACCACGCACATGGCGACCCCGGTACTGGAGGTCGCGCATCTCGAAAAAGTATATGGAGCGCTGGGCAACGTGACCCGCGCGCTCAACGATGTCAGCTTTACCGTCAACCGCGGCGAATTTGTTGGCATCATGGGCGCTTCGGGCTCGGGCAAGTCGACGTTGCTCAACTGCGTGTCGACCATCGATAGCGCCACAAGTGGCACGATCCGCATCAACGGGCAGGACGTGACGCGCATGAAGCAGGCTAAGCTTTCGCAGTTCCGCCGCGAGGAGCTCGGCTTTATCTTCCAGGACTCCAACCTGCTCGATACGCTCACGGCACGCGAGAACATCGCCCTGCCGCTCACCATCGCCCGCACAAACTCGGCAGAGATCTCGACCCGAGTGCAGGATGTGGCCGCGCGTCTGTCCATTAGTCAGGTGCTCGACAAGTATCCCTACCAGATGTCCGGCGGTCAGCAGCAGCGCGTTGCCGCGGCTCGCGCGCTCGTCACCGACCCCACCATGATCATGGCCGACGAGCCCACCGGCGCCCTCGATTCCAAGAGCGCTCGCCTGCTGCTCGAGAGCCTGGAGGCCCTTAACCGCCGCCTACGCGCTACCGTGCTCATGGTCACGCACGACAGCTTTGCCGCCAGCTACACGAGCCGTGTGCTGTTTATTCGCGACGGCAAGATCTTCACCGAGCTGCGCCGCGGCGACACCGACCGCCGAGAGTTCTTCGACCGCATTATGGAGGTCGTTGCCATGATGGGCGGTGAGGGCTCCGATGCTCTGTAAACTCGCTTGGGGCAACGTCCGCCGCGCCGGCCGCGACTACCTCGTCTACCTTTTGACGCTCACCCTGGGTGTCACGGTCTTCTATGCCTTCAATACCGTCTCGATGCAGGTCGACATTGCCGGCATCAAGGAGCAGGGACTGTCCGAGCTCATGGGCAGCATGCTCGGCTACCTCACGTACTTTTTGGCCGGCGTCATGGCCTTTTTGATGGTGTATGCCAACAACTTCATTATGAAACGCCGCAAGAAGGAGTTTGGCCTGTACCAGGTGCTCGGCATGGGGCGCGGTCGCGTTGCCACGATCATTGCGCTCGAGACCGTGATCGTTTCGGTCGGCGCCTTTGTCGCCGGCATTGTGCTGGGCGTGGGGCTCTCCCAGCTCATGACATTCTTTACGGCCTCGCTCTTTAAGACACAGATCGCTAATTTCCACTTCTTTTTCTCGGTGCATGCGTTCAACCTGACCCTTGCCTGCATGCTCGTAATGTTTGTGCTCACGTTACTGCTGAACCTGCGCGCCGTTCGTCGCACTAAGCTCATTGAGCTCATGGGTGCCGAGCGTCGCAACGAGAGCATCAAGACGCGCAATCCCTGGATCGCGATTGCCATCTTTGCTGTGGGCGTGGTGCTGGTGGGCGTGGCCTATTACCGTCTGCTACGTGATGGGTTCCCGCTAACTGCGACGGACAGCAAGCTGCAAGAGGCCATGAGCCAGTTTGGCATTACGACCGCTATGGTTACAGTGGGCACCTTTGCGCTGTTCTGGGGACTCTCGGGCATGCTTATCAAGCTGTTGCAGAGCCTGCGCAGCGTGTATTGGCGCGGCCTCAACATGTTTACCGTGCGCCAGCTTGCGGCCAAGGTCAACACGGTGTGCTTTTCGATGGGCGTCATCGCGATGATTCTGTTTTTGGCCATCACCTCGGTGACGTTCGGTATGTCGATTGCCAATGTGATGAACGAAAACCTGGAGCGCTATAACCCTGTTGACGTGTCTCAGACGTATGTCTATTACACGCCCGAAACGCTCGACTACTACAAAGAGTATGTCAATCCGTCTGAGGCCGATCGCATGGTGCTGGCCGATGCAACGGTCGATTTGTACGCTGCATGGCATGGCGATCGTAAAGATCCCGATAACGTTGCAGACGGTATTAAGGGCAAGTCGGCGGACAACAACGACGAGACCGGCAAAAAGGTCAATATCGCCGATGTTGCCGGTGAGCATGTGCAGATCGATTCGTATCTGAGTTACCCGCTTGGCGGCTCGGGCCCCTCGGTGGTGGCGGGTGAGATGTGCAAGGCCATGGGCGAAAAGCTTCCCAAAGCGCTCGAGGGAAGCAACGCCGATGCGATGGGTCTGTTTGTGACGCCGGCGAGCCAGTACAACAAACTGCGCCAGATGATGGGCGAGGAGCCGGTGAGCATTGGCCGCGACCAGTATCTGCTCACGTGTGATATGGGCGGCGAGCTGGGCGACCTGTACACCAAGTATATGGCTGGCGGCCATGCCCTTACCTTGGGCGGGCATACGCTCAAGCCCGCTGGCGACAAGTCGGACGAGGATACGGCTGCCATCGCCAACTCGGCGATGGGCAGTAATCCGGGTACCGTCGTCGTTGCCGACGAGCTGTTGTCCCAGCTTAACCTGCAGCCGTATGCCAGTAATTTGCTCGTTAATTACAAGCAGGGGATGGATGTGACCAAGGCAGACGAGAGCATTAAATACACCATGCTAGACATTCTGCTCGTTGACGGCAAGGAGTCGGGGGGATGGGGAGTCTTCATCACGCGTTCCGAGATGTATACGCAGGCGGCGCAGATGAACGGCATGATTAGCTATCTAGCCATCTACATTGGCTTTGTGCTGGTCGTTGCATGTGCGGCGATTCTGTCGATCCAGCAGCTCTCCAATGTGGCCGACGGCAGCCGCAGCTATCGCGTGCTGGCGCAGATCGGCTGTGACGACCGTCAGATCCGGCATTCGGTGATGGCGCAGCAAGCGGTGTTCTTCCTGTTCCCGCTGGCAGTGGGCTTGGCGCACTCCTTTGTGGCGCTCAAGGTGATCATCGAGCTGGTGAGCGTATTCGGCGATATGAGCATCGCCGGCACCGTGGGCCTCACCTGCGCGATTTTCCTGGCGGCCTATGGTGGCTACTTCCTGGTGACGTACCTCATGAGCGCCGGCATGGTACAAGCTGCCATCGCCACCCGCTACAGCGAGTAACAAGCGGGCAAAACCGTCGCAAAACCAACGCAAACAACCGCCGCGGAGGGAGTCGGCCCCCTTCCGCGGCGGTTTTTTGCCTTTCCGGTACGCCTCAGATGCAAGTGGGTAGACTTTTTTGGATCTGCCGAGCACATCGCGACAAATGCTCGGTAAAACCGCAGGTCAGCGCTGTGGCGATTTGGGGTGTGCTCGGCTTCCTGCAAAAAGTCTACTCACTTGGGTTTTTAGGCTAGAAGGCCGCCGCGAGGGAAGGCAACTCCCTCGCGGCGGTTGACGTTTGCCCAGATAAAACCTGCCAAAATAAACCTGTCCCTTTTTGGTAGGTTATCGCTTCCAGAAGTGGAGGATCAGCGTCGTGCGGTTTTGCTGCTCGGTTTTGACCAGGATGTTGTGGATGTGGGTCTTGACGGTGCCCACGGCAAGGAATAGCTCGTCGGCGATCTCTTGGTTAGATTTGCCTAGCACAACCAGGCGCATGACTTCGGCCTCGCGGTTGGAGAGCTTGTAGGCGTTGCGGTAGAAGGGCATCTGCTCTTCGATGTGTCGATCAAGATCGCTGACGTTCTTTTCCTCGGGTGCCTCCTGCATGCGAATCGAAAGCACGTGATAGGCGTAGATGATCAGCAGAATCGCAAAGTAGCATGCAAAGATGTTCTCGCTAAAGTTGCGCTCGGATAAGTATAGCTGCAGCCAGGAGGGTGCCAGGCTCATGGGAACAACAAGGATGTTGTAGAAATCCTCGGCAACGATGCACCCGACCAGAATGGCGCCGATAATGAGGTGCTTTCGTTGATTGTTGACGCGCGCCTTAAGCTCGACCTGCGTGCTTTTATGCGCCGTCCAAAAGATATAGAGCCCCACAAATACAAGGAATGCCTGACGCATCGTGTAGTAGAGCCATTGATGCATGGGGCCGTAAGGGACAGCGACAATGATCAGCAGCTCGCTCAGGAAGAACGTTGCGACGGGAATAACAAACTGCTTTTTTGAATGTTTGTCGAGCAAGTCCATGGCGATGAGCCAAATAAAAGCTTGTGAAGCGGTTGCCACAAGCGTCCGCAACACAGGCATGGTAATTGAGTAATAGTCGCTGGCTGGAAAACTCTGGTTTTGCAGCGTGTATTCAAAAAAGAAAATCTCGGTCATCTCGATGGCATAGCAGATAAATACGCCGCTGCCATAGATAAAGAACCGTCGACGAGACGAGGCATAGGCGGCAAGCGAAAGCACTGCCGTCACAATACAAGTCAGGAGTATCGCTAGGGTATAGAAGAACATCAGGGTGTTCATCTGCCACCGTCCCATCTCATTTCGTCTATGGTCGAGCCCTGTATATCTTGCGGGATATAGACGCCTCAACCCTTCGTTCCATTGCGGATTAGGCGCCGAGTTACAGCATAGCGATATACCGTTCGCGGTTCCAGATAGTAAACCCCCTGCAAGCTGGCTACCTGCGGGTTTATATTGGTTTAGAGGGGGTGTAACTCCGTGAACGGTCTTTAATCCCGAATAAACTAGGTAAAAATTGCATACGGGTGAATGATGGTCTTGTCAACACGAGGCGTGATGTTCGAGCGTCTCATAGTAATAGTCGGCAAGACCGGCGGAAAGGAAATCGACATGGCACTGCCTAAGGATTTCATCGACACCAACGACTTCACCAAAGAGCAGATCCTGGCTATCGAGGATCTTGGCCTGGCAATGAAGAAGGCCATCAAGGTTGACGGTTATTATCCGCACCTGCTCCGCAATAAGAGCCTTGGCATGATCTTCCAGCAGGTCTCCACCCGCACCCGTCTTTCCTTCGAGACCGCTATGACCGACCTCGGCGGCCATGCTCAGTTCTATGGCCCTGGCACCATCCAGCTCGGCGGTCACGAGTCCCTGGGCGACACCGCTCGCGTTATGGGCTCGCTGCTCGACATCATGATGGCTCGCGTTGACCGTCACAAGGACGTCGTCGGCCTCGCCGAGGGCTCCGCTGTGCCCGTCATCAACGGCATGTCCGAGTTCAACCATCCCACGCAGGAGATGGGCGACCTCATGACCATGCTCGAGAACCTCCCCGAGGGCAAGAAGATCGAGGACTGCACCCTGGCCTTCATCGGCGACGCCACCCAGGTCTGCGTCTCCCTCATGTTCATCGCCTCCAAGGTCGGCATGAAGTTCGTCCAGTTTGGACCTAAGGGCCACCAGATCCCCGACGGCGGCCTGCACGTTGGCACCGTCGAGGAGCGCGCCGAGTTCGGCAAGCAGATGATGGCCATCGCCGAGGAGAACTGCAAGGTCTCCGGCGGCTCTGTCGTCATCTCCGACGACATCGAGTGCATCAAGGGCGCCGACTTCATCTACACCGACGTGTGGTATGGCCTGTACGACGAGGAGGTCTCGGGCGAGAACTACATGGACGTGTTCTATCCCAAGTATCAGGTCACCATGGACATGATGAACTTCGCCGGCCCCAACTCCAAGTTCATGCACTGCCTGCCGGCCACCCGCAACGAGGAGGTCGTCGACGAGGTCATGGACGATCCCGAGCGCTCCCTGTGCTGGGTCGAGGCCGAGAACCGCAAGCACTCCATCCGTGCTCTCCTTGCCGCCCTGGGCAAGCGCACCCCGCTCAACGACGAGGGTGTCGAGTACTCCGCCAAGGCTGAGCTCCACGCCGCTCTCGAGGCTCTCGAGCAGCTCTAAGCCTCAAGGCTTCTAAAAGCACGTTTGCGGGCGGCGGATGCTCGTCTCCTGTCGCCCGCTCACCGAGGCCCAAGCAATTGCCTTAATACCTTAGGGCCTCGGATCTGTCCAAGACTGAGCGAAGGAGCTCATCATGAGCGACGGAAAGAAAAAGCTTTCCTTCTTGACGGTCATTTCGACCATCATCTGCGTCGTCTTCGTTTGCGAGGCCGCCGCTCCTGCTGCCGCCATTGGCAACCAGCAGTTCTTCTGGTGGATCTTCCTGATCCTGACCTTCCTGCTTCCCTACGGCATGGTTGTCGCCGAGCTCGGTACCACCTATGACGGCGAGGGCGGCATTTACGACTGGGTACGCGATGGCCTGGGCGACAAATGGGGCGCCCGCATCTCGTACTACTACTGGGTCAACTACCCGCTGTGGATCGCCTCGCTGGCTACCATGTTCCCCGACATTTTGGGCATGGTCTTTGGCATCGAGTTCAACTTGATCGCCAAGATGGGTATCGATCTTGCCTTTGTGTGGATCGTCTACCTCATGGGCCGCTCCAAGGCGGCCGACTCCGAGTGGGTCCTTAACGGTGGCGCCATCATCAAGGTCGCCGTCGCCGTTATCGTCGGCGCTTTGGGCATTTGGTATGCCATGGAGAACGGTTTTGCGAACGACATGTCCGCTGCCACCTTCCTGCCCGAGCTCACCAACACCAACGCTCTCGGCTACCTGTCGATCATCATCTTTAACTTCATGGGCTTCGAGGTCATCTGCACCATGACCGACGACATGGCCGATCCCGCTCGCGATATCCCCAAGGCTATTATCGTCGGTGGCCTGTCCATCGCCGTGATCTATCTGTTCGCTGGCTTTGGCATCGGCGCTGCTGTGCCGGCCGATTCCATCGACCCCGACTACGGCATGATCGTCGCAGTCCAGACCATGGTGGGCGACTCCATGATCTTTAAGGTCATCTGCATCGCCTTCCTGATCACCCTGTTCGCCAACATGGCCGCTTGGTCCTTCGGCGTTAACTCCGTTGCTCGCTACGCTGCCGAGCACGGCAACATGCCCAAGGTCTTCGCCTCGATGATCTCGGATGACGACATGCCCAACGGCGCCAACCTGGTCAACGCTGTCGTTGCCTCCCTGGTGCTGTGCCTGCAGCTCGTTCCCATCGACGCCATCTCCAACGGTGTCTTCTGGATGCTCTTTGGCACCTCTGTCGTCTTCCTGCTGTTGACCTACATCCCGATGTTCCCGGCGTTCCTCAACCTTCGTAAGAACGACCCCAACCGTGAGCGCATCTTCACGTTCCCGTTTAAGGGCGCCATGATGAAGGTCATGCTGGTCATCCCCTGCATCGAGCTGGTTCTTGCCATCGTTGCCACGCTGATCCCGTTCTCCGCTGCTGAAATTGGCGACAAGGTCCCGATGATCGTTATCTTCATCGTGCTCGTGCTCATCGGCGAGGTCGTCCGCGTCGTCAGCGCTAAGGGCCGCGAGACCGAGTACAAGGGTCTGACCCCTGAGCTCGCAGCCCAGCGTCTCGCTGAGGAGGCCGCCGAGGCCGAGGAGAACTAGAGCACCCGGTTCTGGGGCTCCAACCCTCCTCGTGTACCAACGCGCGCTTCGTCGGGCTTGTCGCTCCCGACTCCGGGCACTCTAGCCTCTTCGGAGGCGTGCCCAAGCGACAGGTTTGCTAACCATTCCCCGGGGTGGGTGTGAGCGATAGCTCCGGTAACCACCGCCCACCCCAATCTCTCTTCCGTATCCTTCGTGCGTTTTGTCTCCGCGCACTTGGTTACGTCGTCGCTTGCCGGTGCGACTCCGTGAAAACCGGCGCCGGGCGCCCCGACCTTTGCCGGGGAACGGGCGCCTACCATCTCTTGGTTTTAGGCTGCGGGTAACCCGCCCGCAGCAAGCGATCGTTCGATTTGGAGGAAATCTTATGCGTACGATCACCGAGTCCGAGTCCACCCCCAAGGCCGACGGCTTCTTTATGCCTGCTGAGTTTGCCCCGCAGGATCGCGTGTGGATGGGCTGGCCCCACCGCACCGACACCTGGGCCCACGGCGCCAAGCCGGCTCAGAAGCAGTATGCCGCCATCGCTCGCGCCATCGCCGAGTTCACCCCGGTCACCATGTGCGCCAACCAGGCCGACTACGCCAACTGCAAGGCCGTCTTCGAAGAGGACGAGAACGTCACCGTCATCGAGATGACCACCGACGACGCTTGGTTCCGCGACACCGCCGCTACCTACGTCATCAACGGCAAGGGCGAGAAGCGCGCCAACCACTGGCACTTCAACGCCTACGGCGGCCTCGTCGACGGCCTCTACTTCCCGTGGGACAAGGACGAGCAGATCGCCCTCAAGATGGCTGAGCTCTCCGGCTGCCGCCGCTATCGTCCCGATGACATGATCCTCGAGGGCGGCTCCATCACCGTCGACGGCGAGGGCACCCTTGTCGTGACCGACCAGTGCCTGCTTTCCCCGGGCCGCACCTGCTCTGCAGTGCTCGAAGAGGAAGAGGATCCCGAGTCCATCTGGCCCAAGTTCAAGAAGAAGTTTGAGCCCTGGAGCGAGGAGCTTCGCGCCTACATGGACGAGCACCTCAAGGATTACCTGGGTGTCGAGAAGGTCATCTGGGTCAAGGAGGGCATCGACCCCGAGGAGACCAACGGCCACATCGACGACGTCGCCACGTTCATCGCCCCGGGCGTCATGGCCTGCATCTGGACCGACGATCCCGAGTATCCGTTCTACGAGCAGTGCCACGCTGCCTACGAGACCCTCTCCAACGCCGTTGACGCCAAGGGCCGCAAGATGAAGGTCTACAAGCTCTGCATGCCCGTGAACCCGCTGTTCATGGACCAGGCCTCCTGCGACACCATCGACGCCGACGAGAACGCCGAGCCTCGCGTCCCCGACGAGCCGCTGATCGCCTCCTACATGAACTACCTCGTGACCAACCACGGCGTTATCGTCCCGCAGTACGGCGACGAGAACGACCAGCTGGCCGTCGACACGCTCCAGAAGATCTATGACGAGGTCTGGGGCGAGGGCGTCTACAAGTGCGTCGGCGTTCAGTCCGAGCAGGTCGTCTTCGGCGGCGGAAATATCCACTGCATTACGCAGCAGGAGCCGTCGGCGTAACTCAGGCACGCCACCTTGGCGTTCACTCGTCGCTTACGTAGCGTCAGTACGCTACGCTCCTCGTTCGCGCCAATCTGGCGCACCTGAGCACGCCGAGTAAACGTCTGACTTTCCGAGGCACCCCATCTCGCCGCTCAAACCGTCGCTCGCGTACCAAAGTACGCTTCGCTCCTCTTTCGCGGCGACCTGGGGCACCTCGAAAACCCAGCCGATCAATCGGACAATCGGCGAATCGAACCATCTTGGGGCATTGATGGTCGGCTTGCCCGATGTCTTGGTCGGTTGGGTTTTCTTTGGGCACTCCGTTGCCTCCACATCGGAGTGCCTTTTTCTTTGATTGAATACGCGTCTGATCTGGGATTTATTGCGGGTTAGGCCAATTGTTCGCTTGAATTTCCCAGGTCAGACGCGTATTCAATTGCTGATAGTTTTCGGTTGCGAGCGCGACCGTTTTGATCGGAGTATCTATGTACCAGCGTATCGTTGTCTACACGCGCCTGTTCCGCGAGCGTTGGTCCAACAATTGCATCCTCTCTTCTCTTTGGGATGGCACCTGCACCGGTGACGCGGCCTGCAACCCTACCTTGGGCTGCGCCTTCGGTACAGATGCCATCCTTTTTGCTGTAGGGGGAGCGTGCCATGGCAGGTAAAAAGTTCTCCCTGTTCGAGGTCATCCTCTCGGTCATCTGCGTTGTCTTTACCATCGAGGCGGCTGCTCCGGCATCTGCCATGGGTAACGTGCAGTTCTTCTGGTGGATCTTCCTCATCATTACGTTTTTGCTTCCCTATGGCCTGGTGGTGGCCGAGCTCGGTACGGCGTTCGATTCCGAGGGCGGCCTGTACGATTGGGTTCGCCTGGGCTTGGGCGACCGTTGGGGCGCCCGTTGCTCCTGGTGCTACTGGGTCAACTTTCCACTGTGGGTGGCAAGTATTGCCTGTATGTTCCCCAGTGTCATCAATGCGGTATGGGGCATCGAGTTTTCGCTCGGGGTTCGAATTGCCATCGAACTTGCCTTTGTGTGGGGCGTCACGGTCATGGCGATGCACCCGGTGTCCGAGGCCGATTGGGTCATGGACGGCGGCGCCGTCATCAAGGTGCTCATTACCGCCGTAGTGGGAATCGTCGGCATCTGGTTTGCCTGCAATAACGGCTTTGCAAACGATATGTCGTTTAAGACCTTCATTCCAGATTTGGGCGACACCAATTCGTTGACGTACCTATCGATCATCCTGTTCAACTTTATGGGCTTCGAAGTGGTCGCGACCTTTGCCAGCACGATGAAAAACCCGTCGCGCGATATCCCCAAGGCGGTTATTGCCGGTGGCGTGGCTATTGCGGCAATCTACATCATTTGCGGCATCGGCATTGGAGCCGCGGTTCCCGCCGAGCAGCTTTCGCTCGATTCGGGCATTGTGGACGCAGTCGCCGCTATGGTGGGGCGCACCCACCCGCTAACGATGATTGTTGGCGTGGCCTTTTTGGTGACGCTGTTCGCCAACATGATCTGCTGGAGCTTTGGCGTCAACAACGTGGCGAGCTATGCCGCGCGTCATGGCAATATGCCGCGTCCCTTTGCGCTGGTGTCCAAGATGACCGGCATGCCCAACGGCTCGGCACTCATTAACGGTTGTTTTGCAAGTATGGTGCTACTGCTCCAGATTCCGCTGGGCGAGGGCTCCGACGTCTTTTGGGTTTTCTTCTCGATGAACGTCGTCTTCCTGCTCATGAGCTATATCCCGATGTTCCCAGCGTTTTGGCGCCTGCGCAAATATGACGATCGCCCGCGCGTGTTCCGCGCGCCCTTCGAGGGCAGGGTGCTTGCGGTGGCACTTGCGATTCCCGTGGTGGAGCTTGTTCTTTCGATTGTCGCTACGATTGTGCCGCTCAACGGCTCGCCCGCCGAAATGGCAAAGTTGCCCGTTCTCATGGGTGTGGTGATCGCCGTGTTGCTGGGCGAGGTTTCGCGCCTCATATCGCGCCGCGGCCGCAGCGTCGACAATCCCGGCGTTGGTGCAAGGGGGACAGGTTTCTTTGCACCAAAACAGTAGCGCCGCGAGCTGCGCGGCGCTTGGTGCATTTTGGATTACTGTTCGCGGTGCTCGAGTGAAGAGGAGAGCTTGGGCGCAAAGTAGGGGATGTGGCCCAGGTAAGGGCAACTGTCGTTGCGCTCATCAACGATGCAAGGAACGTCATCGTAGGTCATGGTCGAGCCGATCCTGGCGATGGCCTTGGCGGCGGGCGCGACAATAATCTTGAGCGGTGCAATCGGCGCCATGGCATCTCCTTTCGATCTTGGTATTCGTTCGATGTCTTACCATAACTGTAATGCGGAATCAAGCTGGTTGTGCGCGGAATGAGGGTAGTATGAGCTTCGCATTCTTTATCTACACGATTCTTGTCATGGGCGTTGGATTGGTGACGGCATCAACTGCACTCGTAATATGGCTCATGACTCGTCGACGCGATTGTTTGGTGGCGGCCGCGGGCTTCCTTCTCTATATCTTCGATATGTCGGTGATCTTCTTTGATGAGTACAACCGGCTCAAATATGACTATGTGGTGACGTTTAATGAGCCGCTTCAACATCCGTTACTGCGCTGCGCGCTGGGCGTGGCGATTCTTGCGTGCGTATGGCTTTGGGTAACGTTTCGCTTACACGATGAGGCGACCGTTAAGCGCGTTGCCGCATATGTCGTACCGATCGCCGTGCTTCAGCTTGCTCTGGTGCCTCGTACTGGCTTTGCGGGCCAGGTTCAGCAATATCTTTTTTGGCTTGCGCGCGATTTGGGAATGGCATTCTGCTTGGTATATGCTTACGCTCGCTATCGCAAGACGGAGAATAGGGCTGAGCGGCTCGATCTTGAGCGCACTCGGACGTTCTTTCGCATAGCCTGCGTGCTTACCGTGATGGTGGTTATCGAGGATACCTATATGATCCTATTCTGCACGCCTGACGTTGACAACGTGATGGTGAGCACCTTTTTATGGTATCTGGGCGAGCGGAATATCTCAGAGAATTTATTGTTTGTGGCTGCAGCCGTTCAGCTATTTAAACAGTTCAGCCATATCTTACGTGTGTTCTCGCGTCACCCTCGTGCCGATGAAGAGGTAGCGACAGAGCGCCGTGATGCACGGGAGGACCTTGTCTCGCGTGTTGTGATTTTCTCGGACGAGCATGGGCTTTCAAAGCGTGAACAGGAAGTGCTAACACTCGTATTGCGTGGACTCGATGTCCAAAATATTGCTAATGAACTTGTGATTAGTCCGGGTACCGTCAAGGCTCACCTGCATCGCATCTATGTAAAGAGCGAAGTCAAGGCGCGCGACGACTTGATTGAGACATTCTGGCGCTCGTAAGGCCGGGGCGGTTCGGCTGACGGCGTATCGCAGACCACTCGGCGTAAAGAAGCGACAATAAACTTAGACAAGAAAATACCTGTTCAGACGTGTAAACCTGCTTAACCCGTCCGTTCGCTCGCTTCCATCTTGGCAGCTTGTGCAGGAGGTGCGTCAATGGGTGTTGACGCGGGGCGTAGGGCGCAGGACAGGCGCCCAGCTGCTCGTGGGCACGTGTCATGAGGGGGCGGCAAATGCTCCCTCACCGATTGTGCGCGCCGTATCGAGGCGCTCATCCATTGTCCTGTAACGTCTGAGGAGGCTCATATGGACAAAGCGGATTTAGTCATCAAAAGTAATGCTGTGTTCACTGGTGACGGGCTGGCACCGTTCAAGGGCGGCGTTGCCGTCGCGGGTGACAGAATTGTTGCGTGCGGCGAAGATAAGTACCTCGACGCTTTTATCGGGCCCGATACCGAGGTGCGCAACTATGGCGATAGGCTCGTCATGCCTGGCATCATCGACTCACATACGCATTTTGCCCAGGGCGCCTTTATGACTGATCCCGATTTTGCCGTCAATCTCATCGATTGCACAAGCTTCGAGCAGTGTATGGAGCGTGTTCAGGCATTTGCCGAAAGCCACCCGAGCAACGAGTGGATTGTGGGCTGCCAAATCATTCAGTTCCAGTGGGATGTGCCCGAGATGCCCACGGCCGCGATGATTGACAAATACATCTCGGACCGTCCGGTATTTTTGCAGCAGGTCGACATGCATACGTTTAGTGCCAATACCTGCGCTATCGAGAAAGTCGGCATTACTACCGAGACGCCCGATCCTACAGGCGGCAAGATTCTCAAGGATGCCGACGGCAACCTGACGGGCGTGTTTTCCAACAATGCCGGCTCCTTCTTTATGGATGAGGTCTACGACCCCGCGATGGACGTTGCGGAAGCTTCGTTTACCAAGACGGCAAAGCGCGCTAACAGCTTTGGCATCACCACTGTCGGCATGGTCAATCCTACGTTTGTGAGCATGGAAAACCCGTATGCAGTGCTTGCGGATCTTAATGCCAAGAACGAATTGCCGCTGCGCGTCTTTTTGTACACCGATCTGTTTGAGAACGAGAGCATGACGCTCGATCAAATCAAGGCCAAGTACAACTTCCCTGGCACGCAGGTCGAGTGGCACGGCTTTAAGCAGTTTCTTGATGGCGTGTGCTCCGACCACACCGCTTGGATGCTTGAACCCTATTCCAACGCGCCCGATACCTGCGGTGAGCCCGCGGAAGATCCAGAGCGTATCCGTGCCGCCATTGTCAGGGCGCAGGAATGGGGCGTTGACACGCGCGTCCATACAATCGGCGATCGCTCGGTGCGTTTTGTGCTTGATTGCTTTGAGGAGGGCGAGCGCTTGCATGGTAAGCGGGGTTGCCGCCACTCCATGGAGCACAACGAGACGGTTCAGCCCGAGGATCTGCCGCGCTACGCGGAGCTTGGTATATGCCCCGGCATGCAACCGTGGCACATGCTGCTCGATATGGCTGACCTTGCCAAGGACGATGCCGTGGGCCCCGAGCGTGCAGCGCTTTCGTGGCCCCTGCACAGCCTGCTTGCAAGCGGTGCCGTGGTGCACTTGGGCAGCGACTTCCCCGTTGTGGGCTTGGAGCCCATGGAGGAGGTGTACGGCGCAGTCTTCCGCATGCTCGAGGACGGTTCCAACCCAGAAGGGTGGTTCCCGCAGGAGCGCATCACCATGGCTGAGGCCCTGCGCGCCTACACCTACGGCAGCGCCTACGCCATGCATGCCGAGGATCGCATCGGTACGCTCGCATGCGGCAAACAGGCTGATATCTGTGTGCTCGACCGCAACCTCTTTGACTGCGAACCGGCTGAGGTCCTCGAGGCCACGGCGTCTCTCACGATGATTGCCGGCAAGGTGGTCTACGAGGCCTAGCGGGGCTGCTGCATCGCTGGGCGGTGCCACAGCCTGTGCGTGCCGCCCATCCATCCATCCATCCATTCATCAATCTCTCATGGAAAGGGGAGAACAATGGCAGAAGAAACAACCGCCGCTGTTGAGGAGGAGCGTGAGCTTGCCTCGCAGCCGATTCCCGGCCTGGTGCGCAAGTACACCATCATCACCGGCCAGGGTATGCTTGCCCAAATCATCATGGTGGTCCTGGAGGGCCTTGTCATGGGCTGGGGCTTGGGTGCCCACGGCCTGGCATGTGTCTCGATCATCATGTCGGTCGAGTACATTAACCTGGCCTTTGGTAACCTGTTTGGCACCGGCGTGCCCGCCGTGGTGGGCAACCTTTTGGGTGCCGGCGACATTAAGGGCGCCAGCAAGGCGTTTAGCCAGGGCTTTTGGCTTACCACGATTGTGAGTGTGCTGCTTGCTGTGGTGATGGCTGTGTTTACCGAGCCCATCTGCGCATTCTTCGGTGCCACGCCCGACATCATGGCCGATACCGTTGCCGGCGTGCGCACCTTCTCCGTGCTGCTGCCGCTCACGGTCATTGGTCAGATGGTCACCGCCGTCATGCGT
Organism: uncultured Collinsella sp.; assembly: GCA_905197595.1. GTDB lineage: Bacteria > Actinomycetota > Coriobacteriia > Coriobacteriales > Coriobacteriaceae > Collinsella. The sequence goes on from CAJJZM010000009.1 coordinate 27,081, forward strand.
GTGGACGAGAAGGTTCAGATCCAGGCCAACCTCATGACCGTGTCTGCCATCGTCGCTATCTGCTGGCTTGCGCTTTCCACGTTTGTACTCAAGCTTGGCGTTATGGGAGCTGGCGTGTACTACGGTCTTTCCATCGGTATCTGGGCCATCGGTATCTTCTGGTTCATCGGTGGTAAGAAGTCGCAGCTCCAGATCAGCGCCGCCGACCTCAAACTCGACATGGCCATCTGCGGCCAGATCATCAAGATTGGTTTCCCGTTCTTTTTGGTGCAAGCTGCCACGTTCATCTTCAACACCGTTGCCAACTCGTTGCTTGGCCAGCTCGGCGGCGACATGGGTTCGCTCTACATCGCGGCCTTTGGTGTGATCAACGGCTATATCCTCTACATAACCATGATGGTCGCCCAGTGCTTCTCGTACGGCCTGCAGCCCATTGCCGCCTTCAACGCCGGCGCCAAGGCGTGGACGCGCCTCAAGGAAACGCTCTCTTGCACGCTTAAGTACCAGGTCGTGACGCTTGCTGCGGTGTCTGCTGTGCTATGGGTGGCCGCAACGCCGGTCTGCGCCTTTTTTGCTGGTAGCGACCCGGCGCTCGTCGAGGTTGCCGCCACCGCCACGCGCATCGTTATCCTGGCCGTGGCCCTGGGCTATCTTGCCATGACCATGTCGATGTACTTCCAGGCGGTTGAGAAGGTGGGTATCGCCACGTTCACCGGTCTGCTTCGCTACGTGATCTGCTCCGTGCCGCTTATGTACCTGCTTGGCAACATGATGGGCGTTCAGGGTGTCTGGTTTGCCTTGGTGGCGGCTGACGCCATCACTGGTCTTATCTCCATCGCCCTCGCCGTCCGCGAATCTAAGCGACTTGCCACGCTCTAGACTCGGACACGGCCGGCGCGCGATAGTCGAATAAGTCAACTCGTCTGCAAGCCACCACAATGGGGACAGTTCCCATTGTGGTGGTTATTGTTATTTAGGGTCCGAGATTTCGGTTCTATAAATAACGCTTCTGAACTGGGCTACTATAAGATTGTGGAAAACACTACTACAAGATTATGGTAATTACCGAGGACCTTTTATTAGATTTCATCCCTTTAGGGCCTCAGGTTTTTCTGCAAACAAAGGCTGCATGTTGATATCCGCTTGGCCGATAACAGTTGGTCAACATCATCTGTTATCGGCCAAGTCATTTACAACTGGCTCGTCCGCCGTTTGTAAACCAAAGTGGATCCATGCCGTCCCGAGGGGGAGTGCACTACGGCTGCAGCAGCGCCATGAGACCCATGCGGTTTTTGACGCCGAGTTTGCGGTAGATGGCGTTGACGTGCTTTTTGACGGTCGACTCGGAGATATAGAGCTCAACAGCTATCTCGTGGTTGGTCTTGCCGGTGAGCATGAACTTGAGGACCTCGCCTTCGCGGGGGAGCAGAGCGGCCTTGATGGCAAGCACGCTGGCGGGGCTTTCATCTGCGCCCTCGGCATACCCGTGTGGGAGTAGCTGATGCAGGCGCACGCTCAGGTGCCGGGCAATCTGGCGGAGGATCTCGAGCTCCGAATCGGTAAAGTCGCCGTCTTGCTCGGCGCGGAACAGCGTAATCGAGCCGAGCGGCGTGGCCTTGTGCGCCAGTGTGGCCGTGCAGCCATAATAAATTCCCAGGGGCTGCATCCATTCCAGGTAGATGGGCGTGCCATTGCGGCGCTCGACATCCACCAGGTCCAGATCGCGATATACATCGACCACCCGCGTGTCAAAGCTCCAAATGGTGTAGTCATACGCGGCGTAGCGTTCGTAATAATCATCAAGCGCCTGTGCGGACATTCCGTATGCGACGGGGCGAACAAATTGCGTTTGTCCGTGAGCCCCCGTCTGGGCGATATCGAACATCGAGACACGGTGCGCAATCACGTCTGCGATGCGTTTGAGTAGGCCTTCCTGCAGTGCGCTGAGCGACCCCTGCTCATGTGTCCACAGCGCGCATTCGTTGAGAGCGGTCCAATCTTGAGCAAAGAGCTCAACGTTCTGGTTATCTGCGTTGTTCGCATGTGTCATGGGGAGTCCTTTCGTGCCATCTAGCCAGTATGGCATGCGTGCCGGTCCACTAGAACTTTAGGTCAGTGAACGGTCGACTTTTGGCTGCCGAATGGGTACCCAAGGTCCATTGAGACGCCGTTGTCGCCGCAGCACAATGGGGGTGTCATCAAACAGGTTCGACCCAAAGTGAGGAGCCAACATGAAGACCATTTACGAGAGCGAATCAACGCCCAAAAAAGACGGTTTCTATATGCCCGGCGAGTATGAGGAGCAGGAGCGTACCTGGATTCTGTGGCCGCACCGCTCCGACGTGTGGCGCTGCGGCGCCAAGCCGGCGCAGAAGGTCTTCGCTGAGATCATCAAGACCGTTGCACGTTTTCAGCCCATCACTGTGGGCGTCAACACCGAAGACTTCCCCGCGGTGTGTGAGATCTTCGACGGCGTTGAGAACGTGCGCGTTATCCACATGGAGTACAACGACAGCTGGATTCGCGACCCCGGCCCGGCGTTCCTCGTTAATGACAATGGTGAGGTTGCTCTTTCGCACTTCCACTTTAATGCTTACGGCGGTTTCACTGACGGCCTGTATTTCCCGTGGGACAAGGACGCTTCCATTGGCCTGCAGGTGGCACAGCTCGAGCAGGTTAACCGCTATCGTCCCGAGGATTATATCCTCGAGGGCGGCTCGTTCAACTGTGATGGTCAAGGCACCGTCGTGACCACCGAGATGTGTCTGCTCAACGAGGACCGCAACCCGCAGTACACCAAGGAGCAGATTGAGGAGAAGCTCTCTGAGTATCTCGGTATCGAGAAGGTTATCTGGATCAAGGACGGTATCGATCCGTACGAAACGAACGGCCACGTGGACGACGTCGCATGCTTTAGTGCGCCCGGCGAGGTCTGCTGCATGTGGACCGACGATCCCAACCATAAGTTCTACAAGGAGTGCCAAGAGGCGTATAAGACGCTTTCCGAGACGACGGATGCTCGTGGCCGCAAGCTCAAGATCCACAAGGTGATTATGCCTGCGACCTCGGTATATATGACCGAGGAGGAGGCATCGACCATCGATCCGGTCGAGGGTGTGCTGCCGCGTACTCCCGAGGACGCCTTTGAGCCCAGCTACCTCAACTTCTTGCCCATCAACGGGGCGGTGCTGGTGCCACAGTTTGGCGACCCCAACGATGCCCAGGCACTCAAGGATATCCAAGCCGCCTATCCGGATCGCGAGGTCATCGGCATCATGACGCGCGAGGTCATCTATGGTGGCGGCAACATCCACTGCATCACCCAACAGCAGCCCAAGGCGCGCTGCAAGTAGAGGCGGTTGCAGGCACACGGGGTAGTGTCGATATGACTTGGGGCCCGCTGGCGCACACGCTGGCGGGCCCCTTT
>CAJJZM010000010.1:0-29570 GCA_905197595.1 uncultured Collinsella sp.
TTGTTGCTGATAGGGGCGCTGGGCTGTTGTTGACACTTTGGGATGCGTGGCGCCTTGGGGTGGGGCAGTGCTATGGGATGAGCTTCTTACTTAGTTGAAGAGGGGTTTTATGGCTGATAGGTAGTCTTTGGCTACTTCGGCCTTATCTGCTTGGAAGTTGTGCCAGGCCCACCATTGGACCATTCCTACGAAGCTTGAGGCTATGTGGTGTAGTAGGAAGCTTCGGTCCATGGTGGCGGCGGGGCCGTTTGGGTCGGTAGGGACGGTTTCGGCTGCTCGTGACATGATGGTCTTGCGTAAGCAGTCGGCGAAGACGCGTGAGCCGGCGCCGGCTACCAGCGCTCGGACGCCCTGACGACGATCCCAGAGGTTGTTGAGGATATGCTCGACTTGCACGAGTGGGTCGTCGAGGGGCGTACCGTCATCGTCGAGGGCATGGGTGCAGATATCGCACACGAGCTCAGCGAGCAGGTTATCTTTGCTCTTGAAGAGGCCGTAGAACGTGGCTCGACCCACATGGGCGCGAGCGATGATGTCGCCGACGGTGATCTTGCCGTAGTCCTCTTCGCGCAGCAGCTCGGAGAACGCCGCAACGATGGCAGCGCGGCTTTTTGCCTTGCGGGCATCCATGGCTATGCGTCCGCGTGAACGAGCAGGCAGTGAAGCGTACCGGAGCAACCCTCGTAGGGGCGCTTACCAGCGCCGTAGCCGACGGCCTCGATGCGGTAGCGGGCCGGCAGGTGCTCGGACGTGCGCAGTGCGGCGACGATGGCGGCGCCCGTGGGCGTCACAAGCTCGCCGGCGACTGGTGCGGGCGTGAGGACGATATTGCCCGCCTGGCACAGGTTGACGACAGCGGGGACGGGAATGGGCATGAGACCGTGGGCACAACGGATGGTACCGTGACCCTCGGAGAGCGACTCGACCACGATGTCCTCAATACCCAGGTCATCGAGGCAGATGGCGACAGAGCAGACGTCGACGATGGAATCGACGGCGCCCACCTCGTGGAACATGACGGTCTCGGGCGTTTTGCCGTGAGCCTTGGCCTCGGCAGCGGCGAGCGCGGTAAAGATGGCGAGGGCGCGACGCTTGGCGCCATCGCTTAACTGCGAGCCATCGATGATGGCGGTGACGTCAGCCAAAGAACGGTGGTGATGGTGGTGGGCGTGATGGTGGCCCTCGTGGTCGTGGTCATGCTCGTGGCAGTGCTCGTGTTCGTGCTCGCCATGATCATGATGGTGGTGCTCATGCTCGTGCGTGTGCTCGGCAGCTGCTTCGTTGCCGTAGAGCCAGGCCATATCGTGATCGTGGTTCTCGAGCTCCTCTGCAAGCTGGACGTCGAAATCGCAGGCGTTGATGCCATGCTTGCTTACGCGTGTGACGGCGATCGTAAAGCCGTCGACCGGCAGCGTGGCGAGCTGCTCGCGCAGGTGCTCCTCGCTGGCGCCTAGGTCGAGCAGGGCCGCGACGGTCATATCGCCGCTGATGCCCGAGGTGCCGTCGATGATAAGCGTGTGCTGATGATTGGACATGGAATGCTCCTTAACGGGCGCAGGGCGTGCCGGCGCTCAGGTGATTGATAAGACTTGCCTGGTAGGCGGCACCAAAGCCGTTGTCGATGTTGACGACCGAAACGCCGCTGGCGCAGGAGTTGAGCATGGCGAGCAGCGCGGCTACGCCACCAAAGCTCGCGCCGTAACCCACACTGGTGGGAACGGCTATGACCGGACAGCTTACCAGGCCGCCGACAACGCTCGCCAGTGCGCCCTCCATGCCGGCAATGGCGATGACCACCTGTGCCTGGGCGAGTTCCTCGGCATGCGCGAGCAGACGGTGCAGGCCGGCGACACCTACGTCGTAGAGGCGGTCGACCTCGTTGCCATAGAACTCGGCCGTCAACGCGGCTTCTTCGGCGACGGGCAGGTCGCTCGTGCCGGCGCAGGCGACGACGATGCGTCCGTTGCCGGTGGGGGAGGGCTTGCCGCCCACGAGGGCGAGCTGTGCGTCCGGGACATATCCCAAGTCGATGCCGTTGCCAAGAAGCTCAGCGGTGCGCGCGGCTTTTTCGGCATCCAGGCGCGTGACCAGGATGCGCTCCTGGCCGGCATCGCGCAGTGCTTCGATAATGGCGGCAATCTGATCGGCGGTTTTACCGGCCCCGTAGACAACCTCGCCGGCTCCCTGGCGCACCCCGCGCGAAAGATCAAGCTGCGCAAAGCCCAAATCGGCGGTCGGAGCCGTCTGGATGCGCGTGAGGGCGTCGGCAGGGGTGACTGCTCCGCCGGCAACATCGCTCAGCAATTGCTCAAGATCTCGCTTATCCATATATGTTCCCTTCGACGGCGCAAAGTCTAGCACTCAAAGGGTATGTTTCCGAACACTAAGACAAAATTGTTCGGAAACTATAGGACAGACTGATTCAATTGTTAGATGGATTGACTAGTCGCGCAGGATGATGTCCATGGCGAGCATCAGGTTGCGCTCGTCGATGGCAAACGGGGCCGCCTCGCGCGTCTTGGGCTTGGCGCAAAATGCGATGCCCGTGCCTGCGGCCTGGATCATGGGGATGTCATTTGCCCCGTCGCCAATAGCGACCGTATGGGCCATGTCGACGCCGCACTCAACTGCCCAGTCCAGCAGCTGGATGAGCTTGGACTCCTTGGTCACGATGTCTGCCGCCAGCTTACCCGTGAGCTTGCCGTCCACGACCTCCAGGCGGTTAGCCAGGCAAAAATCGATGCCCGCGGCGGTCACGATCTTATCGGCGACCTCGTGAAAGCCGCCGCTTACCACGCCGACCTTCCAGCCCTTGCTGTGCGCCGAGCGCACAAGCTCCAGCGCGCCGGGGGTAAACGTCACACGCTCAAAGGTGCGCTCGAACACGCTCTCGTCCAGGCCGGCGAGCAGCCCCATGCGCTCCTCGAGTGCCTGCTTAAAGTCAAGCTCGCCGCGCATGGCGCGCTCAGTGATCTGTGCCACCTGCTCGCCTACGCCGGCCTCCTCGCCCAACAGGTCGATGACCTCCTGGTTGATGAGCGTGGAGTCGATATCCATAACGATGAGGTGTGCGGTCATGACGGGCCTTTCCGAGTGCAGTTGTATTGGGGCACATTGTCGCACGTGACGAGCGCGGGCGGGTGCCGCGGCGCGTCAATTGTTTCGTCTCCGTCAAGTCTTTGGGCAGGAGCTACTTTTCCGCGGCACATCGACACAGGTGCGATAAGATAGAACGCCATGTCTGGCTGCGCGGTTTACGCAGGCCGGGCAAATCTGTACGACGCCGCCCGGAACGACACGGGGCGGCACAGATCCATAAAGGAGGATCACTGGTATGAGCCAGACCCGTCCCATCGACGAGCATTCCATGCACACCCGTACCTGCGGCGAGCTTCGCAGCGAGAACGTGGGCGAAGAGGTCACCCTCACCGGTTGGGTGAGCCGTCGCCGCGACCACGGCGGCCTTATCTTCTGCGACCTTCGCGACCGCGAGGGTATCACGCAGCTCACCTTCGACCCCGAGCACTCCGACGGCGACGCCTTTAAGATCGCCGAGACCATGCGTCCCGAGTGGCCCATCAAGATCCACGGCGTCGTGCGCGCCCGTGGCGAGGAGACCACCAACACCAAGCTCGCGACCGGCGAGATCGAGGTCCTGACCGACCACGCCGAGGTGCTCAACACGTCCGTCACCCCGCCGTTCCAGATCGAGGACGGCATCGAGACCAGCGAGGACACCCGCCTGCGTTATCGCTATCTGGACCTCCGTCGTCCCGAGATGATGGCCAACCTCAAGCTGCGCTCCGACTTTACCTTTGCCATTCGCGAGGCGCTGCACAACCGTGAGTTCATGGAGGTCGAGACGCCCTCCCTGTTCAAGTCCACGCCCGAGGGCGCCCGCGACTTCATCGTCCCCAGCCGCATCCAGCCGGGCAACTTCTACGCTCTGCCGCAGTCCCCGCAGCTCCTGAAGCAGCTGCTTATGGTCGGTGGCGTCGAGCGCTACTACCAGGTCGCCAAGTGCTTCCGCGACGAGGACTTGCGTGCCGACCGTCAGCCCGAGTTCACCCAGGTCGATATCGAGATGTCCTTCGTGGACCAGAACGACGTCATGAGCGCGCTCGAAGAGGTCCTGGCCGACGCCTTCGGCCGCATGGGTGTCGAGATGCCCACGCCGCTGCGCCGCATGGACTATTGGGAGGCCATGGACACCTATGGCTCCGACAAGCCCGATACTCGCTACGGCATGCACCTGGTTGACCTGACCGACATCTTTGCCAACTCCAAGTTCAAGGTCTTTGCGACTGCTGCAAACGAGGAGGGCTCTGTCGTCAAGGCCATCAACGCCAAGGGTGCCGGTGTCTGGGCTCGCGCCAAGATCGACAAGCTCGCCGGCGTGGCCTCCACGTTTGGCGCCAAGGGCCTTGCCTGGATCGCCTTCCGCGAGGACGGCTCCATCAACAGCCCCATCGTCAAGTTCTTCTCGGACGAGGAGATGGCTGCCCTGCGCGAGCGCATGGACGTCGAGCCCGGCGACCTTGTGATGTTCGCCGCCGGCCCGCGCCTGCTCTCCGACGAGATCCTGGGCGGCATGCGTTCCCACATGGCCAATGCGCTCGAGGTCAAGCGCGAGGGCCACGACTTCCTGTGGGTCGTCAACTTCCCGCTGTTCCACTGGGACGAGGATCGCAAGGCCTATGCTGCCGAGCACCAGCCCTTTACCCTGCCGACCGAGACCGACATCGCCAAGATCGAGGCCGACCCGCTGGCAGCCGGTTCCTGCACCTACGACTTTGTCATGGACGGCTTTGAGGCCGGCGGCGGCGGTATGCGTATCCACAACGCCGAAATGCAGATGTCCATGCTCAAGCTCCTGGGCTTTACCGAGGAGCGCGCCGAGTCGCAGTTCGGCTTCCTCATGGAGGCTCTCAAGTTTGGTGCGCCCCCGATGGGCGGCTTCGCCCTGGGCCTGGACCGCGTGTGCATGCTGCTCACCGGCTCCGACTCCATCCGCGACGTCATGGCGTTCCCCAAGACGGCCAGCGGCTCCGACCTCATGTCGGGCGCTCCGAGTGCCGTTTCCGGCGCCCAGCTCAAGGACGTCAGCCTGCGCTTGATGTAGGCAAGCGGCTACCTATTGCCTGTAACGAGGGAAGGACGTGTGCCTTCCCTCGTTTTTTATACGCCGATGTTGCGAGGGTATGGGTTGACCGGGCATCGCGGAAACTGCATCCCAGAATATGCGCCCAGAGTGGGATGAGCTTTCCGCTTGAGGCACTCTGCGGAAACTGCGACCCGGAATTTGCGTCCAGAACGGGTTGCAGTTTCCCAAACAGGGCCCCTTGGGAAGCCTCAACCCAGAATCCAGCCAAATAATAGGACGCAGTTTCCGGTCGAGCTTTTGGCGAGCCTCAACAACTATCTAACGCTACAATAACTACCACGTGGCTGGGTTTGCCAGCCGAATGGGCGATACCGCGGGAGGGGACATGGTCGAGTTTACAAAGACGATTAAAGATCCGTTGGGACTGCATGCCCGCCCGGTCGCGCTACTCTACGACATCATCGCCAAGCATCGTAGCGACGTGTCGGTCAGCATTGGCGACCGCCATACCGACGGCCGTGACGTGATGGGCCTCATGGCGCTTTACGGCGAATGTGGCGAGGACATCGTCTTTCGCGTTTCGGGCGTAGATGAGGCCTCCTGTGTCACATCGATCAGAAATCTCTCGCTTTAAGCATGACAGGGCGTGGTAAAGGATGGTCCTTTGCCGCGCCCTTTTGTTTCATATTGGAAACTTTTTCGAAAACTGAATAGGGACTCTTTTCAAAAAGTTAACCACGTGTTAGTTTACTATAGCGAACATAGACGTGGTTAACTTTTGCTGCGTCGATGTTGAGGACGAACTGACGTTAGGAGCACACTCATGTCTTGCGGACCGCAGATGCCGGCTTTGCCGCTCTCGATGGTAAAAGCGGGCGAAACCGTGCACGTTTCTCGTGTAAAGGGCAATCAGGACATGAAGCACCACCTCAAGGACCTCGGCTTTGTCGAGGGCAGCGAGATCCACGTGGTGAGCTCGAGTGGTGCCAACATCATTGTCACCGTGCTGGGCGCACGCTTTGGCATCGATTCCAAGGTTGCCATGCACATCATGACCGTCGGTTAGTTCGCAGCATTCCGCAAAAGCTGAAAGGGGGACAAGTACATGAAGACGTTGGGTGACGTTAAGGTGGGCGAGAGCTCTACCATCGTCAAGCTTCACGGTGAGGGTGCGCTTCGCCGCCACCTTATGGACCTGGGGCTCATCAAGGGCACTTCGTTCAAGGTCGTGAAGGTTGCACCGCTCGGTGATCCGGTCGAGATCAACGTGCGCGGCTACGAGCTTTCCATCCGCAAGGAGGAGGCTGCCGTCGTCGAGGTCCAGTAAGGGCCGACGGCGAATATTTCTGCAGATAAAGTTAGGATTTTCTAACTTAAACTTGCAACGTTGAAGCACATTATCCAGCCCGCGCGGAGAAAGCAGCGCAGGCACACAAGGAAGAAGGATTGAATGGCGGATTCTCAGATCCATGTCGCGCTGGCGGGTAACCCCAACTGCGGCAAGACCACGCTTTTCAACCTGATCACCGGCGCCAACGGCTACGTTGGCAACTGGCCCGGTGTCACGGTTGAGAAAAAGGAAGCCAAGCTCCTGAGCGACAAGAACGTTACCATCACGGACCTCCCCGGCATCTACTCGCTTTCCCCCTATAGCCCCGAGGAGCAGTGCTCGCGCGATTACCTCATGAGCGGCGAGCCCGATGTCGTCGTCCAGGTGGTCGACGCCACCAACCTCGAGCGCAACCTGTACCTAGCGCTTCAGGTTATCGAGACCGGCCTGCCCGTGGTCGTCGCCCTCAACATGGCCGACTTGGTCGAGAAGAACGGCGACAAGATCGACACGGACAAGCTCTCCAAGAAGCTCGGCTGCCCGGTCATGATGATCTCGGCCCTTAAGAACAAGGGCATCAACGAGCTGTTCGAGCAGGTCAAGAAGTCCGCTGCTTCCAAGGGCCAGGTGCCGGAGCACAAGTTCGATTCCTCCATCGAGGACGTTCTGGACCACATCGAGAACAATCTGCCGGCGAGCGTTCCCGCCAACAAGCGTCGCTACTACGCCGTCAAGCTGTTCGAGCGCGACGCGGACGCCTGCAAGCTCATCAACCTCACTAAGGAGAAGGCCGCTCGCGTCGAGCAGCTGGTCGCCCAGTGCGAGCAGGATTGCGACGACGACGCCGAGTCCATCATTACCGGCGAGCGCTACGGCGTGATTGCCCACATCATCGACGAGTGCCTCACCAAGGCTCCGGCCAAGATGAGCACCTCCGAGAAGATCGACCGTGTGGTTACCAACCGTATCCTGGGCCTGCCGATCTTTGTGGTCATCATGTTCTGCGTGTACTACATTGCCGTCTCTACCTTGGGCGGCACGGTGACCGACTTCACCAACGACCAGCTCTTTGGCACCGACGGCTGGTATGTGCTCGGCCAGGGCCGCGACGCCTACGACGCAGCTGTCGAGGCTGCGGGTGACGCCGCCGACTCGGTCGACCCGGCACAGTACGGCCCCTATGTTCCGGGTATTACCACCGTGGTGCACGATGCCCTTGTGGCGGGCGGCACCGAGGACGGGGGCCTGGTCGATTCGCTGGTCTGCGATGGCATTGTCGGCGGCCTGGGCGCCATCTTCGGCTTTGTGCCGCAGATGTTCCTGCTGTTCGTCATGCTGTCCTTCCTGGAGGACTGCGGCTACATGGCCCGCGTCGCCTTCATCATGGACCGCGTGTTCCGCCGCTTTGGCCTGTCCGGTAAGTCGTTCATCCCCATGCTCGTATCCTCGGGCTGCGGCGTCCCCGGCGTCATGGCCACCAAGACCATCGAGAACGAGAAGGACCGCCGCATGACGGTCATGACCACCACGTTTATTCCCTGTGGCGCTAAGCTGCCGATCATCGCCCTGCTCATGGGTTCCATCATCGGCGATTCTTCCACCACCGCCGCGTGGATCAGCCCGCTCTTCTACTTCCTGGGCGTCTTTGCCGTCATCGCTTCGGGCCTCATGCTCAAGAAGACCAGGCTCTTCGCCGGCCGCCCGACGCCGTTCGTTATGGAGCTTCCCGCCTACCACTTCCCGGCGATCCGCTCTTGGGCGCTGCACGTGTGGGAGCGCTGCTGGGCCTTTATCAAGAAGGCCGGCACGGTCATCTTCGCCTCTACCGTCGTGGTTTGGTTCCTCTCCAACTTTGGTAGCTACAACGGTTCCTTTGGCTTCCTGCCTGCGATGGACGGCATCCCCGAGGAGTTTATGGACTACTCCGTGCTCGCCATGCTGGGCAACCTGGTCGCCTGGATTTTCGCCCCGCTCGGCTTTAGCACCTGGCAGGCAACTGCGCTGACTGTCTCTGGACTTGTCGCCAAGGAGAACGTCGTCGCCACCGCCGGCTCGCTGCTGTCCGTTGCCGACGCCGCCGAGACCGACCCGAACCTGTGGACCGCGTTTGCCGGCATGTTCCCGACTATGGGCGCTTGCGTTGCCTTTGGCGCATTCAACCTGCTGTGCGCCCCGTGCTTTGCCGCCATGGGCACTATCCGCAACCAGATGGACTCCGGCAAGTGGACCGCGATTGCCATCGGCTACGAGTGCGCCTTCGCTTGGGTGATCGCCCTGTTCATCAACCAGTTCTACAACCTGCTTGTCCTTGGCCAGTTTGGTATTTGGACGGTTGTAGCCATCGTTCTGCTGGTTGCGATGCTCTTCCAGATCTTCCGTCCCATGCCCAAGCACGCTTGGACCGACGAGGACGAGACCAACACCGCTTCCGCTGCAGTTTCCGCTTAAGTCCGAATAAGGATCAGCCCCTTTCCACGAGCCCGGGTGTCCCAGCGACACTCGGGCTTTTTGGTGAGGGAGATGTGGCGTTTCCGCAGATAAAACCGACCAAAATAAACCTGTCCCTTTTTGGCAGGTGGAGAATGGGGTAAAGTAAGTGGTGGTTAACTAGAGGAGGCTTGCTATGGCACCTATCGATATTGTTGTACTGGCTGTTATCGGCATTGCGTTTGTCGCCGTGTGCGTGCGCATTTATCGCAAGGGCACCTGCGCCGACTGCGCTCAGGGCGGCGTTTGCACGGGACATTGTTCCAACAAAAAAACCTGCGCCGCACTTAAGGGCGTGGACAAAATTGCCGAAGACTTGGGCCGCGGTATCAAGTAAGGTCCGTCATCCAAGCGCCTCGCGAGCATCCGTTTGCGGGGCGCTTTGCACATTTGGGGGCGAGCGCGGCGAGTTGAAGAGTGATTTTGGGGTATCGTTACCTGTACTGTTAATTGGCAACTTATCTATAACGGAGTAACCCCATGAGCGCTCGCGTAACCATGAAGGACATAGCCGCCGAGCTTGGCGTTTCCATCAATACCGTGCACAAGGCCCTGACGGGTAAGGCCGGCGTGAGCGAATCCGTGCGCTCCAAGGTGAATGCTAAGGCCGAGGCCATGGGCTACCATCGCAACACAAGTGCTTCGAGCCTGCGCCGCAAGGATATCAACTTGGTGTTTTGCCTGCCCCGCGCATCGCGCGAGGGGGCGTACTTTTTCCGTTACCTTTGGGAAGGCTGCAACCGCTTTGAGCAGGAGGTCATCGATCAGGGCATTACGGTTGAGCGCGTTGAATTTGGCGTGGGCGGCTACGCCGATGCGCTCGAGCAGATTGATGAGCGTCTGCAGATAGGGGAGAAGATTGATGGCCTGCTTGCCTATGTTCCGGGCGATGATCGCGCGACCGAACTCTTGAGGCAGATTGCCGAGGCGGGCGTGACAATCGAGCTCGTAGACGGCGACCGCCCGCACCTCGATCGCCTGGGTGCCAGTCTGGCGGACTATTCCGCGGCGGGCAGTCTTATGGCAGAGCAGGCGGCAAATCTGGTCCACGCTTCTGGGGCTGACGCCCGCGTGCTCCTGTTGGCGGGCGACCCCTATACCGATTCACACTACCTGACCGCCCGCGCCTTTCATAATTACCTGCGCGAACACGATATTCCATGGCAGGTTGAGGACCTTGCCGGCGCCCATGCGCAAGTCAAACAGCTCGAGCGCGAGCTTGAGCAGCGCTTGAGTGCGCCGGATGCTCCCGAGCTCATCTGTAGCGTTTTTGCCGTTGGTTCCGAGGTGGTCGCCGACGCGCTTGTTTCAAGCGGCAAGGCCGGCAAGGTCATGGTAATCGGCAACGACCTGTTCCCCGAGAGCGCCTTGGCCTTGCGCCGTGGCATCTTTACCAATATTGTCTATAAGGACCCGGTGAGCCTGGCTTACCGTGGCGCCAAGACCTTGGGCGAGTATCTGCTGTGGGGTAAAACTCCGGCGGAGCCCGTGCAGAAGGGTGCTGTGGAGATGGTGTTTGCCAGCAACGTCGACCGCTACTGCGAGCTTGCGGGAATTTAGCCGTTTGGTCAGGTACCCCCTCTCGCGACGTTCATTTTTTGGAGTATTCAGCAATGGCGTGTCCCGAAAGAGGCTAGGACGACTGTTTTAAGTGCCCCCGATGGCGTAATTCGCCATCGGGGGCACTTATTTATGCCGATTGGGCGCAATATGAGCATCAGATAGGGCTTCGAAGACGGTGCGCGGTGCGCTCCGATGCTGAATACTCCCAAAAATGCACGGCGGAACATGACCCACCTGGCCAAAGCGCTCAAGTTCGGTATTCGGGGACGCCTGCCAATTCGCAATACATACAAGTCACGGCTCCAGTAACCGTTGAACGGGCAAAATCAACCGTTCACCCCATGGTGGTTAGGTGAACGTTCACCTTTTAAGTCGCAATGAATTAGTATAGTGAACGTTCACCTAGAGGATAACGAGCGCATCGTGCGCCCGCTCCGCCAACAAAGGGGTTGTTTGATGAAAAACTTCATGGACGATCAGGATTTCCTGCTGAGCACCGAAACCGGTGAGGAGCTGTTCCACAACTTTGCCGAGGGCATGCCCATCGTTGACTACCACTGCCACATTTCTCCCAAGGAGATCTGGGACGACAAGCGTTTTGAGAACATCACCGAGGTTTGGCTGGGCGGTGACCACTACAAGTGGCGCCTGATGCGTGCCAACGGCGTCGACGAGCGCTTCATTACCGGCGATGCCCCTGCTCGCGAGAAGTTCCAGAAGTGGGCCGAGACCCTGGGCCGTTGCGTGGGCAACCCCGTCTTTGAGTGGAGCCACCTGGAGCTTAAGCGTTACTTTGGCTACGAGGGCGTCCTGAACGGCAAAACCGCTCAGGAGGTCTGGGACCTTGCCAACGCCAAGCTCGCTGAGGCCAGCTTTACCTGCCGCAACCTCATCAAACAGTCCAACGTCCGCATGATCTGCACTACCGACGACCCCGCCGACAGCTTTGAGTGGCACAAGAAGATTGCCGCCGACGACAGTTTTGACGTTCAAGTCGTTCCCGCCATGCGCCCCGATGCCGCCCTGCGCATCGAGCGTGGCCAGGAGTTCGCCGACTACTGCAAGCATCTCTCCGAGGTTGCCGGCATTGAGATCAGCGACTTCGAGGGCATGAAGGCCGCCATCTCCAAGCGCTACGACGTTGCCCACGAGCTGGGCTGCCGCGCTTCCGACCACGCGCTCGACTACGTTATGTACGTTCCGGCTACCGCCGACGAGATCGAGACTATCTTTGCCAAGGGCCTTGCCGCCGAGCCGCTTACCGAGGACGAGGTCCTCAAGTACAAGACGGCCTTTATGCGGTTCGTCGCCGGCGAGTATGTCCGCCTTGGCTGGGCCATGCAGCTGCACTTTGGCTGCAAGCGTGACAACAACCGCGCTATGTTCGCCAAGCTCGGTCCCGATACCGGCTACGACTGCATCTCCAACTACACGCCGTCCGACCAGCTGGCCGATTTCCTCAACTCCATCCAGGAGGCCACGGGTCTGCCCAAGACCATTCTGTACAGCCTGAACCCCATCGACAACACCATGATCGATACCGTGATGGGCTGCTTCCAGGAGGCTCCGACCGCCGGTAAGATTCAGAACGGCTCTGCCTGGTGGTTCAACGACAACGAGATCGGTATGCGCGAGCAGCTCACGGCTCTGGCTAACGAGGGCGTGCTGGGCAACTTTGTGGGCATGCTTACCGATTCCCGCTCCTTCCTGTCCTACCCGCGTCACGAGTACTTCCGTCGCGTGCTGTGCGGCGTGATCGGCGAGTGGGTCGAGCAGGGCAAGTATCCGGCCGACATGGAGCTGCTGGGAGCCATCGTGCGCGACATCAGCTACAACAACGCGGTCCGCTACTTTGGCTTTGACCTGGATACCGTCGAGGCTTAAACCAGCATCGAATCACACCGAACTCGGGAGCGCCGTTGCCACACGCGGCGCCCCCGTTTTGCCTGCACGCTAACGGCTATCTAAGGAGAGACATAGATGGAGAACATCAGCTACGAGACGCTCGAGAAGATCGGCTACAAGGGCTACCTGCTGCCCAAGGACGCGCCCGAGAAGGTTTTGCAGTTTGGCGAGGGCAATTTCCTGCGCGCCTTTGTCGACCGCTTCTTTGACATGGGCAACGAGGCAACCGGCTGGAACGGTAAAGTCGTCATGGTCCAGCCCATCAGCGGTGCCTTTGGCTTTGCCGACGGCATTAACGCTCAGGATGACCTGTACACCGTGCTGGTGCGCGGCAAGGAGAACGGCAACACGGTCGACGAGTCCCGTGTGATCAGCGCCTGCAGTCGCTGCCTCAATCCGTATCGCGAGGACGACTACCGCGCCATGATGGAGGTCGCCGTCTCCGACGATTTGGAGATTATCGTCTCCAACACCACCGAGGCCGGTATCGCCTACGATCCGTCCTGCAAGGCCGACGACATGCCGCCCGCGAGCTTCCCCGCCAAGCTTGCCCAGGTGCTCCACACCCGCTGGTCCGCCGGCAAGCCGGGCGTCATCGTGCTCGCCTGTGAGCTCATCGATCACAACGGCGAGGAGCTGCTGCGCATCATGAACCAGTACGTGAGCGACTGGGGCTGGGAGGACGAGTTTGCGCAGTGGATGGCCAACGACTGCACCGTCTGCACCACGCTCGTCGACACTATCGTCCCCGGCCGCATCCGCGACCCCAAGGAGGCCGCTGCCGTGGCCGAGCGCCTGGGCTACGAGGATCCTTTCCTGGCCGTGCGCGAGCCCTTCCAGATGTGGGGTATCCAGGGCGATGAGTCGCTCAAGGAGCGTCTGCCCTTCGTGAAGGCCGGCCTGCCGGGCGTCTTTGTGACCCCCGATGTCACCCCGTACAAGAAGCGCAAGGTCCGCATCCTCAACGGCGCCCACACTGCCTTTGTTCCGGGTTCCTGGGTTGCCGGCTTTGACATCGTGCGCGATTGCATGCATGACGAGACCGTTCGCGGCTTCATGAACACCATGCTCTACGACGAGGTCATCCCGACGCTTGCCGCCGATCTTGATGTCGAGGACTGCAAGGCCTTTGCCGCCGCCGTCGAGAACCGCTTCGACAACCCGTTTATCGACCACGCGCTGCTCTCCATTTGCCTCAACTCAACCGCCAAATGGCGTGCTCGCGACCTGCCCACGCTCAAGGACTATGTTGCCGAGACCGGCAACCTGCCCAAGTGCCTGGCGACGAGCCTCGCTACGCTCATTGCCTTCTATACGCAGGAGCTCGTTGCTCGCGAGGGCGATGGCCTGCACCTGCGCCGCGCCGACGGCACCGAGTACACCGCTCAGGACGATGCCTTCGTGCTCGATTTCTACGCCGCCCACGCCGGTGCAGACGATGCCGAGCTGGTGCACGACGTGCTCAGCAACGAGCAGATGTGGGGCGAGGACCTTACGCAGATCGCCGGCCTTGAGGAGTTTGTCGTCAACGCGCTTGCCGTTGTGCGCGCCGAGGGCGCCAAGCAGGCATTTGCCAACGCCCAGGCCTAAATCCTTCTGTGCGCCCGCCGGGCAACTGGCGGGCGCCCGCTGACTTCTGCTCAACCTGTAGGGTTAGGACTCTTTGTAATGAATACTATCCAGATCAATCCGGCCGACAACGTGATCGTCGCGCTGTCGCCGCTTGCCAAGGGCACCGCCGTCGCGGTTCCCGGGGTGGGCGAGGTCGTTGCCGCGGAGGATATTCCGCAGGGCCACAAGATGGCCGTGCGTGCCATTGCGGCGGGGGAGGACGTCGTCAAGTACGGTCTTCCTATCGGTCACGTGACGGGCGACATCCAGCCCGGTCAGTGGCTTCATACGCATAACGTCAAGACCAACCTTTCGGGCGAGGTCGAGTACGCTTACAACCCGACGCATCCGGTCGTTGAGCCGGTTGAGCCCGAGACCTTTATGGGCTTCCGTCGCGCCGATGGCCGCGCCGCCACGCGCAACGAGCTGTGGATCATCCCCACGGTCGGCTGCGTCAACGAGGTCGCACGTGCCATGTGCGAGCAGGCTCAGGATCTGGTCGAGGGCTCGCTGGAGGGCGTTTACTACTTCCCGCATCCCTTTGGCTGCTCGCAGACCGGTGCCGACCATGCCCAGACGCGCCGTCTGCTGGTGGCGCTCTCGCGTCACGCAAACGCTGCGGGTGTGCTGTTCCTGTCCCTCGGTTGCGAAAACTGCACGCACCAGCAGGTACTCGACGAGCTCGGTGACTTCGATCGCGAGCGCGTTCGATTCCTCGCCTGCCAGGATGTAGCCGACGAGCAGGTCGAGGGTCACAAGATCCTGTCCGAGCTTGCCGACCTGGCCAAGCAGGCCAAGCGTGAGCCCATTCCTGCCTCCGAGCTGGTCATTGGCCTTAAGTGCGGCGGCTCTGACGGTCTTTCGGGCATTACCGCCAACCCCACGATCGGTCGCGTGAGCGATATGGTTGTCGCCCGCGGCGGCACGTCGGTGTTCACCGAGGTTCCCGAGATGTTTGGCGCGGAGAGCATTCTGCTCGATCGCTGTGAGAGCCAGGACGTCTTCAATGCCGCCTCCGACATGCTCAACGGCTTTAAGGACTACTTTATCAGCCACGGCGAGGTCGTCTATGAGAACCCGAGCCCCGGCAACAAGGACGGCGGCATTACCACGCTCGAGGACAAGAGCTGCGGCTGCGTGCAAAAGGGCGGATCTGCCCCCATCGTCGACGTGCTGCCGTATGCCGGTCAGGCTACCAAGCATGGCCTGAACATGCTGTGCGGTCCGGGCAACGACATGGTATCCACCACGGCCCTGACGGCTGCCGGCTGCCACGTAATCCTGTTCTCGACCGGCCGCGGCACGCCGTTTGGCGCACCGGCGCCTACGCTCAAGGTGTTCACCAACCAGCGTCTGTGCGACCACAAGGCCAACTGGATGGACTTTAACGCCGGCGTGGTGGCTACGGGCGAGCGCACGCTCGATGAGGCTGCCGACGACCTGTATCAGATGGTGCTGGACACGGCGAGCGGCAAGCTTACGAGTGCCGAGCGTCGCGGCTGCCACGAGATCAGCATTTGGAAGGATGGCGTCTGCCTGTAGCGGTAAATGGGTTCGCATAGGGCGCTATTGACCATGGCCCCGTCGGGAGTGTTCCCGGCGGGGCCATGTTTGTTCTGTCTGTTCGGGCGTGTCTTCCTGAGGGTACGGGAGCGGCGAAAACAATAAACGTTCACCTAATCGACCTCAAATTTAAACCCACTCAATACCCATGTAATCGTGATTTTTTTCAAGTCAGATATCCGTTTAACGGCAAAAAACGACCGTTCAAGGATAATATACAAGTGAACGTTCACCTATCATATGCAATCGCGCATAATCTAGCTAAACGTTCACCCTACGAGTGGGCGATATGCAGACAGACATCGGTATGGACTCCAATGTCTTGTTACAAGACAATCGAGAAAAGAGAGGGAGCTCGATGACTAACAAGATCGGTAAAAAGCGCAAGATCACATTCTGGACGCGCTTGGGCTTTGGTATGGGCGGCATGCTCAACTCCGGTGCCCTGAGCTTTACGCACAGCTACATGGTGCTGTTCCTGTCCACGGAGTGCGGTCTGTCCGCAGGCGAGGCTGCGCTGATCAGCTCGTTCGCCATCTATCTCAACGCCATTCTGTGCCCGCTCATGGGCTTTGTGGCCGATAACTTCTACGCTACCAAGATCGGCCGCATCTTTGGCCGCCGCCGTTTCTGGATCTTGCTGGCTATCCCGATGATGGTCGCCGAGCCGCTCATCTTTGTGGCTACGCCGTTTGGTTTCCCGTACTACTTTGTGTTGTACCTGATCTACAACGTCGCGTACACGTTCTGCACCGCCAACCTGTCGCCGCTTACCATCGAGATGACCGATGACTTCAAGGAGCGTACGTACCTCACCGGCTACAAGCACCTCTTTGGTAACGCCGCCGGCTTCCTGATGGCAGCACTCGTCGGCTTTGGCTTTGGCACCTTCGGCGAGACCAACCCGTTCAGCTACTTCATTATTGCTACGATTAACGCTTCGGTCATGGCAATCTCGCTGCTCTGCGTGTACCTGTCCACGTGGGAGCACACCCCCGAGGAGGTCGCTCAGGAGAAGATCGAGAGCGTCGGCGAGGGTATCAAGAAGTTTTTCATCGACGTTATCTCTACCTTCCGCAACAAGTCCTTCCGCAAGGTCCTGTATGCGCAGGTCTCCACGAAGCTCGCCGCTGCCTGCTGGTCTGCGTGCCTGTCCTTCTTCATCGTCTACTGTCTGCAGATTCCTAAGTCCTACGAGTCCGTGATGGAGATGCCCGGCAAGGTCGTCGCTATCGTCTGCACCGCCATCTGGGTCGCCCTCATGGCCAAGAAGGGCTTCCACAAGTCTTGGTACCTGGCAAACGTCGGTTGCGCCGCGTGCATCATCGCCTACAACTACTTCGCCTTTGGTCAGATCAACGGCACCTCCACGGTCGCCATCGCCATGATCGCCTACCCCATCATCTTCGCCATCTGGAAGTTCTTCTACGTTGGCTTCCAGTATCTGCCCGATGTTCTGCTCAACTACATCCCCGATGTCGATGAGCTCATCACCCTGCGTCGTCGCGAGGGCATCTACAGCTCCGCACAGCAGCTCTGCCAGCAGATCGCCCAGGCTGTTGCCGTCAACGTATGGGCTATCGTCCTTGCTGCCTCCGGCTTCATTCAGACCGCCGGCAACAGCGACGCCGTGACCCAGCCCGCCACCGTGCCTCTGTACATTTGCGGCTACATGCTCATCGGCTGCGCTGGCTTCTTCCTGCTCGCGGCCGTCCTTGCCCGCGGCATCAAGATTGACAAGGAGCAGTGCGACATCCTTTGCGACGAGATCCACCGTGTCAAGGAGGGTGGCAAGATGGCCGACGTCAAGCCCGAGGTCAAGGCGCTTTGCGAGGAGCTCTCCGGCTTTAAGTACGAGGACTGCTTCGCCCACAACAATGTTGGCTTCCAGGACGGCAGCGTAATTCCCGCCGAGTAGGGCAGGCGCATCGTCCAAACCACAGGGCCGTGCCACCGGAGATCCACCGGCGGGTACGGCCCTTTTTTAAAAACGACTAGTATGAACTTCTGATTACATTTGAGGGAGAGACCCATGGAGACGAACGTTATCTGGCGCAATGCCCGCGCGGCCGTTATCGAGCTCGACGATGGCGGCTACTTTACCTGTGCCGATACGTGGGAGATCTTTGTCAACGATGAGCCCGCCGGTACCACGAATACGGTCGAGACCTATGTCGATGGCCTGACTCCCGGCAAGCGCAACCTGATCCGCTTTGTCTGCGGCGAGCGCGAGTTGAGCGTAGGCGTCACCACGCCGGCGGAGCCCTTTACCATCAACGTTCGCGACTGCGGAGCCAAGGGCGATGCCGAGCACGATGACACCACCAACATTCAGGCTGCCATCATGGCCTGCCCCAAGGGCGGGCGCGTGCTGATCCCCGCCGGCAACTACCGCATCAAGTCCCTCTTCCTTAAGAGCAATATCAACATCGAGCTTGCCGAGGGCGCGGTGCTGCTGGCCCGCCACGACCGCGCCGCGCTTGCCTACATTCCGGGCACGGTCACGGGTGACGAGGGGGCTGGGTACGCCGGCACCGATATGCTGCCCCTGGGCCGTTGGGAGGGCGAGAGCTTCTCGACCTACTGTTCGACCTTTACGGGCCTGAGCGTGCACGACGTGTGCATCTATGGCCGCGGCGCCATCGACGGCCAGACCGATTTTGCCGAGGACAACTGGTGGAACAAGGACTTTAAGAACATCTTCCGTCCCGAGGAGGGCCGCGAGATCGCCCGCCCGCGCATGATCTTCCTGTCCGAGTGCGAAAACGTGAGTCTTGCCGGCTTTACCGTGCGCAACAGCCCGGCGTGGAATATCCATCCCATTCTGTGCGAGCACGTCGATGCCCTGTGCCTGTCCATCGAGGGTCCCAAGAACTCCCACAACACCGACGGTTTCGATCCCGAGAGCTGCGGTTTTGTCCGCATCCTTGGCTGTCAGTTCTCGGTGGGCGACGACTGCATCGCCATCAAGAGCGGCAAACTGGGCATTGAACCCGAGCTCCGTCCCGCCACGCACGACGTGCTGATCTCGCACTGCTACATGCACGACGGCCACGGCGCCGTGGTGCTGGGATCCGAGGCCGCCGGCGGCATCAAGGACCTCACCGTGAGCAAGTGCCTCTTTGAGCGCACCGACCGCGGCCTGCGCGTCAAGACACGCCGCGGACGCGGCAAGGACGCCGTCAACGAGGGCATCACCTTCGAGCACATTCGCATGGATAAGGTGCTCACGCCCTTCGTGGTCAACTCGTTCTACTTCTGCGACAAGGACGGCAAGACCGACTACGTGCAGTCTCGCGAGGCGCTGCCCGTCGACGACCGTACGCCCGGCTTTGGCGCCACGACGTTTTGCGATATCGAGGCCACCAACTGCCATGCGGCCGCGGCCTATATCACGGGCCTTCCCGAGAGCAAGGTGACGC
Organism: uncultured Collinsella sp.; assembly: GCA_905197595.1. Taxonomy (GTDB): domain Bacteria; phylum Actinomycetota; class Coriobacteriia; order Coriobacteriales; family Coriobacteriaceae; genus Collinsella. The sequence goes on from CAJJZM010000010.1 coordinate 18,986, forward strand.
GCCTGACGTTCCAGGATGTCCATGTGACCTTTGCCGCCGATGCCGAGCCCTTTGTGCCGGCCATGGCCTGCGGCGTGGAGCCCATGGTGCGCCAGGGTATCATCGCGCAGAACGTGAAAGTCCTCGACCTGCAGAACGTGCGCATCGAGGGTCAGGATGGCGACGAGCTGCAGCTGCAAAACGTCGACAAGGTTATCCGCCCGTAGGGTAGTGCTCCTGCACAAGTGAATACGGCATGTTGAGGCGTGCGACGGTCGGGTCTGCCCGGCTGTCGCACGCAATCTATAGGTGCCGGCATTGCATGGTGGGTGTTCTGTGACAGAAAGCGTAATGACAGATGAGTGGTAAAGAGCAGCTCTTTGAGGTATCGCTCGAACGCGAAGGCGCGTATCGCAGCATTTCGGCGGCGCTCGAGGCGGCGGAGCGGTGCGTGTCCGATACGACCGTGCCGGTGCGTGTGCTGGTGGCGCCGGGCGAGTATCGCGAGCAGGTCGAAATTCGTCGTCCGCATGTGACGCTCGAGGGCGAGACGGCCGACAGCGTGCGTATCGTGGGAGGCCTGGGTGCCAAGATGCCTTCGGAAGATGGTAGCGGCCAGGATGGAAGACTCGGCACCTTCCGTACGTACACGGTGCTGGTCGATGCCGACGGCGTGACGCTTGCGGGTCTAACAATCGAAAACAACGCCGGTGATGGGCGCGAGGTCGGCCAGGCGATTGCCCTGTATGCCGATGGTGACCGCCTGGTTGTCGATGCCTGCTGCATTAAGGGACACCAGGACACGCTCTTTTTGGGGCCGCTGCCGCCGCGCGAGGCCAAGCCGGGCGGCTTTATAGGCCCCAAGCAGTTCGCCCCGCGCCGCGTGGGGCGGCAGTATTTTCGACGTTGCCGGATCGAGGGCGATGTCGACTTTATCTTTGGCGGCGCGCGTGCCTACTTTGAGGGGTGTGAGATTCGCTCGCTCAACCGCGATATGGATGTCAACGGGTATGTAACGGCAGCCTCCACGCCTCAGGGCGAGCCGTACGGATTTGTGTTTCATGGCTGTTCGTTTACAGCCGATGAGGGCATTGCCCCCGGATCGGTCTATCTGGGTCGTCCATGGCGCGAGTGGGCCCAGACCGTTTTGCTCGAATGCTGGCTGGGCCCCCATATTTCACTCGAGGGTTGGTGGGATTGGAATAAGCCAGCGGCACATGACGGCACCCTGTATGCCGGCGGTGCCCTGTTTGGCCCGGCGGGTGATACTGCCGCTTGGGTGCCGTGGGCGCATTGCCTGACCGGTCAGGATTCCGAACGCTATGCGCGTGACCGAGTGCTTGCCGGCACGGATGGTTGGGATCCCGAGGGCGGCGACGGTGATGCGGTAGAGACGGCCGGGCTATCTGCCAATGGCCGCACCGTGCACATCGAGACGTACTACGAGGACGAACCTGCGCTGCGCGCCCGACTGAAGCGCGAGGGGCGCTCGGCCGCATTTACGGGCAAGACTCCCATAGACTTTGAGGCATGGAAGGCTGCGACCAGGACTCGTCTGTACGATATTTTGGGTCTTTCGCTTATGGACCGCGCCCCGATTGAGATTCGTGAGCTCAATCGCGTGCGGGTTGCCGGCAGCATCGTGCGTACTCATGCGGTGTTGCAGGTTGAGCACGATGTGTGGATGCCGTTTTACCTGTTGGAGCCGTCCCGCCCCAAGCTTGACGAGCGGGGACTCAAGCGCTGCTATATCTGCCCGCATGGTCACCAGGGGGCGGGTGCTGCAAGCATAGCCGGCGTTGCGGGCGTGCCGGCGGTCGACGATGCCGTGCGTAAGTTCAATTACGACTACGGTCTGCGTTTGGCGCGCATGGGTTACGTGACCGTCTGCCCCGATGCGCGTGGTTGGGGATACCGTCGTGACTGGAAGGGTCAGGGCGACGACGAGAACAGCTACCTGCGCGGTACGTGTCTGAATCAAGCACGTATGGCCGAGCCGCTGGGTCTTACGGTCGCGGGCCTCAACGCCTGGGACAACATGCGCTTGATTGATTACTTGGAGACACGCGGTGACATTGCCATGGACGATCTGGGCTGCTTTGGTTTTTCGGGCGGCGGTTACATGACGTTGTACCTGGCCGCGCTCGACCCGCGCGTGCGCAAGGCGTTTGTCTCGGGCTATCTGTACGGCGTTGATGATTCGCTACTGCACCTCAACGGCAATTGCAGCTGCAATTACACGCCTGGACTCTGGCGTCTGCTCGATATGGGCGACATTGCATCGCTTGTCGCGCCACGGCCGCTCTTGGTTCAGAGCTGCGAGAAAGACCATCTCAACGGCGCCCGCGGGCTTGCGAACGTAGACGAGCAGCTCGATATCGTTCGCGACGCCTACGCGCTGCTGGGCAAGGACGAAAACCTTCTGCACGAGGTCTGCCCGGGTGGACACCATCTTGGCGTGGCGCATCTTGCCGAGGATATCGAATGGCTCGATTCGCAAGTTGCGGAATGCGCCCATGCATAGCCCCTCGGCATGTTGCGAATGAACGGTATGTACCTGTATGACCGCCGGTGTGCGGGTGAGGAGAAGAATATGGAAACGAAAAACTTGAGTGAATCGACCATCTGCTGCTTTGGCGATTCGACCACCTGGGGCGATAACGGATGCGGCGGGGGAGGCAACAATATCTCCTGGACCTCGCACCTGGGTGCGCTGCTGGGCGGCGCTACGGTCGAGAATTTTGGCATTAAGGGTTCGCGTATTGCCGTCAAGGCCGACCGTACCGATTCGTTTGTTGAGCGTTTGGACGGCATCGATCACGCGGCAGACATCTGCATCGTCTTTGGCGGCGTTAACGACTTTAGCCGTAACGTGCCGCTGGGAGAGCCGGGCAGCACCGACGTGCACGAGTTCTATGGCGCGCTCGACTACCTTATCCGCACCATCACGGCGCGCTCGCCTCAGGCAAAGCTGGTGTTTATGACGCCGTGCAAGACAAGTGGTAAGCACGAGAAGGATATCCCGGCAAGCAACGAGGCCAACCATCTGGGCCTGACGCAAGACGCCTATGTGCGCGCGATGCTGGAGGTTTGCGATCGCTACTCGGTGCCGGTGATCGACCTGTATGCGCAAAGCGGCATCAGCCCGTTTTTGCCGGAGCACCGCGAGCTCTACATGCCGGACGGTCTGCATTACAGCCCTGCCGGCTACGAGCGCCTGGCGCATCGCATCGCCGCGGCTCTCACCGCCGTTTGCCGCTAAAAGGATGCCGTTTGCGGGGATTATAGGGTTAACGTTCACCCTATAATCCCCTTCGCGTTACACTAGGGTTAACGTTCACCCATCAAAAACGTCAGAGGGGACAGCAATGGGTTGCAATCAGATTCTGGACCGTTATATCGAGCAGTTGATCGAGACCTCTACGCCGCAGGCGCCGGCCTGGAACATCGAAAAGCTTCGCGCCGGCAAGGAGAACACCTGGAATTACATTGACGGCTGCATGATCAAGGCACTCATCGAGCTGTACGAGATCACCGGCGAGCAGCGTTACCTGACCTTCGCCGACGACTATATCGACTTCTTTGTCCAGGATGACGGCACCGTCAAGCATTACGATCCCCAGGAGTACAACCTCGACAACGTCAACGCGGGCAAAACCCTCTACAAGCTCTATGACCTGGTGGGCAAGCCCAAGTACCGTGCCGCCATGGATACCATCTATCGTCAGCTCGAGACCCAGCCGCGTACCAAAGAGGGCGTGTTTTGGCACAAGGCCGTCTATCCCAACCAGATCTGGCTCGATGGCATGTACATGGCTCAGCCGTTCTACATGCAGTACGAGCTGAGCTTCCACAACCGCCGTGCCTGCTCGGATAGCTTCCATATGTTCCAAGTGGTGCACGATCTGATGCGCAACCCTCTCAACGGCCTGTACTATCACGCCTACGACGCGAGTCGCAAGCAGTTCTGGTGCGATCCCGTTACCGGTCTTTCGGCCAACTTCTGGCTGCGCGCCGAGGGCTGGTTTGCCATGGCGCTCATCGATACCTGGGAGCTCATGCCGCCTTCGATGTCGGCCGAGAAGGACGAGATCCGTAAGATGTTCCACGACCTGATCGACGCTATGCTGCCGTATCAGGACGAGAAGACTGGCATGTGGCATCAGGTCATCAACCTGCCCAATATCGCCCCCAACTATCTGGAGGAGTCGGGCAGCGCGATTTTTGCCAATGCCATCATGAAGGGCGTGCGCCTGGGCGTGCTGGGCGAGCGCTACTACCAGTACGGCCGCCGTGCGTTTGACGGCATCTGCGACACGTGCCTGTCCGAGCGCGACGGGCAGCTGGCGCTCGACAACATCTGCCTGGTGGCGGGTCTTGGCAACGCCGCGCACCGCGAGGGCACGTTTGAGTATTACATGAGCGAGCCTGTGGTCAAAAATGATGCAAAGGGCGTGGCGCCGCTGGTGCTTGCCTATATCGAGACTATGCATCACGACAAGCTAGCCGGTAGGCGCGATCCGCTCGCCCCCTCGGGCGTGTGCTCCATCGACGATCCGTTTGGCGGATACACCCCGGGCATCAACGCTCAAAAGGGGCGTGAATAGCGTGGGGGCCATTACTCCGGGCATACGCCTGCACGACCTTCCGCAGGGGACCGTCGAGGAGCGCATTCGCATGGCGGGAGAGCTGGGCTTTTCGTGCATTCAGCTGCCGAGCAAGGTGCTCTACGCATCGATGGGGATCGATCGGGGAGGCCTGACCCGCGAGCTTGCCGACCATCTGCGCGAGGTGCTCGATGAGGCGGACGTTTCGGTTGCCGTGCTCGGCTGCTATAAGAATCTGGCGACGCCCGATCGACAACAGCTCATGGATAACTTTGCCGAGTACGAGGCATGCTTGAACTTTGCCCAGATGCTCGGCGGCTGCCCGGTTGGCACCGAGACCGGTCGTCCCAATGCGCAGAACCGCGTTGCTGACGACCGTATGACCGACGAGGCACTCGATGCGTTTATGGACGGACTCGCACGTGTCTGCGAGCGCGCCGAGGCCGTTGGTGGGCAAATACTGATTGAGCCCGGCTGGAACGAGACGGTCAACACGCCGGATCGCTGCCGTGAGGTGCTGGAGCGCGTTTCGAGCCCAGCGCTCGGCGTGATCTACGACCCGGTGTCGCTGCTGCACCCCAGCGTCGTTAACGAGGCGCAGGAAATCACAGCGCGTATGCTCTACTTGTGCGGCAGCAAGATTCGCGTGCTGCACGCCAAGGATTTTGAGGTCGTCGACAACGAGGACGAAGCCGGTTGGTGTGACGGCACGGGTTCGCGCCTGGCGTGTCACGGCGTGGGCGAGACGGGCCGCTATGACTTTGAGCCCGCGGTGGCCTGGGCGGCTGCCGCCTGTCCGGGGATTCCTTGCGTGGTCGAGAACAGCGTGCCGGCGACGGCGGCTAGCTGCCTGGCGACACTCGAGCGCATGTCCGCTCACTGCGGGGTTTCGCATCGCGAGATATAGCATTGGCTTTTGCCGTGGCAGCATATTGAGTTTGCCTGATTGAGGGCGGCGGTGAAGGGTTTTTTTATCGTCGCCTCATTGGATTACATCAAAAAGGGGAGTTGCGTGGCTATCCACATTGTCGAAGAGGCGAATCGTTGCCTAGGTTGCAAAAAGGCGTTCTGTCAGCTTAAAGGCTGCCCGGTTCAGACGCCTATCCCGCAGGTTATCGATCTGTTCAAACAACGCCGTCTGGAAGAGGCGGGTGAGCTGCTGTTCCAGAACAATCCCATGAGTGCGGTCTGTTCCATGATCTGTAACCATTCGGGCCAGTGTGAGGGTGCGTGCATCCAGGGCCGTAAGGGCACACCGGTGCATTTTTCGAGCATCGAGAACTATATCTCGACTGCATATTTGGACCGCAAGGAGTGGAAGCCCTCGCCGTCGTGCGGCAAGCAGGTTGCCGTGGTCGGTTCCGGTCCTGCCGGCATTACCGTGGCCATTAAGATGGCCCAGTTGGGCTGTGCCGTCACGGTGTTTGAACAGCGCCCCGAGATCGGCGGCGTGCTGGAGTACGGCATCCCCGAGTTTCGCCTGCCCCGTGCTCTCGTGCAAAAGTATCGTCACGTGATGTGCTCGCTCGGCGTGCGCGTCCGTCCCTCGACCACCATCGGTGGCGCGCTGCATATCGACGACCTGCTGCGCGACGGTTACGATGCGGTCTTTGTCGGTACCGGTACCTGGCGTGCCCGCAAGCTGGGTATTCCCGGCGAGTCGCGTGGCAACGTACTGTTTGGTATCGATTACCTGGTCGATCCCACGAGCGTGGCGATCGGTCAGAACGTGGCGGTTATCGGCGCCGGCAACGTGGCCATGGATGTTGCCCGTACGGCCCTGCGCTCAGGTGCTCGCAAGGTTACCGTGTATGCCCGATCGCGCCATATCTCGGCCATCGATGACGAGGTGGAGCTGACCGAGCTTGACGGTGCCGAGATCGTGCGCGGCAAGGCGATCTGCGCCATCGACGATAACGGTCCGGTGTTCGAGACGGCTATCTTTGACGAGGACGACAACGTGGTGGGCTACGAGGAAGAACTTGACCATGTGCCCGCTGACACGGTTGTGATTGCGGCCTCGCAGGTGCCTAAGGACAAGTTGGTGCTTACGACGGGCGGTCTGGAGACCGACCATCGCGGCCTTCTTTCGGTCGATGAGCACGGCATGACCACCGTGCCGGGCGTCTTTGCCGCCGGCGACGTGGTCAACGGCCCGCTCACCGTGGTCCATGCCGTAGCCGGCGCCAAGCTCGCCGTCGAAGGCATGACTAACTACCTGGGCCTCTAACCCATCCCACCCATCAGTTGCGGTGGAATACGGACTGAATTGGCGCCTTAAAGGCAAAAACACTCCGTATTTCACCGCAAGTTATTGGGGAGGGATTGGTTTTAGAGGCGGCCAAGGTCGTAGGCTCGCGCGGCAGACTCGCCGGCGCAGATGAGGTTGGTTGCAGCTTCTTGCGGATCGAGTGCCCGCTCCAGGTCCACGGGCTTGCGACAGATCGGCAGGACAAGGTCGATGCCCTGCTCGTACACCGCATCCAGGTTGTCGGCACGACCGCCCACGACGGCAACAACCGGCTTGCCATATCGCTTGGCACGGCGGGCCACGCCCACCGGCGCCTTGCCGGCGGCGGATTGCTCGTCCATATTGCCCTCGCCCGTTATGACCAGGTCGACATCGCGTACACGCTCGTCAAACCCCACGAGATCGAGCACTGTCTCCACGCCCGAACGCAACTCGGCACCGAGCGCCAGCAGCGCGGCGCCCAGGCCGCCGGCGGCACCGGCACCGGGCACGCCGAGCACCGAGCCGAACGTCCGTGCACCCTCGGGCACGCGCAGCAGCCCCTGGGCCCGAGCCTCGACAATTGCCGTATCGAGCAGACGACCGTAGCCGACCATCCAACTGTCGCACCTGCTCAGCGCCTCGGCGTCACCCGTCGGCAAGCCTTTCTGCCCACCAAACACCGCCAATGCGCCCCGACGCCCCACGAGCGGATTCTCGACATCCGAAAGCACAACGATACGAGCGTCATCCAAAGCCTGAAGCGCTGGCGCCAAATCAACGCTCGCCACCTGCTCAAGGCCTGCAAGACCGGGGGCGATATCGCAGCCCCGATCATCGACCACACGCGCGCCCAGCGCCTGCAGCATGCCGGCGCCACCGTCGTTGGTGGCACTGCCGCCCAGACCAATATAGATAGTCTTTGCCCCAGCACGGACTGTGCGAAGCATGAGCTCGCCCACGCCATAGGTCGAAGCCGCCAACGCCGCCGACTCCGTACAGGGCGAATACCCAATACCCGCCGCCTCGGCCATCTCAATAACAGCCGACTCGCGCCCGCCGTCAACCAGTAACCGTGCGGGCACACGATCGCCCAAGGGGCCCGCAACCTCGCAGGTCGCAAGTTCACCACCGCACGCGGCAACGGCATCGAGCGTCCCCTCGCCACCATCTGCCAGCAGCAATGTGCACACCTCGGCATCGGGCCAAACGCGGCGCACGCCTTCGGCAGCGGCCTCCTCTGCCCGCGCACTCGACACGCTACCCTTAAAGGAGTCGATCGCCAGCAGCACACGGCGGGGCCGGCGGCACGCAGGACCAAAGTCAACCGCCGTGTCAGTATCCTCACCGGCACCTGCAAGTGCTGCGGCGTGAGCGGCGTGTGCTTCAAGATCGGCCCCACAACCGCAGCCAGCACCATCGGTGCCACGCAGCCTACTAAAATAGCTGCTCAACACCTCACGACACTCGTCTGCCAGCACGCCGGCGGTCACGTTAAACCGATGATTCAGGCGCGAATCGGCATTCAGGTCATACAGCGAACCCAGAGCGCCCGCCTTGGCATCAGCCGCGCCATACACGCAGCGTCCTACGCGCGCGTTAACCATAAGCCCCGCACACATGCAGCAGGGCTCGAGCGTCACGTAGACCGTACAGTCGGAAAGGCGCCAGCGACCGAGCGACCGAGCGGCAGCGCACAGGGCCGCAAACTCGGCATGAGCCGAAGGGTCCTGGTCGAGCTCGCGCCGATTGTGCGCCCTCGCGACGATCTCGCCGTCGCGCACCACTACGGCTCCGATGGGCACCTCGCCCACCGCAGCGGCGGCTCGCGCCTCCGCCAACGCCTCGCGCATGAACTTCTCGTCGATTTCGGTGATCGTCATCGTTCGCCTTCCCTGTTGCAAATTCAAAACGATGCTATCATTACGACTCACGGAGAGATGGCAGAGCGGTTGAATGCGGCGGTCTTGAAAACCGTTGAGCGCGAGAGCGTTCCGGGGGTTCGAATCCCCCTCTCTCCGCCACTTTTAGTGATGCACCGGTGTCATGGTCCGCTCAAACAGCGCATCGACCACGTCGGCCATCTCGGGTCGACGCTCAAGATCGTGGCCCGATTCCCACCATATCGTGAAAAGTCGAATAATACCGCCGGCGACAAACTCAGACGTCGTCTCGAGTGACACGGGGGCCAGGGCATCCTCGGCAAGCACGTTCATCACACGCTCGCGGATGGAGCGGGCAATACGATCGCAAATAACGTTGGTCAACATGCCCGACATGCTGCTTGCCAAAATGTTATCCATGAGTTGCTCGTGCGCCAGAATCAAATCCATGGCATCGTCCAAAATCGCGTGCCGAAGCGCGCGCACGTCCTCGGCAGACACTGTGCCGGCCTCATCGGGCTGTTTTTGCGGCAAGCCGGACATGAGCTCATCGATATAAAAGGCAAAGTAATCGTTCTTGTCGCGAAAGTGCTTGTAGAACGTCGTGCGGCGAATCATGGCGCGGTCGCACAGCATGGCAACCGTCAGGTCCTCAAAACGATGCTCCTCGAGAAGCTCGGTGAAAGCATCGAACAGGGCACGATAGGTTTTCTTGATGCGAAGGTCCATCCGTATCGCCATCCTCAGGGCAAAGACAGTACTCGTCAATCTGTCGCATATCTTACACCTGTACCTCGCGCGTTTTACCCCGGTGCCGACCCCGCCGAAAACATAACGCTTACCGGAAAGTTCGGCACGGCAAAACGTTGCGGGTATACTAGTAGCGTTATACCAACGGCAGCTGGCGCATGCCGCCGCGGCCATTCGAAACGGAGACATCATGATTACCGTCATCATCGGCATCGTTGTTGTCATTGTGATTGTCTGCGCCATCGCCGGCATTTACAACAACATGGTCACCAAGCGTAACCGCATCGATAACGCCTGGCAGAACATCGATACGCAGCTGCAGCGCCGCAACGACCTGATCCCCAACCTGGTCGAGACCGTCAAGGGCTACGCCAAGCACGAGCAAGAGACGCTCTCCGCCGTGATCAGCGCGCGTAACACCGCCGTCAAGGCCACCACGCCCGAGGCCAAGATGGAGGCCGACAACGTGCTGACCGGTGCGCTACGCCAGCTCTTCGCCGTAGCCGAGGCCTATCCCGACCTTAAGGCAAACACCAACTTTACGCAGCTGCAGGCGTCGCTCGAGGATACCGAGAACAAGATTAGCTATGCACGCCAGAGCTACAACGACTGCGTGCTCAGCTACAACAACGCCATTCAGACGTTCCCGGCTGTCATCTTTGCCGGCATCTTCCAGTTTAAGGAGCGCCAGGGCTTCGAGGCCGCCGAAGCAGCCCGCCAGGCCCCGACCGTCAAGTTCTAGTAGTTTGGCAGCGCATCCTTAATCGGCCAAATGCATAAACCGCCCCGTCGAATGCATACTTCGACGGGGCGGTTTCCTTTTTCGCGAAGCTCCCCCTCTAAGCGCCGTGCATTTTTAGGAGTATTCAACATAACCAAGGGCTTCGGGCGCCGCGATAAATGCCAAAGAGCGCAAATATCCCTGCAAATCAAACGCTGTCAGCCCATAACCCCGCCCATCATTCGTAGAAAACATCGAGAAATCCCGATTTTTTGCCCGAGGTCGGTATGCAGGGGCCTTCGATTGCAGAATACTCGCAAAAATGCACGTCGCCATCACCCCCACATGGCGCGAACCAAAAATCAGAACCACCCTTAAAAAGGGTGGTTTGCTCTTAGGGTATAACCCACGGGCC
>CAJJZM010000011.1:0-29536 GCA_905197595.1 uncultured Collinsella sp.
TCCGGTTGCCCTGAGTCCGCTGCCTCGGCTTCTGCGGACGCGCCGTCCTCGCGTTCCTCGTCGATCAAAAGCGCTTCGCGCGTTTGTGCGGCAGCGCTCCGAATGTGCCCCAGCTGGCTCAAATCGATATCGATCTTGACGGGCTGGTGTGCGGCGTCCCACGAAAGCCATGCCACAATCTCGTCATCGATAATCTTGGCCAGATATTTGGGGACCTTTTCTTCCTTAAGGGGATGGGCGGGGTCCAGCGCCAGGCGCAGGCGTTGGTCGCAGGCGCGCATCATTTCACCGAGCTTGCTGCTCTTTTGCCTGCTACCGTGAATCCGCATGCATTCCCAAAAACCGTTTTGGCAACGGTAGATATGGATGGGGTCCAGACGGTATTCGCAGTCCTCGTGGCGCTCGGGCGCAAAGAATACGGCCGAGGCAAACATGGTGTAGGGCATGGCCGTCTCCTCCCCAAATAAACTTGCCACGATGCCGGTCTTTCGGTGCGTGTCATAGTAGCGCGCCATGCGGACATACACGGCGCACGCCACGTGGCGCAGATCGCGGTGGTGGCTGCGGTCGAGCCGCGAGTTACTTAGGTTGTACGTGGAGAGGGCGTTGATGGCGGCCATGAGTCGCTCCTCGCGCACCTCATCGGGCGGAAGGGGGAGCGTGGGCTCGGAGGTTTTGCGACGCTTGGGTGCCGGGTCAGACGGCGTCGGTGCTGGTACAAGGTCTCGTGCCGCGCGCCGCAGCTCGATAAGGGCGTTATCGAATATGACGGTTTTAGAGTCGCGAAGCAGCTTGGGGTCGAGCCCGTGGAACACGGCGTAATCTTGCAGCCACACGCGCGCAAACCGGTCGATGCCGGGCTCGAAGGCGCGATAGACATCCCAAAAAGCCTTGATCTTGTTAAAACCATCGAGTGGATTATCTACGCCAATGCCGCAGATCAGCTCATAAAGATACAGAAAGGCAAAGGACGTAGACGTTTCCTCGACGGTTCCGCGGCGCACTTGGGCACGCCAGGTAAAGTAGCCGCGCAGCTGCCGGTCGCTCATGGCGTTGTAGGTGGGAAAGTACGACTTAAAGGTGCCGTTGTAGGGACAGTCGTCCTCAAAGTCGGCCATCAGCAGGCCCTGGCGGTAAAAAAGCTCGGCTTCCGAAAGCCAGCGGCCCGCACCGCCCTTGGGGTCATCCTGCCAGCGCGATATCTCGCGCATTTTACGGTACTGGTCGGGGAGGAAATTCTGCATCTGTCGGCCGGTTTTGAGAATCGGCTCGTCTGCGTAGGTTTCGTTTGAGAAGCGGGCGGACTGATGGGTCCGGGCCTCGGCCATGATGCGCTCGATGAGCATCTTGATGTCCTGGTCGGCCACCGCTCCTCCTCTCGAACACAGCTACGGTGACCTCATATCATAGCACAGCATCAAACAGATGTTCGAGATACCGCTGCGTTGATAGATTTAGAACAGGAGGGCGTAGATGACGGCGATGACGACGGAGGGAAGCATATTGGCCGTGCGGAAGGTCTGAGGACGGATGAGGTTGACGCCGACGCAGAAGATGAGCATGGAGCCTACGAGCGAAAGGCTGTTGAGGGCAGCTGTGGTCATGATGGGGGAGAGCGCGCCGGCAAACAACGTGATCGTCCCCTGGAACACGGCGACGGGCAGGGCGGAGAAGATGCAGCCGCGGCCAAGCGAGGCCGTCATGGTGCAGACGATGATGCAGTCCAGTGCGCCCTTGAGGGCAAGCGTTGACCAGTCGCCGAGCAGGCCGTCCTGGATCGATCCCACAATGGCCATGGCGCCGATGCACACGGTGAGTGAAGTCGAGACAAAAGCGTTGGTGAACTCGTTATCGCCCTCACTGCCAGTCTTGCGCTTGAGCCATTCGCCAAGGTTCTCGATGGCGGCCTCCAAGTTGATGGCCTCGCCGATGAGCGAACCGAGCGCAAATGAGACGATGAGCATGGTGGTACCGGTGGTCGCTAGCGCCTTTCCATCGATGATGAGCATCTTTTGCATGGTGCCGCCCAGGCCGATAAACAGGACGCACAGCCCCGATGCTTTCATGAGCGTGTCTTGGATGCGCGGTGTAATGAAGCGGCCGCCCGCTAATCCCAAAAGACCGCCCGCAACTAAAAGCGCAACGTTGATGATTGTTCCCAAGCCCGGCATGAGCCCTCCTGTATTGATGCCAACGTGGCAATCGTAGCAGAACGAAATGCGAGGCACATCGCGACTCATCTAATACGTTATATAAGTGGTATTAGGAATGATGCGCAGCATTTAAGCCTCAGGTGGTTGTCGGGACATAGGGGTAGTAGTCAAAGCGCAGTGTCATAAGCCGCTGCGGGGATTCAATAGCCGCGGCGATGATATTGGCATCGCGGGCACGATCAAACCCTTCGAGTTCGATCTGATACGAGACGTCTTGCATAATGTCCAGACGTCGCCAGGCTAGAAGTGTGTCGCCATCGAATTCCAAGGTCTTGCCTCCGTCTGGGGCAACGGCGTATAGACGCAGTTTAGCGGTGGTTGCAGGGTCGACAACCGTGACCTTTTTAATTTCGTTTCGAGTATTCTTGGCGCCCAACAAGGTGAGCAGTGTTGGGGCCACGACCTCGCCCGATGGCAAAAAGACGACTTCGATGGATTCGGGAAATGCGATGATGGCCGACTTGCGGACGGGCTGATTGACGGCGGCAACTTCGATGTTTGCAGCATCGATGACCTCTGTGTGGTCGAGGGCGGCAAGCACGCAGCAGTTACCTTCATCGATCTCCTGAGGATCAGCAAGCCCCAGACTGCCCGCGAGCTCTGGATCGTTTGGACCGGTAGCGGGCTCATTCGGTGCTTCGAAAGAAGCTGGGACGCTGTTTGTCGGCGACGGCGTGTCGCCCGCACCTGCTTCTTTGTCCGTGCTCTCTTCTTGTATGGTTGCGTTGATGGGTTCGTCGTTTGAGGGGAGCGTCTTGGCGTCAAGCGCGGAGGGGACAATCCCGACGGCTCCGGATCCGTTCCACTCCATCTCGAGAAGCGCCGGGTCGGCAAGAATGCGTTGCCTGCCTAGCGTGTGGGTATCGATCGCAATAGGGCCTGCCTCCGTCCCGCGCGTAAGGCCGAGCGATCCGGCCGGCTTCTCGAAATGAATGTCTGTGTCTTCGGTACTGGCGGCGTAGAACAGCAGGGATGCTTCTCCCGCCGCGATGGCATCGGTGCCCGCCTTGGTCAGCCGCAGCGATGCCGTGAATGAGAGGGTGGGCTGCACATCGTCTGCATTCGCGGCGGCGCAGCCCAGACATATACCGCCTCCTTTCTCGAAAAACGCACCGTCGAAGGCGACCTTCGCTCCGTTCGCCGAGTCATCGACCGAAGCGATATCGATGCGCAACCCCAAATCGCACGGATCGCCATCTGCATCGAGCGCAATCGAGCGCCACGTGCAGACGGCGCACCCCGCCTGGGAGCCGTTTGCCTTGTTCGAACGATTGATATCCACGACTATCGAGCCGTCCGTATTACGACGAAGGCATCCCGAGGTTGAGATTGCGGCCTGTGCGATCGAAAAACGCTTGCACGCAATGGCGCTCGACGGATTTGGTGCGGAGCTTAGGGCTGCTGGTAAGGAATCTGCCATGACGGGAGTCGCCCAAGCGGCGACAGGCGTTCCGGTTGCGAGCGCGCCGCAGAGTGCGACGACGGGCAAAAGGTTCTTCGATGCCATGGGGTCTCCTTAGCTAATTTAGTGCGGCCTGTCCGTGTTTCGTTTCTGGCTGCGTTTGATGTGCAGACCGAGGCCGGCGGTTCCCGCGCCTGCTGCCGTGGCGCCTGCTGCCAAGAGCCATCGTCTGTCGCCTGTCTGTGCCAACGGTTCCTTGCAGTTGCCGCGGTCGAGCTCCGAGAGGTCGACCGTCACTTGCGTGGCGGCCTGCGCCTGTTCTTGCTGGGCAAAGGCCATGGCTGGCCCAAACGCTAGGATACTGACGGCGGCGGCCAGGGCGACGGCCTTATGCCGTGTGCGCACCGGGCTCGACCGTCCAGGTGATCGTTGCAACCTGATCGCCTTCGCCGGTTACGCGGAAGATGTCGCGCGTGACGCGGGCGACGTTTCCGCTTGTCTTGAGCTTAATTTTGTCCGTGCCGCCGGCAATGCCCTGGTAGCCCATGTCGAAGGCTGCATTCTTGGAAAGATCGAGGCCCGTCTCCTGCATTGCGGCGCTGGCGTTCTGGAGTGCACCGTCGGGGCCGACCTTAAAGTCGATGGAATTCTGCGCGGTTCCGGCCTTGGCGTCGGCGGCAATGGTCCAGGTGTTCATGGCGTCGATCTTCATGTTGGTGACATGGATGCCGTAGGCCGAATGATTGTCGATGGTGGTCGCGTCTTCTGAGGGGCCCTGAAGCGTGCCGTCGGCCTTGGCGACGAAGGGAATAACCGTCGGAACTTTGAACTCTACGTTGTCGATCTCGGTCCTGACCATTACTTTCGTGGTTCCAACGCGCCCGGCTGCCAGAGCTGGCGTCGGGGCGGCGCCCATTGCGAGCGCGAGCGCGAGCCCTGCGCCCACGACGAGCGCTCTGGCTCCGTTCATGTTCCTGGTGATGTCCATGGTCGTTCCTTTCTATTCGTCGCGGGCCGTCCCCGCGATGATTGGACGAATGCTGGTGAATTGCGTGCGGTGCCGCGTCGGCCGAAAAAGCTAGTTCTCGGCTTGCTCAACCCGTACCTTGACACGTGTCGGATTGCCGTGGCTGTCGAGGGTCTTGGCATCGAGTGCCTGGATCTCGATGTATGCCTCGCCTTCTTTGATGTCGCCGGCGGGGCACGTCTCGATTGTCTTGCCGGTCTCGACCACACCGGATTCGTACATGGTCTCGTCGTTTTGGATGACGCGGAATCGCTGGGGAAATTTATTGTCTTGGACGTTTTGCACGTTGACGCGCAGCTTGCCGTCCTCCTGTAGCTGAGCGACCGGCGCGACCGAAATCGTCATCATGTTGTCGCGGACGATGGCATCGAGCTCATCTTGGATTTCTTGTCGCGATTTGCCCTCTGCCGTCGTGACTGAGGCGCCCGCTTCGGGCACGGGCTGCGACTGCCAGGCGTATAGCCCTACGGCGATGAGGGCGCAGACGATAGCCAGGCAGACAACGACGAGTTTCTTGCGACGCCCCAGTCCTGCGAGGCGGGGCGGCTTCTTCGCACTCATGCGGCGTCCTTGGTGGTGTAGACACGTGCGAACGTGGACGGGTCCGCTCCAAAGAGCATGTGAAGCATCAGGCGGCGCGAGTAGATGAGCTCGTCAAAGTCGTGAGGGAGCTCGATGTCGTGGATACGCGCGATG
Source organism: uncultured Collinsella sp. (assembly GCA_905197595.1). Taxonomy (GTDB): domain Bacteria; phylum Actinomycetota; class Coriobacteriia; order Coriobacteriales; family Coriobacteriaceae; genus Collinsella. The sequence goes on from CAJJZM010000011.1 coordinate 5,339, forward strand.
TGGTGGGCGAGCGCCGAGAACGACTCGGGGTCGCAGATAACATCGGTGGTGACGTGGTAGACCGCCGTATCGGGGAACGCCTCTTCGTCGAAAGGCAGGAGATAGGGATCGTCGTCGACCTCGATGGCGACGCCGTACTGGGGCCAGTAATATGCCATGGGAACCTCCCTGCTTCTGGGGCCAAAACTTCTATCGGTTTTGGTTGTCGACGCCGACCGTATCAGCCGCTACTTGACCAATTTCTGACCAAATGCTTGACGGATTGACATCTCCGCAGGTAAAAGGTGGAAAAAATTACTTCAACTTTTTTCGAGCGACAATCGAGCGGTCGGCGACGGCGGGGCGATATGTGTCAAAAGCATCGTCTGCCGAGGAAGCCTTGCCGTTCGCCGAATTGCACAAACGTAAAAATCGCCAATTATGGAGACGGTCTCGAACACGTCGACGAAACGATGCGGTAACATCTCCCTGCAAACACTGTAGTTAGCTAAAGGGGGAGTTCGCGTGTCTGCAACCATTAAACCCTTCACCGATGAGTTCGAAGAGTATGGCCGCGATGAATCTCGTGCATCGGGCGAAGCATCGAGCATCTCGTTTCCGACAACGGAAGACGAGGTCCGTGCCATTTTGGAAACGCTCCATGCCGAGCGTGTCCCGGTAACGGTTCAGGGCGCCCGAACCGGCCTTGCCGCCGGTGCCGTGCCCCACGGTGGGCATATCCTCAATACTTCCCGTATGAATCGCTACTTGGGCCTTCGCCGCGATGAACAAAGCCAATTTCTGCTGCGCGTGGAGCCGGGCGTTGTGCTCTCGGAGCTGCGTAAGCAGCTGAGCAAGAAGGTACTGCCGACCGCTGGTTGGGACCAGGCATCGCTTGAGGCCTACGAGGAGTTCCAAGAGTCCCCCGAGCAGTTCTTTCCCACCGATCCCACCGAGGCATCTGCCTGTCTGGGTGGCATGGCGGCATGCAACGCCTCCGGCGCCCGCAGCTACGCTTACGGCCCCATGCGCCCGCATATCACGGGACTCCACGTCGCGCTGGCTGATGGCGATTTGCTTGAGCTTCAGCGCGGCGAGGCTTTTGCCCAGGGCCGCCACCTGTCGCTCGTGACGGCAGAGGGCCGTACGCTCGAGCTCGATCTTCCCGGCTATACCATGCCCGAGACAAAAAATGCCTCAGGCTATTTCGTTGCGGACGATATGGACGCCATCGACCTCTTTATCGGCGCGTGCGGCACGCTCGGCGTTATCACCGAGCTCGAGATTGCCCTGCAGGCGGCGCCTGCGGTCGTTTGGGGTGTGAGTTGCTTTTTCGATAGCGAGGACAAGGCGGTGTCCTTTACCGATTCCGTGCGCCCTGTCCTGTCCCATGCGGCTGCCATCGAGTACTTCGATGCTGGCGCCCTGGATATTCTACGTCGCCAGCGCGAGCAGTCGACGGCGTTTGCCTCGCTGCCGGCGCTCGACAAAGAGGCCAAGGTATGTGTCTACGTGGAGCTCGATTGCGATGACGAGGCGCAGGCGACCGAGGAGCTGTACCACTTGGGATGGGTGCTGGAGCTTGCGGGCGGCCGCGACGATGCGACATGGGTCGCCCGCAACGAAGTCGATCGCGAGTGCCAGCGGTTCTTCCGCCACGCGGTGCCCGAGAGCGTCAACATGCTCATTGACGAGCGTCGCCGCACCGACCCCACCATTACCAAGCTGGGATCGGATATGTCGGTGCCCAATGCACGCCTTGCCGATGTCGTGGCCCTCTATCGCCGCACGCTGGCCGAAAGCGGGCTTGAGTCTGCTGCCTGGGGACACATCGGGAACAACCATCTGCATGTGAACATCCTGCCGCGCGATGCGCAAGACTACCGTCGTGGTGGAGAGCTCTTTGCCCAGTGGGCTTCCGAGGTCACGGCCATGGGCGGTGCCGTTTCTGCCGAACACGGCGTCGGCAAGATCAAGGCGGGCTTCTTGGAGACGATGTACGGCCACGAGGCCATGGTCGAGTCGGCGCGTCTCAAACTCCAGCTTGATCCTGCCGGCCAGCTGGGTCGCGGCAACCTGTTTACGGAGAAGCTCTTGGATGAACTCGTCCAGAAAGGGGGCGCGTGAAGATGAGTGATTTCCATATGGTGGTGTGCGTCAAGGCGGTGCCCGGAAGCACCGAGGTCAAGATGGACCCCAAGACCAATACTATCGTGCGTGATGGCAAGCAGGCGGTCGTTAATCCCTTCGATGCAAGTGCCCTCGAATGTGCGCTAGCGCTGAAGGACGACTTTATCGGCTTTGGCATGGACGTGCGTGTGACGGTGGTGTCGATGGGCATCCCCGCGACCGAATCGCTGCTGCGCGACTGCATCGCCCGCGGTGCCGACGACGCGCTGCTGCTGACCGATCGCGCCTTTGCGGGCGCCGATACCCTAGCCACCACCTATGCCCTCAAATGCGGCATCGAGGCACTCGATGAGGACTTTGACCTGCTCATCTGCGGCAAGATGGCAGTGGACGGCGATACGGCCCAGATCGGCCCCGAGCTGGCCGGCGCCTTTGGGGTCCCCTGCGTGACCGACGTGAGCTGTGTGCAGAGCGCGGGATTTACGACGTGTGGCTCGCTGGCGCTCGTTCACGGCTGCGATGCCGGCGAGGAGACGGTGTACCTGGAGATGCCGTGTGCGATGACGACCGCCAAGGAGATTGGCCAGCTGCGCATGCCGAGTATTGCCGGTATTCGCGCGGCCGAGGATGCAGACGTGCGTGTGGCCAGCGCTGCCGACGTAAACGCCGATCCCTCGCGTTGCGGCCTTGCCGGATCACCGACGCAGGTCGTGCGCTCGTTTGTGCCCGACCGTGACCAAACGTGCGAGGCCGTTGAGGGAACGGCGTCCGAGCAGGCGGTAAAACTTGCCAAGATTATTGAGGGGATGGCATAGATGAGCGGGCTGATTATCGATAGCGAAGCCTGTATCGGCTGCGGTCGCTGCGTTCGCGCCTGCGCCTCGGGCGGCATTGTGGTGGAGGGTGAGCGCCCCAATCGCTGTGCCCGCGTAACCGACGGCTGTATCCTGTGCGGTGGGTGCGTCGACGCCTGCCCCGTCAACGCCATCTCGATTGAGCGCGACGAGGCCGCCGGCGCGGCAGACCTTGACGCATATCGAGACATCTGGATCTTCGTGCAGACTGACGAGCACGATGCCGTTGCATCCGTGGCCTTCGAGCTCATGGGCAAGGGGCGCGAGCTTGCCGATGCCCGCGGCTGCCGTCTGGTGGCACTGGTCGGCATGAGCCCCGAGGGCTCACTCGGGGACCTGGAGCATCTGATTTGCGCCGGTGCGGACGAAGTTCTGGTCTGTCGTGACGAGCGCCTGCGTCAGAACGACGCGGAGGTCTACGCTCGCTTGATCTGCGATTTGGTAGCCGAGCGCAAGCCCGAGGCCATTCTGTACGGCGCGACCGCCTTTGGTCGCGAGCTGGCGCCCGGTGTGGCCGTGCGCTTGCAGACGGGTCTTACGGCCGATTGCACGGTGCTTTCTATGGATACGGAGACGGGTCTGCTGCAGCAGACGCGCCCGGCGTTTGGCGGCAACCTGATGGCCACCATTACCTGCCCCAACCACCGTCCTCAGATGGCAACGGTGCGCCCCGGCATCTTTAAGGCGCCCGAGTTTGACTATAGCCGCTCCGGCACGATTACCCAGGTAGTGCTTGCGGATGACGTTAAGGCCCGCGTCGAGATCTCGATTCCCGCCGAGGAGTGGGGACAGCAGGCCTCAATTGCCGATGCCGAGCGTCTGGTCGTGGTGGGCCGCGGCATCGGCTCCAAGAAGAATCTGCCCCTGATGCGAAAGCTCGCCGATGCCCTGGGTGCCGAGCTTGGTTGCACGCGTCCCATTGTGGAGGCAGGCTGGTTGGAGTATCGCCACCAAATTGGCCAGACGGGTGTATCGGTCTCGCCCAAGCTCCTCGTGAGCATCGGTGTCTCGGGCGCTATCCAGCATCTCGCCGGCATCGGTGGGGCGGAGTGCATTGTCGCCATCAATGAGGACCCGGATGCCCCCATCTTTGGTGCCGCCCAGTACAAGGTCGTCGGCGATGCCGTTGAGATCGTTGAGGAGCTGCTGGCTCAGCTTGAGCGCTAAGCGCGCGTCAGCCAGTCGCGCATCTCGTCCTTTAGGCGGCTCCAGGTTGCCTGCGTGGCGGGGTCGGTAAAGGGCCGCGTAATGCCAAAGGGCGCGTCGAGCAGGCGGTGGATATCGCCCTGTTTGCGCTCCAGCGCGCGGCTCGCTGGATAGACGAGCTCAAACATAAAGCAGATGAGTCCCACCAGGTAGTCTGCGGGCTCATCGCGCTCATCGCGTGCGACGCAGCGGTGCTCGTCAAAGGCGGTAAGCGCCGGTGTCGAGAAGTGGCTGGCGAGAAACGTGTCCTCATCCACCTTGAGGATGGTGTCGACGGTGCTGTCGGCGATGGTGCGCATAATGTCGATCTTGTCGCCATCGCGCACGATCTCGCAGAAGCTCCGTGTACGGGTGTCGAGTTCCGTGGGCAGGCGAAAATCACTGTGGTGGGCGATGCTCGCGCGGATCAGTTCGTCCTCTGCCGGGTCATCGATAAAGTCGCGGATGCTCGTTACGGCGGGTGCATCGGCGGGATTCTCGCCAAAGAGGACCTCGATGCCCAGCGCTGCATGGCTCATGCTCTCGGCGTCCTTAAAGGTGTCCCAGTGCCGCAACTGCTCAAAGCGGCCCATATCGTGTAGCAGGCCGCAAAGCCATGCCAGGTCAATATCTTCTGACGACCAGCCCTGCTCGCGCGCTACGGCATCGCATGCCTCGGCCACGTGGTACGTATGCTCGATTTTGAGCGCGATGCGTGGGTTGGTGGCGTCGTAGGCATCGGTGTAGCTTTTGAAGGCCGCGCGCGCCCGGTCTCGATCGATAGCTGTCATAATGACTTCCTAAAAAGTTGTGTCTTTCGATCCGGTGGCAATTGTAGGTGAACTTTATTGCCACCGGTTGATATTTCTGCTGCGTTGCAAGGCGCGCTGCAGACGACTTACCAGAATGGGAGTGGCATGGTCCTTAGGATCTTTAAAATCGTCTGGCCAGTGATGCTTACCTATATTGCAATAGGCACGCCGTGCGGAATGATCATGGGGCAGACGGGAATGGAGCCCTGGATGGTCTTTGCTCTGAGCAGCACGTTTGTGACGGGCAGCGGCCAGTTTATGATCTGCAATCTTTGGCTGGCGGGCGTGCCTGCAGCATCGATCGTCGCGAGCGTTGCTGCCATCTCCTCGCGCTTTGCGCTTTACTCGGCATCGATCGCGCCGCATCTGACGGGTGCCTCGAAGCGTCAGACGCTGGCTGTTGCCGCGACACTTACCGAGGAGGCATATGGCATCTCGCTTGCCAAGTTGGTTGAAGGGGAGGATTGGGGCCCGCGCGAGTCCTTCGTGCTCAACGTGATCCTTATCGCAACATGGGGCGTTTCGTGTACGATGGGCGCCATCGTCGGCGCCGTTGTCGATGTTCCCACCGCCATTGCAGCCTTTGTCTGCACCTCGCTCTTTATCTGCCTGCTCTTTTCGCAGCGGCTGTCGCGCGGCAACGTTGTCGCGGCGGTTTCGGGCGCGGTGTCCGTCGCCGTATGCAAGTTCTTGGGCCTCACGAATATTGCCGTGCCGGCAAGCGTCGTGGCCGGCATTGCCATTGCGTTGGCGTGCGATGCTGTATTTGACGGAAGAGGTGCCCGCGATGCCCGTTAACGAGTTCTTGGTTCTGTGGCTGTCGTCGTGGGCTGCTATCGCGTTCTTTCGCATCGCGCCGGCGTTTGCCTTGCGCGGGAGAACGCTGTCGCCCCGCATTACCGAGGCCCTGGGTTATATCCCGCCCGCTGCCTTTGCCGCGCTGGTCGCCAACGACTTGGTGAGCCCCGGCGCGTTCGACGCGGGGCTCTGGCCTGCCTTGGTTCCCTGGATTGCGGCCGCCGGCGTCGTGGTCGTGGCGGTCAAGACAAAATCGATGCTGTGGTGCTGCGTCTCGGGCATCGTACTCTATATCGTCTTGAGCCTTATATAGGGGTGGCGTCGCGGGCGCCGAATCTCGTTCCATCCCAACTTGTCGAGTTTTTCACCGAGCTGGTCTATTTCTTCTGGTACCATGGTCAAACTTTACTGTAGCAAAGCGTGACGTGGGCTTTTGTACCCCGTCAGCGGAAATGGGGGTTTCATGGCACAGGAAGCGACTGCCAACGAGCAAAAGAAATTCAAGGTCCCGCGCATCCCGGGCGACATCATGATCTATCCGATGATCGTCGGTCTTTTGCTCAACACCTTCTGCCCGCAGGTTTTTGAGATCGGCGGCTTCTTTACGGCTGCCTGCCGCGGTGGCTCCAATGCCATCGTCGCCGCGATCCTGCTGTTTGTGGGCGCCGGCATCAGCTTTAAGTCCACGCCGGGTGCCATCAAGACCGGTATCGTCGTGCTGATCCCCAAGCTGGTCGTCGCAGCGGCTCTCGGCCTGGGCGTGGCATATTTCTTTAACGACAACTTCCTGGGTCTGAGCTCCGTGTCTATCATCGGCGGCATCACGTTTTGCAACATGGCGCTCTATACGGGCATCATGGGCGAGTTCGGTGATGAGTCTGAGCAGGGCGCCGTCGGTATCCTGTTCTTTACGGCTGGCCCCGCCGTCACGATGATCATCCTCGGTGTTTCCGGCCTCGCCAACATTCCCATTGGCACCATTATCGGCTCCATCTTGCCACTCGTTATTGGCATGGTTCTGGGCAACCTGTTCCCGTTTATCAAGAACCTGCTGGTTCCCGGTGCCAATCCCGCGATTGCCGTCATCGGATTTCAGCTCGGTGCGTCCATGAGCCTGTCGAGCTTTATCACCGGCGGTATTTCCGGCATCTTGCTGGGCCTTGTCACGCTGTTTGTCGTCGGTCCCATCACCTTTGCGTTCGAGCGTCTGTGCGGCGGCAATGGCAAGGCCGCTGTGGCTTGCTCCACCATTGCCGGCACGGCTATGACCACACCGGTTGCCCTCGCCGAGGTCGCACCGCGCTACGCCGAGCTTGCGCCCATCGCGTACGCTCAGATCGCCACCGCCGTTATCATCACGGCGATCATGGCTCCGATTCTGACTGGCTGGGTCGACAAGAAGTTCTGCCAAGGCAAGGAGGATCTGTCGCCTGTCGGTGTCGAGGCCATAGAGGAGGCCGTCGCGACTGACATCGATGGCGAGTAGCAATCGATACCCATCAATGATGCCGGCGTGTGCAATTCGCGCCGTATGGGCGCCCGAACAGAAACTGTTTTGCAGTGATGTTCGGGCGCTCTGCTATTATCCCCTTTACCCCTGTGGAGTAAAGGGGTGTTTATTGCCCTGATTCGAATTGGGCGATTCTGACCACTTGGGTATTGAAGGGATGGCGCTAGTGGTTAAGGCACTCAAGATTGAGATATTCGTGCTATGCATGATTGTTCTTATCGGGCTTGCCGTGCGAAGTCGTCGCTCCTTGTTCTCGAGCACCCAGCAGCTATTGTTTAGCATGCTTGGCTACACCTCTGCCGCGTACATATTATTCGATATGATCTGGACGCTTTCGGACGGTGTGGACGGCACGTTGGGCATTGCTGCCAACTGGATTTCCAACGCGGTTTCGTTTTCGCTCTTTGCTATCGCGTGTCTCATTTGGTTTATCTATTCCGAGACGGTGCAGGGTTCTCGCCTTTTGACCTCGCGCTATAGGGTGGTGCTTGTAGCGTTGCCTACGGCTCTGGTGGTCGTGCTGGCGTTTACCAGTTACTGGACGCACGCCCTGTTCTATATCGATTCGCAGGGCGTGTATCGTCGCGGCTTTGCCTATATGATCCAGCCCATCGTCAGCTACTGTTACGTTATACATACGTCCCTGCATGCATTTGTGCAATCTCGCAGGGTCGAGAGCCTGCAGACGAAGGCCATCTATCGAACCTTGGCATTTTTCGCCATTCCGGCCCTGGTGGGCGGTACCTTTCAGGTCGTATACTCGGTGCCCGGCCTTTGTGTCGGCATAATGATTAGCATGTTGCTGCTCTACATCATCTACCAGGAGCAGCTCATCTCGACCGACCCGTTGACTGGACTTAACAATCGCAACCGTTTTGAGACCTATATGCTGTCGCTCTTCTCAAATGTGGATCAGGCCGAAGATGTATATCTGCTTATGATGGACGCCGACGGCTTTAAGCAGATTAACGATCGCTATGGGCATGTGGAGGGCGACCATGCTCTTCAGGTCATATCCGCTGCGCTCAAAGAAGTCTGCTCGGCGTCTGGCGGCTTTATCGCACGTTATGGTGGCGATGAGTTCGTGGTGCTCCAAAAGGCAGTGGCGGAACAGGATATCATGCATCTGTGCGCGACAATCAACGATGAGCTCGCGCGCGCCGAGGTTCCGTATCTGTTGCGGATGTCCATCGGCTACGCACGGGTCGGTGATGGCGTCGATACCTGGCAAGACTTGTTTCGTGCTGCCGACGCGGAGCTCAACCGCGTAAAGCGCGAGAAGAAGAAAGCCGGCGCCCAGATACGCTAGAAAAAGGGCGCACGCTGGCGGGCGTGGCGGCCCTCGGCTCTCCGATGTACTCCATTAAGCTAAAGCATGTGAACCCCCTCTGCTAAATAGGGGTAGTTCGTTAGACCTTTTTGGGCCTGTTGACGATGATGATGCCGCCGCAGACCAACAGCAGGGCAACAAGTACGGTAACAGGGCTCGTGCCAGCGCCCTCGCCGAGCAGCAGAGCGCTCAACAGTACGCCAAAGACTGGATTCATAAAGCCAAAGACCGACACACGGCTGACGGGGTTGACGGCAAGCAGACGCGACCATAGCGAGTACGCGACGGCGGAAATGAGTGCCATATAGATAATGAGTGCGATGGCGGGGATGATCGCGGTGGGGGAGAGCGCGCCGCCCATCAAAAACCCGATGGTGGTAAGGACCAAACCTCCGACTAAAAACTGCCAGCCGGCGAGCAAGACGCCGTCATGCTTGCGCGAGAAGATGCCGATCAGGCAGGTCGAAAGAGCACCCGCGACAGTGGAGGCTAGGATAAAGCCCTCGCCATCGAGCCTGAAGCCAAAGGTGCCATCTGCGCCCGAGAGGTTGACGAGCGCGACGCCGGCAAAGCCCAGCGCACAGCCAAGCACCTTGGCCGTATTGAGCTTCTCGGTGTGAAATGCCAGGGCGGCAAAGAGGATTGCGAGGAAGTTGGCGCTGGCCTCGATGATGGAGCTCGACATGGCGCTGGCGTGCGAGAGGCCCAGATAGAAAAAGAAGTACTGCCCGATAGTCTGGAAGAGCGACAAGACAAAGATGGGCTTGATGTCGCGAGCCTGCGGAATGAGGGGGCGGCGCTGGGCCGCACTCATCCCAACGATAACCAGGGCGCCGGCAAGCGTGAAGCGCAAGCCCGCAAAGAGCAGCTGCGAGGCGCTATCGTGCGCCGGGATACCAAAGAGTGCGTAGCCGATCTTGATGCAGGGAAAGGCCGATCCCCAGAGCGCGCAACAAACAAGACAGCCCAGGATGAGTCCGGGCAGGGTGGCGAGATACGGCTTGCGGCTTTCCATGATGTCCTTCCTGCATGCGCGAAGCAAAAAAGAACCCGCCACCGGATGTGTCGGTGGCGGGTGTTGTTACCCGAGGGGATTGTACCCGATGGGAAAGGTTTAGGCGAAGTAGGCTACGCCGCTCTCAAAGATCGGCATGAACTTGTCGCCGGGGACATGCTCGGGCACGTTGCGGTACAGGTTGTCGCCGCGACGCTCGGCATGGCCCATCTTGCCCAGGACGCGGCCGTCGGGGCTCGTGATGCCCTCGATGGCGAGTGCGGAGCCGTTGGGGTTGACGGAAAGGTCCATGCTGGGCTTGCCGTCCTCGCCCACGTACTGCGTGGCGACCTGGCCGTTGGCGATCAGCTGGGCGAGCACCTCGTCGTTGGCGACAAAGCGGCCCTCGCCGTGGCTGATGGCGACGGTGTAGGGGTCGTCCAGGCTGCACTGCGACAGCCACGGGGACAGATTGGACGAGATGCGGGTGCGCACCAGGCGGCTCTGATGGCGACCGATGGTGTTGAACGTCAGCGTGGGCGCATCGGGCGTGGCGTCGACGATGTCGCCGTAGGGCACCAGGCCGAGCTTGATCAGGGCCTGGAAGCCATTGCAGATGCCCAGCATCAGGCCGTCGCGGGCCTTGAGCAGGTCGCGGACTGCCTCGGTGACCTCGGGGGCGCGGAAGAACGCCGTGATGAACTTGGCGGAGCCGTCGGGCTCGTCACCGCCCGAGAAGCCGCCGGGGATCATGACGATCTGGCTTGCACGGATGCGGCGGGCAAGCTCGTGGGTGCTCTCGGCGACGGCCTCGGGCGTGAGGTTGTTGATCACGAAGGTGTCGGCCTCGGCGCCGGCGGCGCGGAAGGCGCGGGCGCTGTCGTACTCGCAGTTGTTGCCGGGGAAGACGGGGATAATCACGCGCGGGCGGGCGATCTTGGCGCCGCCGTACACGTGGATATCCTTGGCGCGATAGTCGATGGTCTCGACCTCGGGCTGCTCGCCGGTGCTGCGGTAGGCAAAGACGCCCTCGATGCCGCTCTCCCAGGCCTCCTGGAGCTCGGCGAGCTCGATGACCTCGGAGCCGGTGTCGATGACATAGCCCTCGACGGTGGTGCCCAGGGGCTCGACGACAACGCCGTCGGCGACTTCGGGCAGCTCGGCGTCCTCGGCGAGCTCGACGATAAAGCTGCCGTAGAGCGGGGTGAAGAGGCTCTCCACGTCCACGTCCTCGGCAAGCTCGATACCGATCTGGTTACCGACGCACATCTTAAAGAGGCTCTCGGCGCCGCAGCCGTAGCCGGGCGTGGAGACGGCCAGGGCGTCGCCGGTAGCGGTGAGCGCCTCGACGGCGTCAAACGCGGCGAGCAGCTGCTGGGCATCGGGGCGGTAGTCCTCGCCATAGGTGGCGGGGGCGATACGGACGACGCGGTGTGTGAGGCCCTTGAACTCGGGGGAGACAGCGCGGGCCGCCTTGCCCACGGCGACAGCGAAGCTGATCAGGGTCGGCGGAACGTTGAGCTCGCCGGCCTCGTCCTCAAACGAGCCGCTCATGGAGTCCTTGCCGCCGATGGCGCCGGCACCCAGGTCGACTTGGGCCATGAGGGCGCCCAGGACGGCTGCCGTGGGCTTGCCCCAGCGCTCGGCCTCGGTGCGCAGACGCTCGAAGTACTCCTGGAAGGAGAGATAGGCGCGCTTGTGCTCAAAGCCGGCAGCTACGAGCTTGGCGATGGACTCGACCACGGACAGGTAGGCGCCCGCAAACTGGTCGGCCTCCATCAGATAAGGGTTGAAGCCCCATGCCATGGCACTCGCCGTGGTGGTCTCGCCGTCCACGGGGAACTTGGCGACCATGGCCGAGCTGGGGGTGAGCTGCGTCTTGCCGCCAAAGGGCATGAGCACGGTCGCGGCGCCGATGGTGGAGTCGAAGCGCTCGGAAAGGCCCTTGTTAGAAGCGACGTTGAGGTCGGTGACGAGCGAGGTCATGCGCTCGGCAAGCGTGGTGCCGGCCCAGCTGGGCTGCCACACGCTACGGGCGCACACGTGGGCGACCTGGTGCTTGGGTGCGCCGTTAGAGTTGAGGAACTCGCGGGACAGGTCGACGATGGCGACGCCGTTCCAGGCCATGCGCATGCGCGGCTCGGCGGTAACCTCGGCGATAACGGTCGCCTCGAGGTTCTCCTCGGCGGCGTAGCCCATGAACTCCTCGACGTCACCGTCGGCGACGGCGCAGGCCATGCGTTCCTGGGATTCAGAGATGGCGAGCTCGGTGCCGTCAAGACCGTCGTACTTCTTGGTCACGGTATCAAGGTCGACATACAGGCCGTCGGCAAGCTCGCCTACGGCGACCGAGACACCGCCGGCGCCAAAGTCGTTGCAGCGCTTGATCAGACGGCAGGCATCGCCGCGGCGGAACAGGCGCTGCAGCTTGCGCTCGACCGGGGCGTTGCCCTTCTGGACCTCGGCGCCCGATGTCTCGATGGACTCGGTGTTCTGGGTCTTGGAGGAGCCGGTGGCACCGCCGATGCCGTCACGGCCGGTGCGGCCGCCCAACAGGATGATCTTGTCGGTGGGGGCGGGGCACTCGCGACGCACGTGGTTTGCCGGGGTAGCGCCCACGACGGCGCCGACCTCCATGCGCTTGGCGACGTAGCCGGGGTGATAGAGTTCGTTGACCTGACCGGTGGCAAGGCCGATCTGGTTGCCGTAGCTGGAGTAGCCGGCGGCAGCAGTGGTCACGAGCTTACGCTGCGGCAGCTTGCCCTCGAGCGTCTCGGACACGGGGACGGTGGGGTCGCCGGCGCCGGTGACACGCATGGCCTGGTACACGTAGCTGCGGCCCGACAGCGGGTCGCGGATGGCACCGCCCACGCAGGTGGCGGCACCGCCGAAGGGCTCGATCTCGGTCGGGTGGTTGTGGGTCTCGTTCTTAAAGAGGAACAGCCAGTCCTGGTCCTCGCCGTCGACATCGACCTTCACCTTGACGGTGCAGGCGTTGATCTCCTCGGACTCGTCGACATCGGTCATGACGCCGGTCTTCTTGAGGTACTTGGCGCCGATGGTGCCCATGTCCATGAGGCAGACGGGCTTGGTGTCGCGACCGAGTTCGTGGCGCATCTCCATGTAGCGGTCGAAGGCCTGCTGCACCACGGCGTCGTCGATCGTCACGTCGTCCAGCAGGCGGAGCCGTACCGTGCCGCCTATGCGCACGACCTGCGTGCCGGCCACGCATACGCGGACCGCCTGCGCGTCCTCTACCGGCGCTACGCCTTCGGGCGTCAGAAAACCTGCATTACCACCTTCCGGCAGCTCGGCGGGCGGCCCGAGCGTCGACGCCTCGATGCTCCCCGCCCGCTGCGGCCGCATGACGGATACGCTCCCTGTGCGCTGCTGCGTCGCGGCCGCCGGCGGGGTTTGCGTGCCGAAATACTTCTGTGCGAGCCTGTACTGTTCCTCAGCCAGTTCCAACGGGTCGGGCTGCCGCTGTGCGGCGTCGAGCTGCGCCTGCAACGCCTCGATCCGTTCCCGCAGCGCTTCGACCTCCGCCTCGGGCTGCGGCGTGGCGTAGAAACGCTGCACCTGCGCCTGCATCGCGCGGTTGGCCTGCTCGGCCCGTTGCAGGGGGTCGTCGCCCGCAGCGGGCGCTCTGGCGTGCGGATCGTCCGGGGTGAGCGAGAAGGCGTCGTCGCCGAGCGTCAGCAGCCGCTGGCTCTGCACCTGCTCCGTGCGGACCTTCTCTGCGGCCTTGCGTTTGTCTCCCTCGATGCCCGGCACTTTCCCGTCGGGCACGGAGACGTTGATGCCGCCCTCGCCCGCCGTCTGCGGGGAGGGAGCACCGCCGAGCAGCAGCCATACGGTGACGATGCAGGGTACCCCCAGCGTCACGGCCAGCAGTGCGACCTTGCGGCGACGTTGCCGCTCGAACGCCTCGGCGGGCGTGTCGTTCCGATGATCTCTTTGTGTCATTGTGGCAGTTTTTTAACGGTCGTAAGTGGCCAGATCGCGGTTTTCGATGACGTTCAGCTGCTCGATCATGAAGCCCTGCGGGTTATTGTCCGATCGCACGGTGTTCACCAGCCGGCAGGTCGTGACAAGGGAACGTTCGGTGACGGTGCTCTCGCGCACGATGCGCTGACGGGCGAAGGTCGTCACCTCGTAGGGATAGCGGTCGAAGTCGCAGCGTATGCTGTCGACCTCGGCGATCTGCATGACATTGCCGGCGATCAGGCGGTTGAAGAACCCTTTCTCCTGCAATACCTTGTAATAGGACAGCGCACTTTTGTCGGCCATGAGCAGCGCGCGGTTGACGTTCGACTCGATGGCCGCCTTGTCGGGCGAGAGCGTGAAGAACAGCTCATGGAAACGCCGCACGTGTTCGCGGGCTTCGACGGGACGGTTCTGTGCGAGGTCCTGCGACAGTGCGACCATCAGCGAACGTCCGTTGTCCAGAACGTAGATTTTCTGCCGCTGCCGTTCCGCGAAGCGGTACGAGAGCCCGACGGCCGCGACCGTCACGGCGGCGCAGATGCCTGCGAAGACGAACGTGTACGTTCGCAGTTGCCGGAACGAGGTCTCGATGTTATTCAGACATTTGAACTCCATAAATCGTAAGGTTTCGTTGTTCGTTATCTCCGAAAGATAAGACGGGCCGCTTTGGCGAGGCCCTGTCCGGTAGTCTTCGCCGCACCTTTGGTCCCGGCCCACGCACGTCCGGCCAGCCATCCGGCCCCACCGCTCACATACGACATAGCTTGCGATATGGTGCGGTTGTAGGAGGAGAATCCGTTGGCCTGCACGACCCACGAGGCGATCGACGGAATGCAGAGGTAGCCGCAGATCGCGACGAACATGAAGATGACGTTCACCGTGTTCGACGCATCGAAATACCAGCCGTAGTCCTGCGCCATCATCTCGGCGTCATGACGCATGGAGAGCGTCTGCAAGCGTGCGATGACGGCCGAGAAGAGGTCCGAAATCGGCAGCCAGAGGTAGATGGATATGTACTTCGAGAGCCATTGTACGAGCGTGTTCTGGAACCCGTCGAAGACCGATATGGCGAAGGCGATCGGTCCCAGCAGGCTCAACACGATCAGGTAGAACGTTCGCAGCACGTCGAGAATGATGCCCGCGGCCGCGAACAGCAGTTCCAGCAGCCATGTCAGCCCTTTGAGCAGCAGTCCCTTGACGGACCAAGACGAACGCTCGCGGTTCATCCTGTCGAGCGTCTGCTGCGTGGTGTCGTCCACGCCTAATTGCGCGAGGTCGCGTTCCATCTCTTCGTCCTCGACATAGTAGCTGTCGGGCGGCAGCCGCTCCCGGCTTTGCCGTTCCAGCTCGTCGCGCTGCCGCTGCCACTGCTGCATGTCGAGGGTCTGCCCCTCCATGAGCGAGTGCGTGGCCTGCACCAGCGGCGAGAGGATGCCGTTGAGCGATCCGAGCACGAGCGTCGGAAAAAACAGGATGCAGATTCCTATGGCGAAAGGCCGCAGCAGCGGGAAGATGTCGAGCGGCTCGGCCTGCGCGAGCGACTGCCAGACACGATAAGCGATATAGAGCAGCGCTCCGATGCCGGCGATGGCCGAGGCGACAGTCGTCAGCGGTGCGCACAGCGCCATCATGTCGTCGTACAGCACGCGGAGAATCAGATGCAGGTTCTCCGTCACGGAAAGCAGGTGTACCATGCCGCCTTACCAGTATCGTTGTTCGTCGGAGCCGTAGAGTGCGAGCACACGGTCGAGGTTGCGCCGCTCGCGCGAGCGCAGCAGCGAGATCGCGATGTGCTTGCGCGTGAAGTAGCGCACCAGATCGCGGTGGCGGCGCAGCGTGCCGTAGACGCGCTCCACCACGTCTATCCGATCCTTGTCCGTGAGGCTCATGTCCGTGGGGTTCACGATGTCCTGCAACTCCTTCAACTCGCCGGCCGCCTCTTCGATGATCTTCGCGTAGCCCGTGGCGATGGCTGCCAGTTCGGCGGGCGTGAAGTTCTCGTCCGCGAGCATACGCCGGTAGCCGGTCATGTAGAGGTCCGATATTTCGCCTACGAGCAGAATGCTCTGCTGCACCTTGCGGGCCGACCGCACGAGATTGCTGACCTTCTTGAGCGCGTCGTAGTATTTCTTCGACTGCTCGTAGATCCGTACCGTCTGCTGGAAGTTTTTGAGCATGTTGGCCGCCGTGGAGGAGGTGTGGACCATTTCGTTCGTGGAATTGACGATCCCCTGAGCGAGGTTCGACGGGTCGGAGACGACCCATTGGGCGCGTGCGGTGCCGGCGTACAGCCATAGACCGCACAGCAGAATGATGATTCGTTCCATGTGTAAGCGATGCGTGAAAATATGCCGTGTCAATGTTTGCGTCCTCGCTTCTGCGGGCGTGCGTTGCGGGAAGGTGTCGGCCGCAAGGATTTTTCAGCGGAACGCGGGATTCGTTTCGCCTCTACGAATATGAATGTCTTATCGGTGCGGGGCATACGTCCCGTCATTCGTGCGAGGTGAGTCTCTATCCTTTGCGACGCCCGCTCGATCTTCCAGATGCGTTCTGCACGGGACGCTTCGGGCCGGATGTCGTATTTTAAGAGATAGTAGCGGCTCGTATAGCGGGGTTCGGCCTTCTCGGGAAATTGGCTCAGCCAATCCAGCCGTTGCAGTTCCCGCTCTACCTTTTCCAGATAGGCGGACGGCGGCGAGCCTTCGTACAATCGTTCCAGTATCGACTCGGCACGGCGCTCCATAGGTGCTTCGATCTGCTGTATCTCCTTGCGCAAGTCGTGGATCCGTGAAATATCCGCACACATTGCCTCCCGGTAAAGCGTATCGAGCCGGTCGACGTCTTTCTCCCATCCGTACCGCAGGGCGATATAGGGAGACGGGCGTTTTCGTTCCAAAATGAACCGCAATAGTTCCGTACAGGTTCTCTGGCGAAATACACGGTCGAGGATATATTCCGTTTCCCGCAGCTCCGAAGGGTGCATCCAGCGGTAATTTCGTTGTGGATAACGGTCACGAGCCGCGTTGAGCAGGTAGTCGTGCATGGCCAGCATTCCGCGTATGCAATCATTCTGCTGCGGATCATGATATTGCGGAGACCTGCGGTACCGGGCCATAAAACGAGTCTTGTGAAGCGCGTCCATGAGCTCCGTCATCTTTGCATCGGCCGCCTCTTCGGGTGTGCGGAACAATTCTGCGGCAGCCATCTGGGTGGAGAGGATGCCCACGATCTTCACGGAGTGCCGCCATTGTTTCACGAAGCGGATCAGTCCTTCCATGTCCCGTTTCGAGATCAGCGCCTCGGATTGTTTCATCGTTTTCAGCCATTGCTCTACGGGAGGTTCCCGGAAATTGTCCCACAGCCTTCTGAGGCGGCTGACGAATGCCGAACCTTCGATCCGCCACCGGATGCGGCGGATCGAAGTACGCAGTCGGCCAACGGTTCGTGCAGCCATGCTATTCTGTTTCATCGGCCGGGTCTGCTTCTACGACGTGCGGCTCCTCGCGTGTCCGGGAGGTGTCCTCAGGCACGAAGCGTCCGTAGCATCCGAGCGTCAGCACGTCGTGTGCGGCGTCGTATTCGACGACGTTGACATCGCGGGGATCATCGGCGTTCCCGAAGACCAGCGTGCGCAGCTCGGGCGTGATGACGGCATCCTGTACGAGCCGTTTGTAGCAGAGCGTATGGTCGAAGACCAGCATACGGTACGTCCGTGTACCGATGCGCCGGATCGCCGCTGAGAGATTGTTTTCGGCGGAAAGCCATGCGCCGCAGATGCAGTCGAAAGCGACCTCCTCTTCGAGCGAGGTGATGACGCGCACGGCGAGCGTGCGCTGCCGGATCTCCTGCCGCAGCATTTTGAGCACGTCGGCGGGAACAAGGGATTTACTGTCCATGTCGTTTTTCGAGTTTGGTGGTTCGTTCGTAAGAGCCTCCCGGCACCAGCAGCAGCGCATCCTTTCCCGGAGTATAGAACAGGTCGACGCGGCGGCCGCCGTCGTCGCGGTAATAAAGGCAGGAGTTGTAGCGCAGGCGGAAGGTTCTGGTTTCGCGCGGCGACTGCCGCGTGAGGTAGTAATAGGGCTCTTCGTAGCGGATATGAAGCGTCACGGAGGGTTGCAGAACCGACGTTCATGTGCCGCACAGCGGGGCGGCACGCCGTTCGAGCGGGTCGTCCCATACTTTGAGCACGAGGAAGGGCATCACGAGGAGCAGCAGTGCGGCCGCGGCTCCGAGCAAGAGTTTGCGTTTCATGGGAAATTAGTCGTTTTTAATCGTTTTGTTCGCGGGCCAACCGTCGTATCGCCGCCTCGATGTCACCGTCCAGCTTCTCGGCCAGCGCCATCACCCGCATCTTCTCGGTCTGCTCCGTGGTATAGCACCAATATTCCTCGGGCGACACTTCGGTGGCGTAGACGGCGGACTGTACACCTCCGAGGCTGATGAACACCTCCTTGTAGCGGCGCCGGGGGTCGTTGGCGCGGTTGATCGAGAGGACCTGCGCACGCTCCTTGTCCGAGAGTCCGAGCAGGGTCTGAATACGGTCGAACTTGTTGGCGTATTTACGCATGTCGAGCAGGATGCGGCAGTCGCAGTTGGCGATGACACTCTCCTTGAGAATCGGCGACGAGATCAGATCGTCCAGCTCCTGCGTCACGCAGAGACATTCGCCGTAGTGCTTGCGTACGGTTTTGTAGAGATATCGCAGGAAGGAGGCCATGCCGGCCTTCGCAATGGCTTTCCACGCCTCTTCGAGCAGCAGCACCTTGCGGATGCCTTTCAGCCGGCGCATCTTCGTAAGGAAGGTTTCCATGATCGTCAGCGTGATGACCGGATAAAGGACCTTGTTGTCCGCCACGTTGTCCAGCTCGAAGACCACGAAGCGTTTGTCGAGCAGATCGAGACGTTTGTCGGAGTTGAGCAGATAGCCGTATTCGCCCTCCTTGTAGTACGGTTCCAGCACGTTGAGAAAATTCGCCAGATCGAAATCCTTCTCCCTCACGCGCTTCTGCCGCAGCAATGCGCGGTAGTCCGTTGCGACGAACTCGTAGAAGGTATCGAACGAGGGTACGAGCGAGGCGTCGGTGCGGAGCTTGGCGAGGTAGAGATTCACGGCGTTCGAGAGGGCCACTTCCTCGGCGCGTGTCGGCTCCTCCGATTCCCGCTTCCACAGCGTCAGCAGCAGCGTCTTGATCGCCTCGCGTTTCTCGATGTCGTACACGCCGTCCTCGACGTAGAAGGGATTGAAGGCCATCGGCTCCTGTTCAGTGTAGGAGAAGTAGATGCCGTCGCGCCCGCGGGTCTTCTGCCGGATCAGGTTGCACAGCCCCTCGTAGGAGTTGCCCGTATCGACGATCAGGATATGCGCCCCCTGCTCGTAATATTGCCGCACGAGGTGGTTCGTGAAGAAACTTTTCCCCGTACCGCTTGGGCCGATGATGATCTTGTTCCGGGCCGAGATGATGCCCTGCTTGAGCGGGAGGTCCGAGAGATCCAGATGCAGCGGGATGCCGCTCAGGCGGTCGACCATCCTGATGCCGAACGGCGAAAGCGACGAACGGTAGTTCGTCTCCCCGTTGAACAGACATACGGCCTGTTCCAGAAAGGTCGGGAAGGATTCCTCGGCGGGGAAGTCGGCTTCGTTACCCGGTATGGCGGCCCAGAAGAGCACGGGTACGTCGACGGTGTTGTGGCGGGGCGTGCAGCCCATCAGAGCCAGCTGCGAGCCGATGTCGTTGCCGATGCGTTTCAGCTCGCCTTCGTCCTCCGACCATGCCATGACGTTGCAATGGCAGCGCACGCTGCGCAAGCCCTGCGTATGCGCTTCATTGAGGTAGAGGTCGATCCACTCCTTGTTGAGCGCATTGGAGCGCGAGTAGCGCGACAGGGAGTTCATGTTGCGTGCCGTCGCTTCCAGCCGTTCGAGGGTCTGGTCGTGGTTGTCCAGAAAGATCATCTGGTTGTAGATGTGGTTGCACGGCAGCAGAAGCCCCACGGGAGCCGCGAACGAGAGGCGGCTGTCGGAGCGCTCCGTCGAGAGCCGTTCGTAGCGAGCGTCGGTGGCCGTGGTCTGCGGCATCGCATCCAGATCGGAGAGCGTATAGAGCGTGAGTCGTTTGTCGCCTATGCGCATCTGTCCGGCATCGAGCCGGAGGTCTTCGTTGACGACCTGCGGCATGTCGCAGAGTGCGAAGTAGCGGGCCACGAGGCCCGCGTCCTCCGCCGTACCGATGAGCCGCTCGGCAGGGAGCCGTTCCAGCTTCACGATGCCGCTGTCGTTCAGGATACGCTCCATCTGCCCTGCGGCGTCCAGAAAACGCGCGACGGACTCCCCGTCCCGCATCCTTTGCGGAACGAGGAAGCTCCGGCAGAGCGTGCTGTAGGCACTCGTCTGACGCATCCGCTCGGGTGTGGTGAGCGTAACGAAAAGGTAACACGAGTGGTTGAAGAACGGCCGCTCGTTGAAATGCCGCTCGAAGGCCCGCGAGAGGAAGCTGCGTTCCTGCATCTTGGCATCGGGGACGTACCGCTCCTCCATGAACCAGTCCTGCTTGTGCACGACCGTATGGTCGGGCAGCACTTTGAGGGCCTTGATCCATGCGGCATGTAACGCTTCGTACTCCTCACCCGTGAGGGTGAAGAGTTCGGGCAGTGTGACGCGGTATGCGACGGTGAGGTCCGCATGTTTGGAGACGATGCAGTCGTTTTCGATCCCGAGCAGGGGAAACAGCGCTTCGAGCGTCGAGGTTTTGAGTGTTCCACGCATGGCTTGTTACGGTTTGTAGGTTGTCAGCAGACGCCGGATGCTCCGGCGGTGGACGATACGGCGCGGGTGCCGGCGTGCGGAGAGCCGCTTCATCAGCCCGTGCGGGCCGTAGCGGCGGTTCAGCCGGAAGGTGATCCCGACGACGGACGCCGCAGCGACGACGGCGAACAGGATACATGCTCCCTGCGGTATGCCGCTCATGTAGAGCACGACGAAGAGGATGAACACGCCCGCCAAGCCTCCGACGAAGAGGAAGAGGTATTGCGCGGTGAGGCCCTGAAATTCCACTTGACGGCCGACGCCCCGGTTGACCTGATATTCGCCCATCGTCTTACAGGAAGAAGGAGCGCAGGACGGTCGCCGCGACCACGAGGAAGATGCAGGCGCCGAACCATGCGGCAGCGGTCTTCGAGACGTCGGGGTCGCCCGACGAGAACTTGCTATACACACGCACGCCGCCGATGAGTCCCACGACGGCGCCGATGGCGTAGATCAGGCGTGTGAGCGGTTCGAAATAGGAGGAGACCATGTTCGTGGCCTCCGTGATACCCGCCATGCCGTTGCCCTGCGCCGAGGCGGCAGCGGCAACGAGCACGGTCAGGCACGACACGATACGTTTTTTGCACATGTTGTCTGCGGATTAGGATTCGTAAATCGAAAAGCCGCAGACCGCCGACCGACGGCCTGCGGCCGAGGGTCAGCGTTCAGCGCTTCATACGGGCGTTCAGCCCGAATCTTCGAGGATGCGTCTCATGGCATTGCGTTTTAAAGGTTGAACAATCGGTTATCGGTAGGCCCGCACGTCGAATGTCGCCAGTGCGAGCCGTTCCTCGTCGGTTATCTCTCCGAGGGCGGGATCCGGTTCCTCGGGCAGCTCCACCGGCATGGCCGACGGCTGTGTATCGGCAGGGCTTGCGGGCGGCGGCAGCGGAGGAACGGTATATTCGCAGGGTGTGCCGTCTTCCCGTTCGGGCCCGAGTATGCAAACCGCACCGCCGGCGAGTCCCTCCCATTCGGGGAGGGTCGAGGGTGCGGCAGCTTCCGCCCTCTTCCCGTCGGCAAATGTAACGCGCCCGGCTGTCGATTCTTCTGTTTCGGCGGCTGTGGCCGCTGGTGGCCGTTCCATGCCGTTCATGTAGCGGCGCCGGACGAGCAGCACATCGGTATCGGCCGGTGGAGAAAGGACCGTCGGAGAGGGTCTGTCGGCAGGTCGTTGACGCCGCCGGAGGAAAGCCCGGACCGACAGATAAAGAGCGACGGGCAGCAGACAGGCCATGACGGCCGGCAGCGGGTTCATCGTTGACGATTCTTTTCGTCCGGCATGTCGCGCACGGCACGCATCTCCCCGTCGTAGCGGTCCAGATGGTCGCGCAGAATGGCGTCCGTGAGCCACAGCAGCGGCTTGTCGGCACCGAGTATCGGTTGTGCCGCCGCGAAGTAGCGTTCGTAGGTCGTCTCGCTGACGTAGAGCGCACGCCGTTTGCACGTCGGCGGCGCTGCGAGGAGGAAGCGCCGGCGGTAGTCGGACGAGCTGTTGCGACGACGGGTGCGTCGCAGCAGCATTAGACTGAAGATAAGCTGCATCAGCATCAGCAGCGCCAGTCCGGCAACAGCGTACCAGACCGGAGAGATCACTTGATGGTTGTACATAACGATTTGATTTAAGGATGAATGAAATTAAAAGTCCGAAGACTTGTTTAGAGCAGCTTGCCGGAGTTGCGGGCCTCGTACAGCGCGTTGATCTCCTCGCTGTATGTTTCGAAGTGATGCCGCAGGATATTTTCCACGTAGGAGGTTACGGTCATGCGGTCGGAGCCGATCCTGCGCACCACACCCAGAATCTTGCGCTTCGTGTCGCCGCTGATGTACACGGCCGCACGATCCTTAATGTATCGTTCTTTGAAATACAAATTCTCATACGTCGAAATATCATTCGGGGATCGTGGATCTTCCGATTTTGCGGAAGTGATCTTGTCATGAAGCGGCGGGGATGATTTTAGAGAGTTACGTTTGAGTCGAATATGTCTCAGGATGACGATTAGTAAAATCGTCAGGAAGAGTAGTATTCCGACAGCGACATATCGAAACGCCAGTGTTTCGATCATTGGAATAGCCGTTTTCATTATAATAAATTTTTGAAATTCTGATCTTTATGTATTCTGTTAATCTCGTCTTTATAAGTTTCGAGATGATGTCGGAGGATGTTTTCCACATAAGACGTCGCGGTCATTCCGTCCTTCCCGATTTTTTTCACGACCTCCGATATTTTATGCTTGGTCTCAGCGCTGACATAAATTGCAGCACGAAAACGGATGTCCACAAGAGACATGAACGTCTGCTCGAAGTCGGGTACGGCCATTCGTTTCCGTCGTTCTCCCGATTGCGGGGTCTCGGCAGGTACCTCTACCGTCTTTATGATCCGCTCGTCGAAGGGCGGCGGATCGGCGTCGAGGATCGACGGAGTGTTGCCGATGGCCTGGCGTACCAGATCCTCGTCGATAATCGTTTTCTTTGCCATGCTATTCCGGAATTACAAGGGTCCGTATTTCCTGTGCGAGCGCCTCGATACCGGCGTCGCGTGCGAAAGATCGTTCGGCGGCCAGCAGTGTCGACCGTCCGATGCCCGCTCCGTCGGCCAACAACTCCTTGTTGAATTTCGAGCGGTAGGCGATTCGCGTTGTCAGCAGGTGTATGCCCAGCCGTTCGATCGCCTCCGTGTAGCGGTCGTAAAGCGGCGTGCGCTCCCGACGGTCGACCATTGTCCAGAAAAGACGCACCTCCCGCAGGCGATCCGCACCTTTGATAACGACCTGTCGGAGATTGTGGATAAATCCGAGAGAGCTCTCGACGACCATTTTGTCGGCTTTCAACGGAATGAAAAGGTAGTCCATGTTACAAGCCAGCGAAAAGACTCCTTCAGTTCCGACTGTTCCCGGCAGATCGAAGAGAACCAGCTCGGCGGCGTATCGTTCCTGCGCCATGAACCGCTCGGCGTCATCGAGCGCTTCGGCGGGCGTGGTTTTCACGACAGGCCAGAGTTTTCGCTGCGAGGAGCGGAACTGGCGCAGGAGCATGAGTTTGAAGTAGTCGCTGTGTTCCAGCACATGCAGTTCGCGTTCGCGCTGGGTGTGGATGCTCCACTGCGGAAAGTCGCAGTCCACGACCAGTACGTTGCGCTTCATGACGTAGTGGAGCCACGAGGCGACGAGTACCGTGAGCGAGGATTTTCCGACGCCGCCCTTGCCGCTGACAACGCCGATCACTTTCTTAATAGATGAATACATATTCATCGGTTCATGCATATCAACTTTCTTGCTTGTGCACGTTCCTGCACTGGCACAGCTGGCACAGGATTCCTCTGAACATCCTGCTGTGTTCTGCTCTTCTGCCATAACGCCATCCTCCTAATTTTCAGGATTTATAAATCCTATTCTTCTACTGCTGCTATCACTTCAATTTCGCAAAGAAGGTTCTTTGGAAGTGTCTTAACAGCAACACAGCTTCTGGCTGGTTTTGATGTGAAATATTTCGCATAAACTTCGTTAAATGCGGCAAAATCTCCCATATCAGCAAGGAAACAGGTTGTCTTTAATACTTTGTCAAAAGATGAACCTGCTTCTTCAAGGATTGCTCCGATGTTCTTACATACCTGGTCAGCCTGTCCTTCGATGGTATCAGCTTCTACAGTATCTGTAGCCGGATTGATCGCAATCTGTCCTGCTGAATAAAGGATTCCCCCATGTACATATCCCTGGGAATACGGTCCAAGTGCTTTTGGTGCTTTTTCTGTTGATACTAATTTCATGTTGCAAATCTCCTTTTCAAATATATTCTTTCTATATCATATCACATC
>CAJJZM010000012.1:0-27878 GCA_905197595.1 uncultured Collinsella sp.
TTGTAGATCTCGTCCCAGCGGTCCATGACCAGGTGGCCGGTCTTGGGATCCATGGCGTTAAGCTTGCCGCAGGTATTGGCGGTCTTGAGCACCGTGACGTCGTCGGCACCAGCAGCAATGGCATGCGCAAAGCCGGCGATGGTCGAGTCGCCGGAACCCGTCGCATTCACAGCCGCAATCGCGGGCGTCTTGGCGCGGAACGCGCGACCCCCATGGAAGCCCACCGAACCGGCGGCGCCCATCGAAACGACAACCCAGGGGATACCGGCAAAACGGTCATCGGCGGCAAGCGCCTCGCGTAGGGCATCGACATCTTCGGTCGTAAAGGACGTACCCAGCAGGCCGTTAATCTCGGTCAGGTTGGGCTTTACGAGCTCAGGCTTAGCGTCGGACTCCAGCGCGGCCTCCAGCGATGCACCCGAGGTGTCGAGCAGCACCTTGGCGCCCGCCTCCTCGGCGATCTTGACGAGCTCAGCATAGTAGCCAGCATCGACGCCACGCGGCAGCGAGCCCGAAAGCGTCACAACGTCCGCCTTCGCTGCAAGCTCGGCGAACTTGGCCGTAAAGGCCTCGAGCTCGGCCGGGGCGATCTGCGGGCCGCTCTCCAGCAGCTCGGTCTGATTACCCTCGTGCAGAATATTCAGGCAAATGCGCGTCTCACCGGCGATGGGCACAAAGTCGTTCTTGACGCCGTCGGCATCCATAAGCTCGGCCATATAGGCACCCATGTGGCCGCCGAGCAAACCGGTCGCGAGCACATCGTCGCCCAACTGCAGCAGAACACGGCTCACGTTGAGGCCCTTGCCGCCAGCGGTCTTTTCGGGCGTCACACGGTTAACGTCGTCGATGATCAGCTTGTCGAGCTGATAGCACGTATCGATCGACGGGTTCATGGTAACGGTCAGAATCATGTTGAACTCCTGTTCCGGGGCGGCATGACCCGCCCCAAACATACGATAGCTCGTTAAAGGATCTCGATCTCAAAGCCGCGGGTAACGGTCTCCCCCGGCTTGGCCACCAGGCAGCCACGCTTGTGCTCCAGAATATCGTCCTCGTCGGAGCAGGTGGACAGGCCGCCCCACGGTTCCACGGCCACAAAGTCGCCCTCGGGCTTGCTCCACACAATCAGGTACGGCATATCGGGGAACGTCAGGCGCACGCCCTTGTCCTCGGTCTTCTTGGTCAGCGTAACCACGCGGCTCTCGAGCACGTCGAAGATGGTCTCCGCGAAGTCGAAGAGTTCGTGGGTCAGCGGCAGGTTCTGGCCGATCATGGGGTTCTTGCTGCGATGCTCAACATCAATCAGGCCCGTCGAGGGAACGGCAGTACAGAGCTCGGCGGCCTCGCGTTGCTCAAAACGGAGCTCGTAGTCGTCATAGGACTCACCCTCGTCAAGCGGGCACTTAAAGCCAGGGTGACCGCCCACAAAGAACGGCATGTCCTCGGTGCCCTCATTGGTCACCTCGTACGACACGGCCACCTTTGCCGCATCGATCGTGTAACGAGCAACGATCTTAAACGGATACGGGTACTGCTCGAGCAGCTCGGCATGGTCGGCAGAGCTTAGGCTCAGTGCAACCATGTTGTCGCTCTGTTCCTCGAGCTTCCACTCCTGTTTGCGCGCAAAGCCGTGGCGGGCGAGCCTAACCTCGCGGCCGCCCATGGTCATTGCGTGACCGTCGCGAAGGCCGCCGCAGATCGGGAAACAAATGGGCGCCTGGCCCGACCAGACCGCCGGGTCACCCTGCCACAGGTACTCACGGCCGTTGGCCGCAATAGAAGTGAACGATCCGCCAGCCGTGCTCAGTGCTACGCGGATAGAACCGTTATCAAGAACAAACTCCATAGGAGCCTTCCCTTTCTTACGACAGCCCGCCAAGTCAGTGGGGCTGATAGAAAACCGGCCCGCGCCCCCTCACAGAAACGCGAGCCGTCAATTGAAAAGCTGCAGAATGCCGGGGGCCGCCAAAACGAAGCACTCAAGCCAAGCAAGCAAACGTGTTATCGGAGCAACTTGCCATACCAGAACGCTTCGCAACAACAGCGGTAACCCCACAGGTCACTCAGACATCAGCGAGAAGCCAGCTGGCGAGGCAAGGTGCCGTGAAGCGAGACGGCATTGACCTTCTGGTCATGCCGTCGAAGCTGAGCGGCAGATTGCCCGCCAGATGGCTTCGCAGCGTCGACCGGTCCGGCGTTTGTTAAAACGCCGGAACCCCCTTAGTCGTGATACTCGCCGCGGTCCCACTTCTCCAGGAACTCGTCAAAGAAGTGCGGGTCAGCCTGAGCCTCGGCGTCGGCCTTGTTGCAGGCATCGATCTTGGCGATCAGGGCATCGTGCTCGGGGGTCTTCTCGTAGGGCTCCTCCAGGAAGGCAAGCATGATGTCGGCCATCAGGAACTCGCCGGTAATCTTGCCACCAAAGCCCACGATGTTGGCGTTGAGCTCGCGACGGGCATACAGGGCAGAGGTCATGTCGCGAACCAGGGCGCAGCGGGCGCCGGGAACCTTGTTGACGGCGTTGGTGATGCCGATGCCGGTGCCGCACAGGGCCACGCCAAAGTCGGCCTTGCCGCTGGCAACAGCCTCGCCCACGGCCTTACCGTAGATGGGATAGTGCGTACGGGTGTGGCTGTAGGTGCCGCAGTCGAGCACCTTGTAGCCAGCCTGCTCCAGGCGGTCGGCCAGATAGATCTTCTCGTCCGTAACGATATGGTCGCAACCGATTGCGATGGTCTTCTTCATCAGAACGTCCTTTCGTCTGAATTCACAAGTTGAGATAGAAGTTCGAGTTCTCGGTGGCTCTCGTTAGGCCATCTTGTTGAGCATGTCGACACGGATCTGGTGACGGCCGCCGGCGTACTGGGCGCGCAGGAACTCGCGGGCGATCTTCTTGGCGACCTCGGTGCCCACAACGCCCGGGCCCATGGTGACCATGCGCGAGCCGTTGTGCTCGCGGGTCATGTAGGCGGAACGCTCGTCGGAAATGTTGGCGACGACCATGCCCTTGATCTTGACGGCGGCCATATAGGAGCCGACGCCGTACTTATCGAATGCGAAGCCCTGGGAATCCTTGTGCTCCAGCAGGTCCTTGGCAACGGCGGTCGCGGAATCGACAAAGTCCGCAGCAGGGGTCTCGGAATAGTCGACGACCTCGTGACCGTCAGCGATGAGCATCTCCTTGATGGACTCCTTCATCGACATACCGTCGGCATCGGAAGCGATTACAACCCTCATGACATCCTCCTTGAGAGATACGCAGGTGCGTAGTTTCTGTTTGGAAGTGTTGAATCGCGCTCAGGTCCGGGCATCTGAATGTGCGGTTCTTCACTGTTCATGTTTATTTGAACACATTCGAACATAGGTTGCAACCATTATTTGTTTAACTTTGTTCTTTTTTGAACAAATACCGTTTACGGTTGATTGCCGACCGTTTGAGCCCGGCGCAGACGTAGCGACCATGTGTTCAACAAACAAAAGGGCGGCCGAGAACGTGTCTCGGCCGCCCTTCTTACGGTTGATCTTCCAAAGATCGCTTTGCCGCCTACTCAGACTGCCCGCTCTTCTTGGCATGTTTGGACGGAGCGCTCAGAAAACGTCCCGTTAAATAGTTCGCCGGGCCGGAAATATCGATCCCCAGCAGCGTGTGCCCCAGCCACAGAAACGCCGCGAGCACCAGCAATGGAATAACGCACGAAGTCACAATCATCACGATGACGCCTTCGATCAGATCGGTCACCTGTTGCACAATCTCATCGGTCATCTGTTTGGCGCCGTTGGTCACCGACGCGACAAGACCCGAGGCACCGTCGGCAAGCTGCTCAAGCACGTTCTTGGATTCTGTGGACTCGGACTTTTTCTTGCTCGTTTTGGAGCTATTGCCGTCTGCCGCACCCGCAGCGTCGGCCGCCTTTTGCTCGGCCGCTTCGATGCTCACCCGATACGTCTCGTCGACCTTTTGCGACACCCATACGCTTGCAGGCACCAAGGCCATGCCGATCACGGCAACCACCAGCACGCGGGTCGCCACGCGGCGCAGGACAGCGCTCGTGCTCCAGCGTCCGTGAATGCCAAGCGAGACCGCAAAGAGCACCAGCGCAAACGGGATTAAGATGCCCAAGCCAACCGACCACAAAATCGTGAGCAAATATTTCTCTAGGTAGAGCACGGCAAGCACGATGCCCAAGTTACCCGAAAGCTGCGCGAGCTGCTCGGCAACCGGCGTTCCCGTATCACCCGGCAGCGCGGTAATGCCCGCAGACAGCGCCACGCACGAGGTCGTGAGCGCCAAAACGTTGCCCTTCTTTTGGTCGATGACCTCGATGGTGGAGTCCCATGTTTTGGTATCGGCAAAATGCGGACGAGCCACAAAGCCCGACAGCAGCGCCAGTACCACGAGTGCAACGATAAAGCCAATCTGCAGCTTTTTGTTTGCGCACACGACATCGGACAGGCTGGGCTGCAGCTCGGTTACCGTCGTGTGCTCGGTTATCTGGACAGGACGCCCATGAGCCATCTCGTGCGCGTCTCTTTTTTGTATTGACCCGTTATCCGGCATTTGGATGCCTCCTCATTCCGGCCTGTATTGCGGTGGAAAGTATACCCACCCATCGAAAAACCGAACGGGAGGGCGTGCAGAAGCTCCATAACGCTGCTAGTCGAATAGTGCCATTTCAAAACTATGCCGGTTTACTACGATAAAACCGATAGGACCGACCACATTTGCTATTAGCAGAAAATGACAAGCTTTCTACCTGCGGCTTTGATAACGCTGTTCTTTCCATAGTTGAAAGAATGCGATTCATCGTAGTAAACCGGCATAGTTTTGTAACCGACAGACCGAGTCGGCACCGCAGCAAACCTAATGACCCGGTTTCTTCCATCCTCAAAGGATCGAATGCATGGCAGGAGTGTCCCAAACTGCCGGCAGATAAGGAACGTCCCCAAGTGCCGGGTAAACAGAAAAGCCCTGCCGCGGGTAGCGGCAGAGCTTTTGGAAGGGGACTTGGTTGTGAGAGCTCGTTAGGCGAGCTTAGCCTCGAGTGCGGCGATGCGCTTATAGGCATCGATGGTAAAGCGGGTCTGCTTCTCCAGGATCATGGTGGTCATGAGAGTGTCCTGAGCGTGAGCCATGATGAAGGTCATCTCCATCTCGCCGCCGCCGGCCTCCTGCGAAAGCAGCTTGGTCTGCGTGTCGTGGGCGCCGATAAGTGCATCGCTGGCATCCTTGTGCAGCTGCTCGGCCTTCTCAAAATCACCCTCGCGAGCAGCATCGAGCGCTGCAAGCAGATCGGTCTGGGCGTCGCCCGCGTATGCGACAATCTCAAATCCAACCATCGAGATTTCTTCTTTGGTTGCCATATTGCGTTCCTTTCACATATGAACCAACGGAGAGCATCGCGTCCGGGCATACGCGCTGCGCTGTGTATGGCAGGAACATTAACATTCAAACAAAAAAGAACAGCGCAAAACGTAATTTCGAGCTATGAACGGTTGCTTTTCACCCGTGAACGGTTTTTAAACCAATCTGAACATTCTCAAACACAATTAGCGGCAACCCAAACAGGTCCGCACCCTAGCGTATATCGCGCACCGTATCGCCCTCGACGAGCACACCCGGAAACAGCATGTGCTCCACACCGGGTGCAGCGCCCTCGGCGCCGGCAATCTTGTCGACCGCCCACATGCCGACGCGCTTGTTGTCAAAGCGCACCGTAGTCAGGCGACGATCGGGCACGATATCGCCCAAACTATCGTCAACACCCACCACGCTTACGTCCTGGGGCACGTGCTTCCCGCGCGACTCGAGCCCGCGAATGCAGCCGTAGGCCATGGCATCGTTGGAAGCATAAATGGCTGTGCAGTTCGAATCGTCCGCAAGCACCTGGCCGGCGGCATATCCGCTCTGTGCCGTCCAATCGCCACGGACGAGTCGCGGCGGCTCAATACCATGCGCGCGCAATGTCTCGCGCCAGCCCTCCTCGCGACGCATGCCCGAAAGCGAGCGCTCGGGGCACGAGATAAAGTGCACGGTCTTGTGCCCCTGCTCCAGCAGGTACTCGACCACCTGGCGCGAGCAATCGAACTGGTCGTTATCGACTGTTGAACAGAGCGGGTGCTCCAGCATGGTAACGAGCACCGTCTGCATACCGGGCAGCGGCTCGAAGGTGCCAAAGTCCGCCGGCATGCGATTCATGATCACAACCATGCCATCCACCGGCAGCGCGCTCATGCGCGACGATGCGCTCTCGAGGGTATACGGATGCCCGTCTACTTTAGTGAGGGTGATGGCATAGCCATGTTTGTCGGCCGCGGCGGCAAAGCCCTCCATACGGTCGAGGTTGCCGGTGCCGGTAATGTTGAACATGGCGACGCCGACGGTCTTAAACTTGCCGCGGCGCAGCGATCGACCGGCAAAATTGGGGCGATACCCCAGCTCGCGCATGGCGGCGCGCACGCGCTCCTTGGTCTCGGGGCGCACGCTGGGCGAATCGTGCACCGTACGCGAGACTGTCTGCTCCGAGACGCCCGCGAGACGCGCCACGTCCTTAACGGAAACCGATTTTTTAACAGCGGCCATAGGTCGATCTTTCTATGTCAACGATGCCATTGAAGACATCCTGCGCAGTCATTTTGAACACCTTTAAGTATATCCAACGCCTCCCCAACGATACGCTTACCACCCAAAACCTACCGTTCACCGACAATTCTGCTTCCCCGAGCGGCTTTTGTCGCCCAAATGTTAACGTTGCCATTGTGCAAACACAGAGCCACCGGGCGGCTCAAACGTTTACGCGCAAGGAATCGACGGTCCACAGGCACAAGGGCCACCGGTTCGCGTCTTTTTTTGTGCCGCAAAATGGCAACGTCAACATTTTGGCAACCGAACGTCAAAAGCTACCATCGTTGCTAACCCACCGACTCTTAGGAGCATTGCATGGAGCAACTCATCGCCATCATCGAAAAGGGCCAGCCCTTTTTCAACGCGATCGCCCGCAACAAGTACCTCAAGGCGATCCGCGACGGCTTTATCTCCGTCATCCCCATCATCATCTTCTCGTCCATCTTCTGCCTGGTAGCCTCGGTCCCCAACATCTGGGGTTTCTACTGGCCCGATGACATCAACAACGCCCTGTGGAAGTGCTACAACTACTCCATGGGCATTCTGGCCATCGCCTGCGCCGCCACCACGGCCAAGCACTTCGCCGACGCTCAGAACCGCGACCTGCCCAAGAACAACCAGATCAACTTCATCTCGTGCATGTGCGCGGCCATCATCGGCTTCTTGCTCCTTTCGAGCGACACGATCGCCACGGACGCCGCCAGCGGCTTCAACACCACCTATCTTGGTTCCAAAGGCCTGCTGACTGCCTTCATCGCTGCATTTGTGACCGGCATCATCTACAAGTTCTTTATTAAGCGCAACATCACCGTCAAGATGCCCGAGCAGGTTCCGCCCAACATCTCGCAGACCTTTAAGGACATCATCCCCTTCTCCGTCTGCATCACCGTCTTTTGGGTCTTTGACATCGTCTTTCGCGCTGCTTTTGGTTTTTGCTTTGCCCAGGGCGTCATCCAGGTGTTCCAGCCCCTGTTCACCGCTGCCGACGGCTACATCGGCCTCGCTGTGATCTACGGCGCCATGAGCCTGTTCTGGTTCGTCGGCGTCCACGGTCCCTCGATCGTCGAGCCCGCCATCGCCGCCGCCCTCGTTGCCAACATGACCGACAACCTGGCTGCGTTCCAGGCTGGCCAGCACGCTTCCGCTGTCCTGACCCAGGGTGCCCAGTACTTCGTCGTCTGCATGGGCGGTACCGGCGCCACGCTCGTCCTGGTCTTTATGTTCTGCTTCCTGGCCAAGTCCCAGGAGATGCGCGCCGTCGGTAAGGCCGCCATCGTCCCCGTGTGCTTTGCCGTCAACGAGCCGCTGCTGTTCGCCGCACCTATCGTGCTCAATCCCGTCTTCTTTGTCCCGTTTGTCTTTGCCCCGATCGCCAACATCTGGATCCTCAAGGTCTTTATCGACTTCTTGGGCATGAACGGCTTTATGTACACCCTGCCCTGGACCGTCCCCGGCCCCATCGGCACCATCATGGGCCTGGGCTTCCAGCCGCTCGCCTTTGTGATGCTCGCCATCATCCTAGTCGTCGACTTTGCCCTGTACTACCCGTTCTTCCGTGCCTATGACGCCCAGAAGTGCGCCGAGGAGGCCGAGATCTCCCAGGAGGAGCTCGCCGCCAAGAACGCCGAGAAGGCCGCCAAGCTCAACGACGCCTTCCAGGGTAAGGCCGACGCCAAGAGTGTTGCCGCCGGCGCCGCTGCCGAGGTCGTAAAGACCGACGCTGCCCCCGCTGCTGCCGCCACCGAAGCTACGGCCGCCAGCGACCTCAACGGCAAGCGCGTACTCGTGCTCTGCCAGGGCGGCGGCACTTCGGGCCTGCTCGCCAACGCACTGGCCAAGGCCGCCAAGGAGCGCGGCATCGATCTTGAGACCGCCGCCGATGCCTATGGCAACCACGTGGACATGCTTCCCGACTTTGACCTGGTCGTCCTGGCCCCGCAGGCCGCCAGCTACCTGGCCGACCTGCAGAAGGACTGCGAGCGCGTGGGCAACAAGTGCGTCGCCTGCCGCGGTAAGCAATACATCGAGCTCTCCCAGAACGGCGACAAGTCTCTCGCCTTTGTGAGCGAGCAGCTGTCGAAGTAAGTAACGCTTAGGGCCAGCCGACTATCCAAGACCGGCTGGCCCTTCGATTTAAACGATTGGATCATCATGTCCGTTAACCCTGCCAGCGTCACCAACCCGCCCGCGCAGTTTCCCGAGGACTTTGTCTTTGGCGGCGCCACCGCTGCCTACCAGGTAGAAGGCGAGACCCGCACCCACGGAAAGGGCAAGGTCGCCTGGGACGACTTCCTGGAGGCCCAGGGCCGTTTCTCCCCCGACCCCGCCTCCGACTTCTACAACCAGTACCCCGTCGATCTGGAGCTGTGCGAGGAGTTCGGCATCAACGGCATTCGTCTCTCCATCGCCTGGAGCCGCATCTTCCCCAACGGCACCGGTGAGATTAACCCCGAGGGCGTCCAGTTCTACCACGACCTTTTCGCCGAGTGCCACAAGCACCACGTTGAGCCGTTTGTCACGCTGCATCACTTCGATACGCCGCTGCCCCTCTTTGAGAAGGGCGACTTCCTCAACCGCGAGACCATCGACGCCTTTGTGGACTTTGCCACCTTCTGCTTTAAGGAGTACGCCGACCAGGTGACCTATTGGTTCACCTTTAACGAGATCTGGGCGGACGCCTCCAACACCTACATCGAGGGCACCTTCCCCGGTGGCGTCAAGGCGCATCTGGCCGAGGCCTTCCAGTGCGAGCACAACATGATGCTCGCCCACGCCAAGGCAGTACTGGCCTTCCACAACGGCGGCTTTAAGGGCAAGATCGGCGTCATTCAGTCGTTGGAGTTCAAGTACCCGCTCAACGAGAACGACCCCGCCGACATCAAGGCCGCCAACAACGAGCACGTGCTGCAAAACCAGTTCCTGCTTGACGCCACCTTCCGCGGCGACTATGCCCCCGACACCCTCGAGTGCGCCAACCGCCTGGCTGCCGTCTCGGGCGGCACCATCGAGATCCTGGACAAGGACCTCGAGATTATGCGCGAGGCCGCGCTCTACAACGACTACCTGGGTGTCAACAACTACCAGTGCCGTTTCCTCAAGGCCTACGACGGCGAGAACGACCTGCACCACAACGGCACGGGCGAGAAGGGTACCGGCCGCTGGCGCGTCAAGGGCATTGGCGAGCATGTGAACAAGCCCGGCATCCCCACCACCGACTGGGACTGGATCATCTATCCCGAGGGTCTGTTCGATCTGCTCGTCTACATTAAACAGCGCTACCCCAACTACAAGCAGATTTTCATTACCGAAAACGGTATGGGCTACAAGGACCCCTACAAGGACGGCTTTGTGGACGACCAGCCGCGCATCGACTACATCGAGCAGCACCTGCGCTGGCTGCTTAAGGCCATGGAGGTGGGCGTCAACGTGGGCGGCTACTTCCTGTGGAGCCTGCAGGACCAGTTCTCCTGGACCAACGGCTACAACAAGCGCTACGGCTT
Source organism: uncultured Collinsella sp. (assembly GCA_905197595.1). Lineage (GTDB taxonomy): Bacteria > Actinomycetota > Coriobacteriia > Coriobacteriales > Coriobacteriaceae > Collinsella. Next base: position 10,123 of record CAJJZM010000012.1, read on the forward strand.
CTTCTACGTAGACTTTGAAACCCAGAAGCGCACGCCCAAGGCAAGCGCCTACTGGTACAAGCACGTGGCGCAGACCCGTCGTCTGGACTAGTGGCTTGCAGTTGGCGTAATTGCCCTGCTCACATAACTTGTCCCCATTTCTCAGCCGGGGGCGGCACGTCACACGGCCTTTGTGTTTGGGCGGACCGGGAGCCGTTTGTCTCGATCTGTAACATCTGACCCGCGGTTTCGGCCCCAACTGTTACAGATCGAGATGAACACACAGGGCAATCCTCTCAGTCTCAATCTGTAACATCTAGCTAAGTTTTTGGGTCCTAGTTGTTACAGATCAAGATGAACGCACGAGCCAACCCTCTCAATCTAAATCTGTAACATCTGGCGGGTTATTTCTCCCCTACCTGTTACGGATCGAGATGAATAGATTAGACCTAGCCTAAAAATCTCAACCTGTAACACGTAGCCGAGTTTTTCAGTCCTAACTGTTACAGATCGAGACAAACAGGCCGAGCAAGCTACACCTGTAGGTCTTTCACGCTGGAGCATTCGACCAGCACGCCCGAAACAAGCGTACGGCTTCTGGAGCTCGGGGCTTCTAGGCACGCAACGACCTCGTCGGGCGCACGGACACCCAGTCCGCGGTGACGGAACTTCACCGACATATCCCGAAAACTCGATCCCCGGCTTAGCTTGCGCGCATTATCACAATAAACCCCCAACGATACACGGTCCTGCGGTTCAATGAGCCACAGGACCGCACGCCGTCGATCAGATAAAGATCGTCATATACAGAGGTAGATATATCCTATGCCCTTCAGCCCTGAGCTGTTTTGGGTGAAGAACTATCTCTTCTCCGACTCGTCGTTCGAATCGTCTGCCGAAATCGTCGAGCGAGATTGTTGAATACGATTTGGAAGATTTAACTTCAACAGGAGTGACCCGCGGTTTTCCAGCCGCGTCTTCAAAGCCGCGCGAAACAAGAAAATCAATTTCACGCGTTCTGGGCCGACTCCCCTCTGTTTTGGAAGGCTCCTGCCAGCTGTAATAAAAAAGCGAATGCCCCAGACTCTTAAGCTGCTGCGCCACGATGTTCTCGATTAGCATTCCTTTATTAATTGAAATTCTTCCAAATTGAATGTCTCTATGAACATCCATAAGGTCCGGACCATCATCAAACGCCAAGCTCACGAGCAATCCCGTGTCCGCCATATAGCATTTAAGCGAAGACGCGTCCTCGTGCAGGCGGTAACCCACGCTCGGATCACTGCATAAATAGCAACGGTTAATCAGTCGCGCATCCTCAAGCCAGATTAACGCCGACTCATATGTCTCAAAACGGGACCCCTTCTCCAAACTGTCAAATTTGAACCGTTTATTAGCCGCAGATAATTGACCCGGAATATCGTCATAAACCGCCCGCGCACGTCTAGCGTCCGAACCTCCAAACTTGGCAATGTCCTCCCTGTACAGTGCGATAATCTGCCGTTTAACCCTGTCGCATCCTCTAAAATCATTCTCTGCCACAAAGGAGTCGACCGACTGAGGCATACCACCGACAAGCATATACTCATCAAATAATCTCATGCACGTCGCATGAACGCCGTCCGGAAGCGCGGTCCGAGATTCGCGCGCTTTACGGATCTCTTCTGCATAAAGATCTTTTCCGGTCGCCCAAAGATACTCCTCAAAATCGAGGGGCTCGAGAGGGATTCTTTCTTCCTCTGACGGTATGACAATGCTATCGACATTCTTTTTGATGGAGACAAGAGAGCCTGTCTCGATGTAATCAAATCTGCCGTCTTCTACAAGATGCTTTATGTATTCGCGCGCGATGGGAAACCGCTGCACTTCATCAAAAATGACCAGCGACTCTCTCGGTTCGAGGGCCTTACCATACTGCAGCTGAAGCATGCGTAAAAAAAGATCGACATCTTCACGATGGTTCAGAAATATATCGAGCGTGGCTTTGCTAGCAGCCGAAAAGTCAATGTACAGATAATCCTTGTATTCATTCTGCGCGAAGCACTTGACGAGCGTCGTCTTGCCAACGCGTCTTGCACCCTCAATAAGCACCGCAGTGCGCCCTTGCGAGCGTTCTTTCCACTCCTGCAGACGATCATATGCCTTCCGTTTAAACATAATCTCACCTCAGCATAATTTACGTGCTAATTTACAAAAATACCGACCTTCAGATATATCTAATAATACAAAAATACCGAGCTTTAAATGAGCTTATAGCTACAAAAATACCGACCATTGCAATGGTTGAGACATACAGTAATACCGAGCTTTACGCATAACGGATGCTATGCCGAGCCGTCTCGATCTGTAACACTAAACCCGGTTTTGGGCGTCTATCTGTTACAGATCAAGACAATTCAACGATGCCGACTATTCGATACGGCGTGGTACAATTATGTCCCAATGCGAAGGAGATACTTATGCCCATCTGTGTGCCCGTCCGAGACATGAAGGACACTGCCACATTCACCGCGCTTGTTGAGTCCGAGCGCGACGTCACCGTAACCAAGAACGGCTACGAGGCCATGCACTGCATCAGCAGCGACCAGTATCGCCTCATGCAAGACGAAATCGCCAAAGCCAAGCTTCTGTCTCGTATGATACTGGCAGAAGACGAGATATCGCAAGGCGACTATAGCGACTACGACTCCTTCGCGACCGCGATACGAGACAAATATGACCTATAACGTCGTAATACTCAAAAGCGCGCGATATGAGTACGAGAGTATCGTCGGATACCTTGCCCAAATCCTCAAGAATCCGCGCGCAGCGGGCAATTTTGTCGCTGAGTTTGAATATCAGCTTGACCTGCTTCGCGAGCAGCCGCTTTTACGTCCCCTCTCGCACATGCAAGAGCTGGCGGCACGTAATTACCGATCGTTTCCCGTCAACAACTACGTGTGTCTATACAAGTTTGAGCACGAAACAATCTATATCGCCCACGTCTTTCACCAGTCACAGGACTACGCCCGCCTGATCTAGCACGGCGGCACTCGCTAGCAAATGACCTGCGTGTGCTCCTCGATGGCGGCGCGGTCCTCGTCGGCAATATCCGGCTCGCACACCACGGCGTCCAAGCTGTCCAGGCGGCAGAAGGTGTAGAAGTCGCGTTTGCCGATCTTGCTGGAGTCGGCGATCAGATAGCGCGAGTCTGCCTTGCTAAAAGCGAGCTGCTGGATACGGCCCTCGTCCATGTTGGACGTAGACACGTCACCGTCCAAGATGCCGTTGGCGCCGATAAACGCCGCATCGATGCCCAGCGCGCACAGGGTATCCTCGGCCGTTGGTCCCACAAAAGCGGCGGTGCGGCGACGGTACATACCGCCCACGAGGCACAGCTCGCAGTCTTCGCGCGCCTCGAGCAGGTTAAACACCGAAAGCGAATTGGTCACAATGCGCAGGCGAAACGTCGGCAGCATCGAGGCCATCTGCTCAACCGTGGTGCCCGTGCCCAAAAAGATGGTCGAGCCCTCCTCGATAAGCTCCACAGCACGGCGCGCAATCTGCAGCTTTTCCTCGGCATGCTTAGTGCGCTTTTCGCTGTGCGAATACTCATGGCGCAACATAGCGTGCGGACGGCCCTGTGCACTGCGGGCTCCGCCGTGCACGCGCTCGATCTCGCCTAGGCTCGCAAGTTCTTCGAGGTCGCGGCGAATCGTCATGTCCGAAACGCCCAACGCATCCGAAATCTCTTTGACCGAGACCGTACCCTGCTCCTCGAGCAGCTGACGAACCTTATCCTGTCGCTCTGCCTTAATCACGATGAATCCTCGCCGTTCTTTGCGCGCATATCATTCAAACAGTAACGAACAAATTGTATCAGACTCGTACGCGTCAAAAATGAACGCCCGCACAGCTCCAATCATCACTTTTTTGAGAAAAATACCCCCAGCTTTAGTGGGGTGTAGTGATAATCTCGCCTGTTCGCGCTACAGTTTGTCCGAAATATCTCGATGTTAGGAACCAAATGATCACTTCCGAGCTTTTCGGCACCGCGCCGTGCGGTACCCCCGTTCATCGTTACACCCTCAACGGGCCCGAGATCTACGTTCGCATTATGGACTATGGCGCCACCGTGCTGGGTATCGATGTGCCCGACATTCCCGGCAACGTGCGCGATGTGGTGCTGGGCTTCGATAAGCTCGAGGATTACTTTGACAACCCCGCCTGCTTTGGCGCGACCATCGGCCCCGTGGCAAACCGCACCGCGGGCGCCACGATCGCCATCGACGGCACGGACTGGCATATGCCCGCCAACGAGGGCGCCAACAACCTGCACAGCGACCTTGAGCACGGCCTGCACAAACGTGTGTGGGATGTTGAGCTCGACGAGGTCCATAACGCCGTGCGCATGACCACCTCGCTTAAGGATGGCGAGCTGGGCCTGCCCGGCAACCGAACCTTTACGGCCGTGTTTACCGTTACGCGCACCGGCGTCTTCCGCATCGATTATGGCTGCGAGAGCGACCGCGCCACCTACGTGTCCATGACCAACCACACGTACTTTAACCTTGCAGGCCATAACGCCGGCATGGACTGCGAACATTTCTTTGTCGCCAACGCCGCCCACTACCTGCCCATTAACGAGCAGAACATCCCCACCGGCGAGATTGCTCCGGTCGAGGGAACACCGTTTGACTTTCGCGAGCTTCGCCCCGTCGCACCCGGCATGGAGGCCGACGACCCGCAGATCAAGCAGGCCCGTGGCTACGATCACTGCCTGTGCATCGATGGCTATCAGTACGGCCGCAACCTGCGCCGCGCGATGCACGTCGAGGAGATGTGGACCGGTCGTGAGATGGACTACTACACCACTGCCCCGGGCGTGCAGCTCTACACCGGCAACTGGCTGGGCGACGAGCACGCCAAGGACGATGCCAACTATGGCTGGGGCGCCGGCTTTGCCCTCGAGGCCGAGATGTACCCCGACACGCCGCACCAGCCTCTGTTCCCGCAGGGCATTGTGGGCCCGGGCCATCCCTACAGCAATGTGATCGAATACCACTTTATGAGGCACTAAGCCCACAACGCTGCATATCGCACACCAGCGCCCGCCGGCACCACCGACGGGCGCTTTTTTCAACTAGTCATTGGGGACGTTCTTAAATGACTAGTTGGATGGGGTCGGGGTCGGAGCTGGGGAGGTAACGGATTTCTAGCTCTATGCCGAGCTTTTGCAACTCTTTGAAGGCGGCAATGTCCGTATCGTCTACGGCAATGGCAGGCGTTGCAGAGCGCTTGCCCTCCCTCGCCCGCATATGGCCGATGCTGATCTTGGTTATTGGCACACCGCCCTTAACCAGCGCGAGTGCATCCGTGGGCGACGCCACCATGATGAGAATCCATTGGCGCGGCGTTGCGGTATAAATGATGTCGATGGTCCTTTGCACCGAGAAAAACCGCGTCCAAACGCCTTCTGGCGCCGCCACCCTCATGGGTGCCCATTGGCGCGAATCCGCCGCGATCTCATCGTTGACGATTAAGACAAGATTGGAACCCACGGCTTCGTTCCACAGCTCAACGTCTTGCCCGTAAATGAAACGGTCATCGATACGCGTGAGAAGGATCTTGGGTTGAGCCATGGCTGCCCCATTCTGTTTGAGACCCATACGAGCGGGACGTCGGCCACCAACTCAACAGCAGGTCAAGTACCAAATGGGCACTGCAGACATCACGCCTCTAATATTAGTGCATTTAAAGTGAGAAAAGCCGTCAGAACACTTGCGCGGATGTGCGATGTCCCGTATCATAAACAGCCGTTGACGCCTCAGTTGCGTCATCACATGGCCGCCAGCGTAGCTCAGTTGGTAGAGCACCGCTCTCGTAAAGCGGGGGTCACCGGTTCGAGCCCGGTCGCTGGCTCCATTGCACAAGATAGCCGCCTTCGGGCGGCTTTTTTGTTGCCGATTTCGGGCGCACATCCGCCAATCCAAGCACAACGCCGCCGGCAACTCCCCTACTCAACAAAAAGCCCCGCCAACCGCAATCCCCAAAGGAACCGCGATCAGCGGGGCCCAAGCGCGCTCCTCAATGGAATCACGCCATCAGACGAGCAGCTCAGACGAGCAGCGCGTTACTCCTCCCAGTAAGCGTCGGCAAGCAACTTAAAGCAGATCTTCTTGACCGGCTGTGCGCCATCGCCCGGGAACTCGAGCGTGGGCATGTGGGGCTCGCCGGCAACGAACAGCGCGAATTTGTCGTCGGCAAGATCGCCGGCGATCGAGGCGTCGGAATCGACCAGATCATAGTCGTCCTTCTCGTCAAACTCCTGGACCAGTGTCAGGCTGCCCGTAGCGACCTTGAAGGCCTCGCGACCCTCGACGTCGATCTGCAGGTCGTGATAGCGCTGATGCGTCTCATAGTGAGCCTCAGCCTCGGGACGCGTCGTGGGAGACATGACGTTCGCAAAGACCTTCTCACCCAAAATCGGATGGCTGCCGACCTCGAGCTGTGCCGGGTCGTTCTCCTCGAGCCAGTCGATCAGCACGTCGAGGCCCTTGAGCATTCCGCGGTATTCCTCGATATCGCCCAATGCACCGTAAATCATCTAAATCCCCTCTCGGATCGTTTATTTGGCAGCTACTCGGTAAATGCATTACCGACGCTGTTGCCACCCACATACGTCTCGACCAGGGTAAGGTCGGGATTGAACACGACAAACTCGGCGTCGCGCCCCAGCATAATGCTACCGCACTTGTCGTCGACATGAGCTAGCAAGCAATGCCGGGGCCGACGCCCAGGCTTTTACAGCTCGGTCACGACAACGCCGTTGTAGACCTCGTCCCAACGGTCCATGACCAGATGGCCGGTCATGGGATCCATGGCATTGAGCTTGCCGCAGGTGTTGGCGGTACGCAGCACCGTCTCGTCATCCGCGCCAGCAGCAATCGCATGCGCGAAGCCGGCAATGGTCGAATCGCCAGAGCCCGTAGCGTTAACGGCGGGGATATCGGGGGTCTTGGCGCGGAATGCACGGCCATTATGGAAGCCCACGGAGCCGGCAGCGCCCATGGACACGACGACCCAGGGGATATCGGAGAAGCGGGCATCAGAGGCGAGCGCGGCGCGGAGCTCGTCCACATCGTCGGTGGTAAAGCTCGTGCCCAGAAGGCCGTTAATCTCGGTCAGGTTAGGCTTGACCAGCTCGGGCTTAATTTCGGACTTAAGGGCGGCCTCGAGCGAAGCACCCGAGGTATCGAGCAGCACCTTGGCGCCGGCGTTCTCGGCAATACCCGTGATCTTGGCGTAGTAGCCCGCCTCGACACCACGGGGCAGCGAACCCGAGATGGTAACGACAGCGGCCTTGCTCGCAAGCTCGGCGAACTTGGCGGTAAAGGCATCGAGCTCCTCGGGGGCAATCGTCGGGCCGCTCTCGAGTAGCTCGGTCTGGTTGCCGGCGTGGAGGATGTTAAGGCAAATGCGAGTCTCGCCCTTGATGGGTACAAAATCATTCTTAATGCCGTTGGCATCCATGAGCTCGGCCATGTAGGCGCCCATGTGGCCGCCGAGTAGACCGGTTGCCACAACGTCGTCGCCCAGCTGACCCAGTACACGGGCCACGTTGAGACCCTTGCCGCCGGCGGTCTTTTCGGGCGTCACACGGTTAACGTCGTCGATAATGAGCTCATCGAGCTGATAGCGTGTATCGACGGACGGGTTCATCGTAACGGTGAGGATCATTTTTAGCTCCTTATCTCGCAGGCTCCTTGTGCCTCGCGATACGAGTCGACAAAACGGAATTACAGAATCTCAATCGTGAACGAGCGAACGACGGTCTCCTTGGGCTTGGCGACAAGGCAGCCACGCTTATGCTCAAGCACGTCGTCCTCATCGGAGCAGGTCGAAAGGCCGCCCCAAGGCTCAACTGCCACAAAATCACCCTCGGGCTTGCTCCACACAATGAGATATGGGAAGCCCTCAAAGCTCAGGCGAACGCCCTTGTCCTCGCCCTTTTTGGAAAGCGTGACCTGGCGGCTCTCGAGCACGTCAAAGATGGTCTCCGCAAAATCGAAGAGCTCGTGCGACAGGGGCAGCGTCTTTCCCACCATGGGGTTCTTGGAGCGCTTGTCCACGTCAATCAAGCCAGTCGAAGGGACAGCGGTGCAAAGCTCTGCAGCCTCTTCTTTCTCAAAGCGCAACTCGTAGTCCGTATAGGCCTCGCCCTCATCGAGCGGGCACCTAAAGCCGGGATGCCCACCGATAAAGAACGGCATGTCCTCGGTGCCCTCGTTGGTAACCTCATAGGAGACACGCACGGCGGCGTCCTCGAGCGTATAGCGGGCGACGAGCCTAAACGGATACGGATAATCGCTCAGCAACGCAGCGTTATCCTCGGACGCCAGACACACAGCCAACTCGTTCTCGCCTTGGCTCAGCAGCTTCCACTCCTGCTTGCGCGCAAAGCCGTGGCGAGCGAGCTTTACATGATGCCCGGCAAACGTCATGGCACTACCATCGCGCAGGCCTCCGCAAATCGGAAAGCAGACCGGCGCCTGGCCGGACCACACGGCGGGGTCACCCTGCCACAAGTACTCGCGACCTCCGGCCTCAATCGAGGTAAACGAACCACCAGCCGTGGACACCTTAATAGAAATCGAATCGTTGGAGAGAGCGTATTCCATTGCCCATCCTTTCGAACAACTGCTTTTTGCTCGCAAGTACCCGTCTCGGCTCTGACCAATGGACAAACCCGCACGCTCATCGATGCGTCCGGTATCCCGGCCATGTAACGGGGTACCATACAGACATTGATGCAATTACAGCTGAAAGGCCTTCTTATGCGAACCATCATTCTTTATGCCTCACGCCACCACGGCAATACGAAAAAGCTCGTGGACGCCATCGTCGAGGCGCACCCCGAAATCGATACCCTCGACGTGAAAACACTCGGCAAAAACGAGTATCCCAACCTGCACGAATACCATCTGATTGGTGTCGCCACGGGCATCTATTACTCCGAGATCGACAAGGACATGGCACGCGTGCTCACTAACGTGTTGCAGCCGCAGGACAAGGTGTTTGGCCTTATGACCTACGGTGGCAAAAACAAGTGGTACGGCAAGGATATCGATGGCATCTGCCGCATGAGGCAGGCCATCTTTATGGGTGTCTACGGCTGCCCCGGCTTTGATACGTGGGGGCCGTTCAAACTCACCGGCGGTGTCCAAAAGGGGCACCCGACCGCTGAGGAAATTAAGGGTGCCGTCGACTTCTTCGACAAGATCGAAGACGAGTATGGAGACATCATCGTCGAAGAGTACGCCAAGCGCGAGAAGCGCCTAGCATACGAGAAGGAGCATCCTGCAGGAGGCCTGGTGGCCGGCGTTAAGCGTACGGCAAAGAAAATCGCTAGCAAGCTGTAACTGTAAAGGTGCTTTTGAGCGTTTAACCCGTACGGCGGGTCCGAGCAGATTCGGGCCCGCCGTCTTTTTCTTTCGTTACTCGGTAAAGGCGTTGCCGACGCTCTGGCCGCCAACATACGTCTCGACGAGGGTGAGCTCATGGTCGAACACGACAAAGTCGGCGTCGCGACCCGGCATGATGCCGCCGCACTTATCCTCGATGTGCGCGGAGCGTGCCGGCACCTCGGTTGCCATGCGAATGGCGATATCGGCGCTGGCGATGCCCCAGTCGACGATGTTCTTGACGCCCTGGGCAAGCGTGAGCACCGAACCGGCAATGCTCTTGCCATCGGCGAGCCAGCACAGGTTGTCCTTCATGATGACGTCCATGCCGCCGCTGGTGTAGCTGCCCTCGGGCATGCCGCCGCAGCCCAGGCAGTCGGTGATGAGTACCGTGTGCTGCCAGCCCTTGGCCTGCAGCAGCGCCTTGATGGCGGCAGGGTTTACGTGCTTGCCGTCACAGATGATCTCGGCGTAGGTCTCGGACGTGGACATAGCAGCACCCACGACACCGGGCTCACGGTGATGCAGCCCGCGCTGGCCGTTATAGGTATGCGTAAAGCAGCTGGCACCGGCGTTGATGGCAGCGATGCACTCATCGTAGGTGGCGTCGGAGTGACCGATGCTGGTCACCACACCCTTGGCGTTCAGAGCAGCCGCATAAGCAGCGGCACCGTCGCGCTCGGCCGCCATGGCGCTCTTAACGATGCGACCGCCCGCAGCCTCCTGCCACTGATCGAAGACCTCCTCGGAGGGGTCGATCAGATAAGCGGGGTTCTGCGCGCCCACGTGCTTCATGGTAAAGAAAGGGCCTTCCAGGTAGATGCCCTGAATGCGAGCACCGCAGAAGTCGGGGCCGCGACCCTCGTCCGCCTGGGCGATGGCGGCGCAGGCGTCCTTAATCTGCTCGACGCCATCGGTGAACGTCGTGGGCAGCCAGCTGGTGGTGCCGCGACGGGCGAGCTCGGTCGAGCTGATATCGATGCCCTCGGGATCGTTATCGGTAGTCGAGTGGTTATAGAAGCCATGGATGTGGGTGTCGACCATACCCGGTGCGATCCACGATCCCGTGTAATCCTTAATCTCGCAAGAGGGCTCGTCGGCCTGCCAGGCGCCAAAGACGCCATCCTCGACCATAAGATAGCCGCCCAGTTGCGGGCCTGCCGGCAAGAAGAACTTGTCAGCCTTAATTGCGTACGTGCTCATATGCACTCCTTGCTTCTAAAGCAGTTGACTGTGGTGATGCTTATACCCAGCTCACGTAAAACAAAAAGCGCCCGCCCGCCGTTATGAGCGGACGGGCGCCCTTACAGGGGGACGCGATTAAGCGGTGAAGGGGTGAATCGTCACGCCCTTGACCACGCGGTTGACCGTGCCGGTGGGGCTCGGCGTATCGGGCGTGTTGCCCACGCGCACGGAGTTGAGCAGGCTGATTGCCTGGGCAAACATCACGAACGGCAGAGCAAGGTAACCCTCGGGGAGTGCCTCATAGCCCTTAAAGGTGAAGGACTCACCCTCGTAGACAGTAGCGCCATCCTGCTGAACGGCAACGGTGCGCTGAGCAATATCGTCGCCACCGATCTCGTTGAGGATGTCGATGTCGTACTGACGGGTGTAGGCGTCGTTGTTGACGAATACGAAGACGAGCGTCTTATCGTCAACGAAGGACTTAGGTCCGTGACGATAGCCCATGGAGGTGTCGTAGGAAGTGGCAACCAGGCCATGAGCAAGCTCGAGGATCTTGAGCTGGCTCTCCTGAGCAAGGCCGCCAAAGGAGCCGGAGCCAAGGTAGGTCACGCGGTTGAAGTCGCCAGCGAGGTAGTCGGCAACCTCAGACTCGCGAGCGATGACCTCCTCGCCCATCTTGGCGATGGTCTCGACCCACTCGGCCTTCTGCTCGTCGGAAGCCTCGTCAAAGATGAGAGTAGAGAGCAGGGTCATGCAGGTGTAGGAGCCGGTCATGGCGAAGCCCTTGTCGTTGGCGCGCGGGATGAGCAGCGTCAGCGCATTGGGATCATCGGCGGACTCGACGGCGAGCTTGCCCTCGGGCGCGCAGGTGATGTTGAGGAACTTGACGTTGTGGACGAGCTCCTTGGCAACGGCAACGGCGGCAAGGCTCTCGGGGCTGTTGCCAGAGCGGGCAAAGGAAACCACGAGCGTGGGATCCTCAGCGCGCAGGAAGTCGCGCGGGGCGCTCACGATGTCGGTCGTGGCGATGGGCTTAAAGTCGTAGAGATCAGTGTTGCCGGCGTGACGCAGATACGGGGCGCAGGTATCGCCAACATAGTCGGACGTACCGGCACCGGTGAAGACAACGGACAGACGGCCCTCGCCCATAGCGCGAGCCTCGGCCAGAAAGGCCTCGATGGCCTCCTTGTTCTCGCGATAGATGTTGAGCGTATCACGCCAAAGCTCGGGCTGCTGAGCAATCTCGGCCGTGGTGATCTGGGCGCCGAGCTCGGTGAGCTCCTCGACACTCTTCTCGAACATTTCTAATACCTCTCTCTAGAAGTAATCCTCTGACGTGCAATTATACACTTCGGTTGGTTATCTGGTAGTAACCAGTTAAATACAAAGAATCATCATATGGAAACGATGCCAACACTAGTCGCTACGCTGGTGGTAAACCTTGTATTTAAACTGATCGGCACGAGCAACCGAGAGCGTATACTCCACAACCTCGTTTGACTCGTTATACGTAGTCCTAACCAAATCGAGCACAGGCGAGCCCTCGACAATTTCCAAAAGGTGGGCATCGGTGGGACGGGCTATGCTCGCATAGAACTCCTCTTCGGCCACACGTATTTTTTGCTGAAAGTCTTGCTCAATCACATCGTAAAGCGGCTTACGCTCCAGCAGCGGTCGCTTTAGGGACAGAAATTGACGAACCGGTAGATAGCTGCGTTCGACCATCATGGGCATGTTGTCGGCAGAACGAAGGCGCTTGAGCTTAAAAATGCGATCACCGATACGCAATCCCATATGCTCGGCCAGATTCTTATCGGCCTCCATCTCGCAAAACTCGAGAATCGTGGTCTCGGGGTCACGACCCATCGCGCGCATCTGCTCGGTAAAGCTGTAGGACTGCATAAGATTGGTTGCCTTTGCCGAACGGTCGGTCACAAAGGTACCGCGACCGTGCTGCCGAACCACCAGTCCTAAACGCTCCAGTTCCTGCAGAGCCAGGCGTACCGTAGTGCGCGAGAGACCATAGCGCTCCGAAAGTTCGCGCTCGGAAGGAATCATGTCACCGGCGCGATATTCATGGTCAATCTTTTCGGTCAGAATATCGACCAGCTGATCGTACAGCGGTTGCTTACGCGCTCCGATCGCCATCCTATCCTCCCTTTTGCTCGAATTCGGCTAACTACCTAGGGTGTTAAGCATTATCTGTCTGCCACACCCGAATCATCAAGAAAACAAAAGCCGCGCGCTCTTTCGAGCACGCGGCTTTTAACATACACATGGCTTAAGGGGTCGGGGTGTGAGCCGCGTAGGGACACACCCCTCAAGCTAGAGCCTTACCAGATGCTCGGCCAGAGACCAAGCGGGCCAGCGCCCAGGATGCCAAGGACGAAGAGCAGGAGAATGCCCTTGGTCGGGGTCCAGCTGTGCTTAGCGAACATGTAGTAAAGCAGCAGCGTAAGCATAAGCGGGACGAGCTTGGGGACGATGGTGTTGAGGGTGTCGGCAACAGAGAAGTTGACCGGATCCTCGGTGACGGTACCGTAGGTAACGGACTCCATGCCGTTGCCCAGATCGGTGACGCCGCACTCGACAGCGTTGCCGTCGGCATCGGAAGCGGTAAGGGCGTTGCCGTCCTTATCGGTCATGGCGATGGTACCGGCCTCAGCGGTCTCGGTATCGATGCCCTCCATACCGGTGAAGTTCTCGGCCTCCTTCTCGGAGACGATCACGGTAGTAGCGGAGAGGCCACGGGTGGTGCCATTGGGGATCTGGAGGTTGATCTGGGTGCCACCCATGGTGACGACCAGGCAACCGACGACGAAGACGCCCATGATGGAAGCGGCACGCGTGAAGGCCTGCATGTTGGCGGTCAGAGCGTCAATAGCGCTGGTGCCAAGCTTGTAGGACCAGTTCATGAGCCAGAAGCGCAGAGCGAACTGGACGACGTTGAAGATCACCAGGAAGATGATCGGCGCAGCGGCATTGCCGTTGATGGCCATGTTGGAGGTGATGCCGGCCGTGATAGGCACAAGCGTCAGCCAGAACAGGGCGTCACCGATACCACCGAGCGGGCCCATTGCGGCGACGCGGACGGCGCGGATCGTGGGGATGTCAACCTTGTTCTGCTCGAGCGAAAGCACGATGCCCATAACAAAGGTGACAAGGAACGGATGGGTGTTGAAGAACTCCAGGTTGTGGCTCATGGAAGCCGCGAGGTCGTTCTTGTTGGTGTGGATCTTCTCCAGACCGGGGATGATGGAGTAGAGCCAACCGGCGGCCTGCATACGCTCGTAGTTGAACGAGGCCTGCAGGAAGCAGGAGCGCCAGGCCATCTTGTTGAGGGTCTTCTGGTCGAGCTGCGGAGCAGGAGTGAGATCCTCGTAGTGCTCCGGGATCACATACTCATTAGATGCCATCTTCGAAGTCACCTCCGTCAGAAACAGCTGCACCCTTCAGCTCGGTCTGCTGCTGGAAGTCCCAGAAAGCGATGCCGAAGCCGATGAGAGCGAGGATGAGCAGAGCAGGGGTTGCCAGAGAATCGTTGGCAACGGTGATGAGCGCGAGGCCAAAGCCCATGAGGAAGAAGCCCCACATATCGCGGTTCATCATAACCTTGAGCAGGACGGCGAAGCCGACGAAGCGCATCATGCCGCCTGCAGCGGAGAGACCGGTCTGCAGCCAAGTCGGGATGGCGGAAGCGATGGTCTGACCGATGGTGGCGCCAGCGATGAAGAACAGGGTGACGACGACGGCGAAGATCAGGCCGAGCAGAGCCATGGCGAAGTAGTTCAGACGCTCGATACCCTTGGTGTCAGCGTTGTGAGCCATGTTGTCCGCAGAGGACATGAGCGGCGACATAAGCGTGAAGACCAGGGTAACGCCGAGCTGACCAAGCAGAGCGAACGGAATGGCAAGGCCGACTGCCGCGTTGGGCTCGAGGCCCGTAGCGATAGCGAGAATGGCTGCCATGATGCCGCCGATGACGGCGTTAGGCGGCTGAGCGCCTCCGATCGGCATGTTGCCGATCGTCATGAGCTGATAGGTACCACCCACGAGAAGACCGGTGTTGAGGTCGCCAAGGATAAGACCGATGACGGCGCCGGTGACGATGGGCTGATAGAGAGACTCGAGGAAGTTGAACTGGTCGATTGCCGCGACGAACGTGACGATGAAGACCAGAGCGACCTGGATGATCGAGTATTCCATCTTGCTCCTCCTTTCAAAATGTATGTACGCACTTTGGATTTCACGTACAGAATGTCAGGGTTTCATTCCTGACAACGTGGATCATGAGGATTACGAGAAGAGCTTGCTCGTGTCCTCAACAGGCGTGCTCGGAACGCGCCTGATCTCCAACTCCACCCCCAATTCCTGCAGCTCTTTAAACGCAGCGACATCCTCGTCGTTAACTGCGACGGAGGTGGCGACTTGGCGCTTTCCTTCCGACATGTGCATGTTGCCGATGTTTACCTTCTTTATAGGCACACCGCCCTTGACGAGCGTAAGCACGTCTTCCGGTGTTTCGGCCACGATGAAGATCTTCTGGCGCGGGCTCGCCTTGCCAATGACGTCGATGGTCTTCTGCAGAGAGAAGAAACGAGTAGCGACGCCGGCGGGAGCGGCCATCTTCATGAGGTTCTGGCGCATGGTGTTAGTCGACACATCGTCGTTGGCGACGAGAATGAGGTTGGAGCCCAAGGTGGAGTTCCACTGAGTAGCGACCTGACCATGGACCAGTCGGTTATCGATGCGGGTAAGAAGAATGTTGGGTTCTGCCATGTTGATCAGCTTCCTTTCGTTATTTGCTGACGACAGTTACTTGATCTCCTGAATCGCGTAACGCGAAACATCTACAACGGCGCCGGATCGGACTTTGATCTGGACCTTCTCGCCTTCGATGCCTTTGACGGTTCCGTAGATACCGCCGGCGAAAAGAACCTCCTGACCCGGCTTGAGCTCGGTGTGTAGCTCCTTGAAGTACTTCTGCTTCTTCTTCATGTTGATTTGCGACCAGATGGTATAAATCAAGCCCATGACGACAAGCAGGCCTAAAAGAGCGACCGAGGAGCTCAGGACGCTGGCTCCGAAATCGGCCATTAGATGCCGTCCTCGTCACCGAAGATATCCTCTTCCTCGGCACCAGCGACGGAGGCAACCGTCTGGGCGGTGATGCCCGTCTGGCCAACGGTCACGGCCTGCTCGCCAAGCTCGGCGAGCGTAGCGTTGCCGCGGAGGAACAGAAGCTCAATAACCATGGGAAGGTTCGTGCCAGTCAGAATCTCGACGTTGTCGACATCCTGGGCAATCATCATTGCCTGGTTGAACGGGGTACCACCAAGCAGGTCGGTAAAGACGAGCACGCCATCGCACTCCTCGCGCATGGCGGTGATAGCGGCGCGGAGATCCTCACCGTAGGAAGCAGCCTGGTCGCCCTCGAAAGGAACGACGGTAAAAGCGGGCTGATCACCGGCGACCATAGCGATAGCGCTTGCGAGGCCGGGTGCGAACTGTCCATGACCGGTAAGAATAAAGCCAACCATTCAAATTTCCCTTCCGAAGGTGTGTACGATCTGAGTCCGATGTTTTCGGAAGCCAGCGGGCGGACGCCCTTAAAGCTTCTTGGAAAGCGTTCTTTGAAGACCAGTGGTCTCTCAACTGGTAGTAACCACGTGACGTGTTGTTGTCACTATATCATCACAGAAGAGGTCGCTTTCGCTGATTCACGCAGTAAACGTTTTTGCACCGCTCACGGCGATAAATCGACCGTTTACCGCTCGTTAACACTTCTACCTGCGGTTTTGAAATCGTTTCGAAATACTTTGACGAAAGATCGGAACCTTTTCTGTGTCTAAACAACGCAGGGTGGCCAAAAAAGCATGTAGAAAAAATGCAGGTCATTGTGAAGATTTGTGAATTGGTCTTTTTGACTTAATACCAGTTAGAACCAGTTTAGAAATTATCGGTGAACGGTAGTTTTCGACCGCTCAGCGGTTATTTCCAATCGTTTGCAGCTCCTTTTCCATATGAATTAGGGAGACCCGATGAAGCACTTGCGCGGTTGCGGGAAATTTCGATACTCGTCCATCCCCCACGTGCCAAACTCTCACTCCCTAAATATGCCATAAGCTCTCGCTATTCGTCTTACAAACATAACTTACTCTAATCTGTAATTGTTTATCGTTTATCATTAAGTATGTTATAAGATTTAAATATCATCCTAGACATTGGTTGGAGGAGCTATGATCCGCTGGAACGTATCCAAATCGAATGAACCCATCAACCGCGAACAGGCAATAGCCGATCTGAGGAAGCTCGCTCACATCTGCAAATGGGCCACAATCTGCACCGCCGTAGCGCTCGCTCTGGGACTCCTCGCAGTCATTGCAATCGAGCTTCTACTCATATTGCCTAGCCTCTCCCAAGGGTTCTGCCTCCAATCCGTAGAGCTTAATGCCGGCGAAGGGCCATCTCTCGCTCTCGTCGGCGCCAATGAACAGACCCCTCTTATGCTTGTCGCGCACGACGGTCATACTGCCATAGGGAGCGCCATGATGACATGCCTTGCGCTTGCCATTGTGCTAAGCGCATACAGGTTTTTCTCCGCCATTGAAAAGGCGGGCAGGCCCTTTGACCTCGAATGCATCCGCATACTACGTCAAGTAGGACATTTGTTCCTTATTGGCGGCGTTGCTGTGAAGCTTCTTGGTGCCATAGTCACGGGGCTGATACTCTCAGGATTTGGCGGCAACTTTACGGATGCGCTTGGCGGCCAGCACCTCGACCTCTCTATGGTCTTTGCAGGCCTGATTATTAGCCTGATTGCCAGCGTCTTCCAGTACGGGTGTATCCTGCAAATACAAGATGACGAGTTGCTCTAGGGGGAATCCATGATTATTCTGCGGCTCGACCGCATGCTCGCCGAACGCAAGATCTCATCCAAAGAGCTTGCGGAACGCGTGGGCATCTCCCAGGTCAATATGTCGCGCATCAAGACGGGCAAGGTTTCTGCCGTGCGCTTTTCAACTCTTGACGCGATATGCCGGGCACTCGACTGCCAACCGGGCGATGTACTGGAATATATGCCTGACGATGAAGCCGATAACCTCTTTGGACTTAAAGATTAATTGAGATTATTTAACTACCGGTACC
>CAJJZM010000013.1:0-27384 GCA_905197595.1 uncultured Collinsella sp.
AGAGGCGCCAGTACAGGTCGTCACCCACGGTGGCGTCGGCGGCCTTCTGCCAGGCGGCGGTGCTGTCCTCCAGCACGTGCTTGGCCACCTTGGGCGTCGCCGCCTTGGGCTTGACGGTGACGGCGCTGCCGCCGACCAGGGCCATGATCGGCGCGGTGCCGGCCTCGCCCTGGGCGATGGCGTCGTCGGCGACGATGAGCCAGTAGCCGCAGGGCAGCTCGGCCGTCGTGCCCGCGTTAAGGGCCACGGGCTCGGCGCCAGAGCTCTGGAGGGAACGAGCGAGCTGTGCGCTCAGCGCGCTCGTAAGGTGGGAATCGGTGTTGAGCCACTCGGCAGCTTCCTGCGCGGTGGTCTGGGAATTGGGCATGCCGGCGCTGTGCAGCACAGGCAGCGCGGCGTCGCGTGCGGCGTCGCTTGCCCAGGCGAGGTCGGTGGCAATCTTGGCGTCGCTGTCGCCGTCGACGACGTTGGCGCTAAAGATCTGGTAGGCGTCGTAGCTGCGCGCCACGGTGCCGCTCACCGTGATGGAACCGGTCGAGGTCGGCGCGGCCTGCGCGGATGCGGGGAACACAACCGCGCAGGTGCCGATCAGGAGGGTAAGCAGCGCAAACAAGATCGGGAAGGAGCAAACTTTCTTATTCACGACGCTCGCCTCCCTTCGCATTCGCCTTGCGACGAATGTGCATCCAGGCCGCAGCAGCGCAAAGCACCGCCGCGCCGGCAAGGTACGTCAGAGTGACGCCCGACATACCAGAAAGGGGCAAAGAGGTGGAGTAGGTGTTGGTGAAGGTGGGGCCGTGCTCCTCGGGATTCATGCTGTCGAATTTGACGGGGACCTGCTTATTGGGATCGATTTTCTTACCGTCAGCATCCTTGATCTGGGTGTAGGTCACCTTCGTGGGCTTGATTTTTCCGTCATTTTGGTCCGTCATCGTGACATCAAATCGATAGACCGACTTGTCGTACTTGTAGTTCGTAAACGGCATAGTCGGCAGCTGTTCGCGAACGAAATAAGTAAAGGTCTTGCTTGCACCGCGACCCGTGGGGTCGCCCTTGACGTCGGGATTCTTCGTGATATCAGAAAGCGAGTACTCAATCCCCTTATCAGAGCCATCCAAGAACGAAAGCGTCTGCTTCTTCTTATCGCCAGTAGTTTTGGTCTCACGAATAATGTCCTGAAAACCGTCATCGGTCGCAAGCTGAAGCGTAAACTCCTTCATCTCGCCGCCCTCAACGACCTTAGTCGCCTTAGGAGTCCAAGAGCCGCTGGAAGTGTACGGATTGTACTTGTTGGTGAAGGTCTTTCCCCCGTCGGGGCCATCAATCGAATAATATCCTTGTTCGTCCTTTTGCAGATCGCTCAGTGAGTTAGTTGAATCTCCGGAGTGTTTAGTCCAACTCAATTTTTTGATCGTGTAGTTATGGATTATAAGCTGTTTGGCTTCGGTCGCATTATCCCGAATCGGAACAGACATGAGCACATCTTTCTTGCCTTCTTCAAGTTCAACCGTAATCTCGTACACGGCCGGGTCGTACGTGATGTCGGGATCATTGCCAGCATTTTCAACCAAATAGTATGTAATCGTGCCAGTCGTACCGTTCGCTGTGAACTGCTCACCAAGGTCAAACTTGATGATGCCACTTGCATCATTACTCGCAGTTCCAACCTCGGTGCAAGCGTCAGGAGTGAATACCCCGCGAGCGATAGGATCACTCGAATCCTTGCGGTAGACCGTAAAGGTGAAATCCCCAGCCTTAAGCTCACGGCCGGCCAACTTCTTGGTCGCCTTCAGCTTAAGGCTCGGGTAGACGTACGTATCCGCAGGCTGACCCAAGTACAGATCGCCATTCGACATGATTCCGCCGCCATGGTCCCAGGAATAGTTGCCCGTGATGAAGGTTCTGGCAGCTTTCCGCGCATTATTCGCTTCATCACTTCCAGCTGTGACACACGAAGACAGACCGACGCTCCGATAAATCTTCACGCCGCCATTGGCAGGGATATCGATAGGCTCACTGAGTTCTTTGGTATCACTGCGTTCTTTGCTTCCAGAATACTTGGCGTCTCCGTCGCCGAGCATCTTGCCGATTACTGCCGCAAGCGGTTCCTGATGGCCAGCCGCTGCCGCAAGGAAGAAATCGGCATGACCCCTATCGCGAAACACCTTCGATCTGTATGCATCTTTATCTTGATTCTTGCCACTACCACCACCTGAAAGATGGGGTTTAGCTTCATTGCCGGTATTGTTCTGTGAGTTGTAAGCATATTTATAATCGCTTTTAAAACGATCTTCGCCATCAGACTCAGCGCCGGCAGACGAATTGCCAAAGATTGCCGTGCCCTCAGTGTTCGTTACCAACGTCTTGCCCGTGGGGCAGACTGCAACGCCACCGCCGTAGCCGCCAGCTTCATTGGCGCTAATGTACGAGTTATATATGAATAGCCTACCAGCAGTATATTCCTTGCCTTGGTCTGAGTTTCCCTGAACAAAGATGCCGCCGCCACCCCAGTCAAAGCGAGACATGCAGTGATTGTTTGTGATGTAGACTTTACTATCTTCAGTACCGTTAATCATCGCGTCAACCATCTGGCCCACTCGAATGCCAGCACCCTCAGATCGGAAGCTCACGTTAGAGGCAATAATTCCTCCCGTGATATTCAGCCACGCCATTCCTGAGCGAGACGTTTGGCTATTCCGTTCGACATCGGTAACGTAAACGCCGCCGCCGGCTTCCTCGGAGTAGTTGCCGGTAATCTGACCATCGGAAATAGTGACTTTCGCTCCATCGTTGGCAGCAAGCCCAGCGCCGCCATGGTCACCGTTGCCATCGTGGCTGCATAATTTAGCCATTCTATTATTCGTGATATGGCCACCAGAAACGGTCACGATGCCGCCCTCGGCCATAATGCCGCCACCGAGTCCCGCGCCGAGTGTGCTATTACCGGAGATTATGCCACCGGTCATGTTGATTTTGGTCATGGTTTTGTTAGGGTCGTTAGCGGGCACACCGACACCGCTAGCGTACACACCGCCGCCAGCGCCAGCGCAGTTACCTGCGATCACGCCATTGATGAGGTTGAGGGTGGCACCATTGCCTTCCTTGACGCCAAGTTCGATGCCTGCGCCACGGCTATTAGAGGTTGCACCGCAAACGTAGCCACCGCTCATATTGACGGTAGAGCCGTTCTCGGCATAGATGAGGCTGCCGACCTTCGCGTTCTGAGTCGTGGTCAGCACGCCCTTCTGAAGGTTAAACGTACCGCCCGCATAGACGTTGATGAGCCTCATCGTGGAGTCAGCTTGGGTTCCCACGATGGCGCCATTGATGGTAACCTCGTGCTTGTCGGTGATCTCGTTTGTACGAGTGCTGTCCGTAGTATCCACGCTGGATTTAGTCACGTAATAGGTAAGCTTAGTCGGAACGTCTTTTTCATAGAGCATTTTTGCCGTCTTGCCATAATTATCAGCTACCAGTTCCTGGCCTTGACCCTTCAGCGGCTGAGTGTCAGTTATCTTATCCTCAACCGGTTCAGTATCCGTGATTGTAAACTCGGCACCATTGCACACGCTGAAAAGCGGCTTGTTTGAATTGTTGCCTGTATGCTTGATTTTATGACCTTTTAGGTCCAGCGTAATCTTACTGTTACTATGTCTAAGCGTGATTTCATCAGCATAGTCAATATCAGCCGCAAGCGTAAAGCTGGCGACTTGATTTTCCTCAACGCCTAGAAGCTTTTTCTGCAAATCATCGGCATTTTTGATGTCCGTGGCTACCTCTTCGCTCGCCACAGCCTCCTCGGCTGACGAACCAGCGGCATCGTCAATCGCTTCATTTTCTTCTGCCTGCGACTCGTCCTTGGGCTGCTCCTCCTGCTGGATTTCGTCGTCGCCCTCAGCATCGTCATTATCCTGGTTTTCGGTATCCCCGTTGTTGGTGTTGTCTACATCAGTAGACTCACTTGAGGAACCCCCCCCCATCACAGTTCCCTCGGTAGGAGCTGCCTGACCATCGTTGGCAATGGCCTGCGAGATCGGGAGCATGACGAGCGACAGTACCAGGCTCAAAACGGATGCTCCGCACAAAACGCCTGCCAGTACACGGCGCGTCGCTTTATTGCTCTGCTTAGTTTTTTCCGAATTCGCTTTCATCGATGTCTCCTCCCCAAGAGACCGCGATCTTGCTCTTTCCCTATCAAACGTATCTGCGCAATCTGTAATTGCGCTCGCTAAGTGATGCAATTATAACGATTGTTTGAACATCTAGGCAAAAATACCGATAGTTTTGTAGCGAATTCTCAATTCTCTTGACATTTGCTCGGATTAACCTTCGTTTATTCGCTATGAAATATCTATTTCTACTGGTAATTTAGTTGCCTATTATTTTTTAATGGCATTAGATTTATTTGCACAACATTTTGCTCAAGAGCAAACATCCTGTGAACGGTCGAAAATCGACCGTGAGCGGTGTGTCATTACCCGGGAGGAATATCCTACCAAACTGATGAGAATATCTTTAACCCATCGGTGGTTAGAAGCGTGATGTTTAAACGACGTTATTTGAATTTACGCGAAGATTTTAGGCATCAATTCGCCCAAATCGCCTGAGGCCACCGCAAAGGCGCCTGTCCCCTTTG
Organism: uncultured Collinsella sp.; assembly: GCA_905197595.1. Taxonomy (GTDB): domain Bacteria; phylum Actinomycetota; class Coriobacteriia; order Coriobacteriales; family Coriobacteriaceae; genus Collinsella. The sequence goes on from CAJJZM010000013.1 coordinate 4,637, forward strand.
CGGTGGTTCTCCCCCGGCGCTACAGCAGATGCTCCTCGATAAAGATCGCGATGCCGTCTTCGTCGTTGCTCGCGGTTACATAGTCGGCGGCGGCACGAGTGGCGTCGCTGCCGTTTGCCATAGCCACGCCCACGCCGGCGTCGGCCACCATGCAGGTGTCGTTATCGGCATCGCCAAACACGCAGATGTTCTGGAGCTCCATGTCGTTGAGCTCCGCCACGCGCACAAGGCCGCGCGTCTTGGACACGCGCGGATCCATGAACTCGTAGAGCCGCTGCGTGGTCTGCAGAGCCGCCGCCTTAACGGTGTCGTCGGCAAACGTCGACGCCCGCTCAATCACCCGCGGCATTACCTCGGGCGCCATGGTAAACATCACCTTGGGCTGCGGCTCGCGCAAAAACTCGGCAAAGTCGACCACCTGGTAGGGCACACCATCGACGCGCGACAAATGCTCGACGCACGCGTTGCTCTCGGGCACGTAGAACACGCCGTCTCGGGGGCAGACGGGCGTTGCCGGAAGGTCCGCCATGTGCTTGCAGATGCGCGCGATGGTCTCGCCCGGCAGCGGATAGCTCAGCTCGTTGATGGCGTGCGCGCGGTCGATGACCTCGGCACCACCACAGCCCACCATCACGTCTACCAGGCCTTCGATGCCCCAGAACTCGTACATGGCCTCGGTCGCGTGGGCGTCGCGCCCGGTGCACAGGCCAAAGAGCACGCCGCGCTCGCGCAGGGCGCGGATCGCCGCCACGGTGCGCGGGGACACCGTGTGCTGGCTCGTGAGCAGCGTGCCGTCGATATCGCAGAACACGGCTTTAATGTGGCTGAAGGTGGTGTCCATGGGGGCCTTTCTGGGTTGTGCGGCGGTGCTGAAGGTGGCGTCCATGGGGGCCTTTCTGGGTCGTGCGGCGGTGCTGGATGTGGTCGGAAATGGTGTACATGGTATACCAAGGCGCAGCCACGGCCCGTCAAAGCAAAAACCACCACAATGGTGCCTGGCCCCTTTGTGGTGGCAGGACCCGCAGAATGGCATGGCCCGGGGTGCAAACCATCACAACATTCGACGTTTTTCGGCAAAATCGCTATTTTCATCGAATGTTGTGATGGTTTTTACTGCTTTGCGGCACGATCCAAATGCCGGCGTCCAAACAGCAGCAACGCCACGGGGACTGCCGTCACGACCAGGCCCGCCCCTACGAGCGTCTGCTGCACGCCAAATGTCGCCGCCAGCCACGGGGCAATCGCCAGAGGGGCCACGCCGGCGAACATATTGCCAAAGCCCATGACCGAGTTGACGCGACCGAGCTGTTCGAGCGGTGCCGTCGTTTGCACAATGGTGTTGTGGAGCGGGTTGACGACACCCCAAGCTATGCCCAGAGCGATCTGGCCGACGAGGGCCACGCCCACGTACGGCGTTCCCACGTAGAGCAGGCTTCCCAGACCCACGGACATAAGCGCCACGAGCAGCGTTTTAAGGCTGACCAGGTGCGGTGGCAAGCGGAGCGCGACCACGGCGCCCAGTACCGCACCCACACCGCAGGCCGACGAGAGCCAGCCCATCCATTCGACACCGACGTGTAAGACATCGCGGTAGAAGAACGATTCCAGCGGATCGAAGGCGCCGTAGCCAAAGTTTGAAAGGAAAATGATGCAGAAAAGTAGCGCGAGGACGCTGTTGGTGAAGACTGTTTTGATGCTGGCTGCGAAGGTGACGCGGGCGGACGTGCTGGGGTTGGAGCTTTGTCCCGCACGCTCCCCTTCCTCTGCCGAATCGGCATCCGCATCCCCGGCGACATGGCTGGTCTGCGGCCTAAAGCCCCAACCGGCAATGAGCGCCAGTACGGTAAAGATCATCATGAGCACGAACACCACGCGTGACGATGCAGCTGCCGCGACAAAGCCACCCAACGTGGGTCCGACGATAATACTCACGTTTGAGAACATGGCGATGGCGGAGTTGATGTCTTTGAGCTCGACGGGATCATCGGTGAGGTAGGCCGGATAGGATGTGGCGATGGGCTGGGCGAACCCCATCGTAAAGCCTAGGAACACCGCGCCGAGCAGGACGATGCCGGTCGCGCCACCAAAGGCAATGATTGCCGTGCCGGTTACAAGCGTGCCGACGATGCTCAGCAAGAAATGGTGGCGCGGGCCCCAGGCGTCGAGCGCCGCGCCACCCGCAAAGGATCCCAGGATCACGAAAACGTTCATGAACAGGACGGCCAGCGATGTCGCGACGACCGAGGCGCCGTCCGCATAGGTGAGCGTTCCGATGACGCCGATAAAGTAGCTAGTCTGAAAACCGGTGTAGATGAGAAAGCGCATCGCCACCAGGCGCTTGGCCTGCACGGACAGCGATGATTGAGGCTTTGAGAAAAGAGCGGCGAGCATGGAGACTCCTTATTTCATACGAATGCGGACGGCGGGCATTCGCCACCGTCTGTCAAATCAATCTATCCGCATGAAACATTAAGGACACATCAAGCCCCTTTTCTCCGTTTTTCGCCCGTCATGAACTACTTGGTAGATTGTAAGGCATGTCCCGATAATCTACCAAAGCAAAAACCACCACAAAGGTGCCTGTCCCCTTTGTGGTGGAATGACGTTTGCCCAGATAAAACCTGCCAAAATAAACCTGTCCCTATTTGGCAGGTTTTAGGCCAGATGATCTTGGATCAGGTCGCAGATGGCTCGAGCGTCGTTGATGTTGATGGCTCGGGTCGCAAAGCCGGCGTCGAAGGCCTGACGCGCCAGGGCCTCATTGCAGGCAAGGGCCAGCGTGCGACCGTCGACCAGGTCGAGCGAGCTCTTGCCGCGCAGACGGTCGACACCGGAGCGCGCGACCACGATGTTGTCGAAGCCCTCGGTCTTGTAGCCCTCGATGATCACCACGTCGACATCGTTGTAACGCGACAGCAGCTCGCGCGCGGGCATCTCGTCCTCCTCGCGCGTGTCGGCGTACTCCGCCCAGCGCGTGGCGCAGATGAGGCCCACGTGCTTGGATCCGGCCTGGTGATGGCGCCAGGTGTCCTTAGCGGGCACGTCGATATCAAAGCCGTGATGCCCATGATGCTTGAGCGAACCCACGCGCAGGCCGCGGCGGGTGAGCTCGGCGATAACCTTCTCGACGAGCGTGGTCTTGCCCGAGTTTTGGTAGCCGATAAACGCGATCGCGGGGACGGCCGGGGTCAGGGCCGCAGGCGCGACGGCGACGGGTGCGCTCGCCGGCGCGGCACCGTCAGCGGCCACAGCTTCGACAGCAGCAGCCTGACGCTCGGCGCGATTCCACACGCCCGAGCGGCCGCCTTCCTTGTGCAGCAGACGAACGTCGACGATCTCCATGCCGCGATCGACGGCCTTGCACATGTCATAGATCGTTAGGCACGCGGCACTCGCGCCGGTCAGGGCCTCCATCTCAATACCCGTCTTGCCCGTCACGCCCGCCGTGACCAGCACGTGAAAGCCAACCTGCCCGTCCGCGCGCGCCGGCGCCCAGCCCTCGGGCACATCCTCGGCAGGCGTCCCCGCCGGCGCGATAGGCTCGATATCGCACTTACTCTTGGTAATGAGCAACGGATGGCACATGGGAATGATGTCACTCGTGCGCTTGATGGCCATGATGCCCGCCACGCGCGCGCAGGCAAGCACGTCGCCCTTTTTGGCGCGGTCCTGCAGCACCATGGCCTGCGTCTCGGGATGCATGAGGATGGTGCCCTCGGCGATGGCAATGCGATGGGTCTCGGCCTTGTCGGACACGTCGACCATGCGTACCTCGCCCTTGGCGTCCACGTGCGTCAGCTCATCGCGACGGGCGTCGCGGGCGGGCGCGGCGGCAGCGCTGGCAGACGGCTGTGCGGGCGCGTCGGCGTTGCCAGCATTCGCCGCAGCCGTGACTTTGTGGGCAGACATCGCGGCCCTGCGAGCGGCCTTGGTGGCATCGGCGTACCTGCTCTTGGCCATATGATCATCCTCCGATTTGGGACATAAATCGTTGCGTGCCCTCAATTATCGCGTGTTCCTGCGGTTTGTGGGCCACGGCATCGCGCCAAATCGAAAGTACCTGCATATCATCACCACGGCGCAGGGCGTCGCGCACCGAATACTCGGCATCGCTAAACAGGCACGGGCGAACGCTGCCGTCGGCCGTCAAGCGCAGACGGTTGCAGTTCGCGCAAAAATGATTGGACATAGCGCTAATGAAGCCGACCGTTCCCGCCGCGCCCGGAAAGTGCCAATAGCGCGCGGGGCCCGCACCGGCAGGAGCGTCGGTGATGTCAAGCGGCTCGAGCTCGCCCAGACCCACCGCGGCGGCCCCGGAATTGATGCGCTCCCGCAGCTCGTCGCTCGGCACGGTGTCGCTCGCGTCCCACAGCTCGTGATTGAGTGTGGGCGCGTGAGGGTCCACAGCGCAATGCGAGCTCGTGCGCTCGTCGCCGATGGGCATGTATTCGATAAAGCGCAGGTGGATGGGGCGGTCGAGCGTGAGCCGCGCAAGGGCCGCCACATCCTGGTTAAGCCGGCGCACTACAACGCAGTTGACCTTAACGGGCTCAAAGCCCCAAGCCAGCGCCGCGTCGATGCCGGCCATGGTCTGCTCGAGCCGACCCAGGCGCGTGATCTTTCCAAAGAGCGTAGGGTCGAGCGTGTCGAGCGAAATGTTGACGCGGTTAAGCCCCGCATCTTTGAGCAGCGGCGCCAGCTTGGGCAGCAGGGCGCCGTTGGTGGTAAGCGAGATGTCCTCGATCTGCGGGATCGCACGGATGTCGCGAATGAGCGGAATAATACGGCGGCTAACCAGCGGCTCGCCGCCCGTCAGGCGTACGCGGCGAATGCCCTCCCCCGCCACCAGGCGCACAAAGCGGGCGATTTCCTCGGCACTGAGCAGCTCGTCGTGCGCGCGGGGCGCCACGCCATCGGCCGGCATGCAGTAAATGCAGCGGAAATTGCACTTGTCGGTAACGGCAATGCGCAGGTAGTTGATATCGCGGCCAAAGCCGTCATGTTGCACGTGCCCGTCCACGCAGCCCTCCCCTCACGCGGCGTTTTATTCTTCGGAAAACATAATACCCCACGGGAGAATCATGCCGACACCCGTACGACAGGACAGGTCGCTTCGAGCAAAACGGACTTTCCAAGCCCATCCTCAGCACACAAACCATCACAACATTCGATGCTTTTCCCGATTTTGGCGAAAAACGTCGAATGTTGTGATGGTTTGCCTGCCCGCAGCACCCAGCAGAAGGGCCAAAGTGTCCCTAGAGGTCCCCACTCCAGTTGCGAATCACGAATTCTCGCAGGTCGTTCTGACGCTTCTGGAACGCTTCGCTCCGGTCGCACTTGAGCCCCATAGCGAGCGCGATGGCATTCATCGCCCGATGCAATTGCAGCTGATGGGCAAACTGAGTCCCGGTGAGGACGATCATCCTAAAGCCCAGCGCGCTCAGCACGGTCATACGCTCCGCATCCGACGCGCTGCGCTGTTTATCAAGATGGTCCGAGCCGTTGTATTCAATCCCCGTACCGCTCGCAGGCGCATATACGTCGATCTCGAAATACCCGGCCTTTGCGAGATACTTGAACTCGTTGGGAACATCGACCCGATGGTTGAGCTCGACCTTGGCGTATCCCAGCCCGCCCTGGGAACGTTTTGCTGCGACCATGATTGCGGTGGCCGTCTCCATGGGCGACCGCGCGCCATCATGCACGCGCTTGAGCACGGCGGCCGCGCGCATAGCCCCCTGACGAGATCGGTTCTCATTGCAATAAGCAATCAAGTCGGCAACGGCATACCTCTGCCCCATCTCGATATAATCGCCTGTCGACAGATGATTCAAATGGTATCGGGCGCAGATTTCGTAGCCATATTCCAGCTGCTCGGGCTCGCTCATCCACGAACCCGCTTGGACAAAGCACATGACCTCATCAACCACTAGAAGGCCCTCCGCCACCTCGATAAGATGGCCTGGAGGTACCGGCGCCCCAAATACGTGACACCTAAATCCAGCCGGCGTCGAGCGCTCAAAATCGAAATTGACGAGCGTGTCGATATGATTGAGCTCTTCTCGTGAAATACCAAGCGAAACCAGATAGTCGGTAACGATCCCGACAGCCGTCGAAACCCTCAGCCCCTTGGTATCTAGTCCCAGTTTGGGCAGCGCTTCGGCTGGCTCCGCCTCGCTGGCAAACGAATCCTCATCGTATAGGCTGCTTGCTCGCGAGAGCGGCTCGGACGGGCGCGCCACGTTGTGGTACAGCCAGGCAGTCTTATGGGACAGGACGATCGGCAGGTCCATGAGCCCTCCAATGGAGTCGGATAACCAACCTTATTCCCCTGCCCACGGATCCGCACACCTTCGTGCGCAAGAAAGCGATTCCACCCGGTCGAGTGGCAGAAAAACCATCACAACAATCGATGCTTTTTTCGATTTTGGCAAAAACGTCGAATGTTGCGATGGTTTGAGGCGAGGTAAGGGGCATGGAGGGGTCGAAGCATCGTACTTTGCAGGGCGCGTGCCCGTATTCAATTGGAAATGACCGCGCTCGGAGCGGACTTTTTCGCCCCGTCGTCATCACAAACCTTGACTCTACAATCGTTGTAGGGTTTTCACTACACTGGTACGTAAACAGACCCAGCCAGAAAGCCCCGCCCATGGAACACGACCTCACACGCGGCAATGTCCTCAAGACCATCGCGGTCTTTGCCCTGCCCTATATGCTCTCGTACTTTTTGCAGATGCTCTACGGCATGGCCGACCTGTACATGATGGGGCAGTTTAGCGGCGCCGCCGGCATCACCGCCGTGGGCAATGGCGCGCAGACGCTCTATATCATTACCGTGACGCTCGTGGGCCTGGCCATGGGAACGACGGTCATCGTCGGCCATGCCGTGGGTTCGCGCCGCTTTGACCGCGCCGAGGCCGCCATCGGCAACACCATCACGCTCTTTATGGGCGTCTCGGTGGTGCTGGCCGCTGTCCTGCTCGCGCTGTGTCCGCAGATTGTGGCACTCATTGGCACGCCAGCCGAGGCGGTCGAAGGCACCGCTGCCTACCTGCGTATCTGCTTTGTCGGCATTCCCTTTATCGCCGCGTACAACATTCTTTCGGCCATCTTTCGTGGGTTGGGCGATTCGCGCTCGCCCATGTACGTGATTGGCGTGGCATGCATCATCAACATCGCGCTCGACTTTCTATTTATCGGCCACATGGGACTCGGCCCCGTGGGTGCGGCGCTCGGCACGGTAACCGCCCAGACGGCCAGCGTTGCCCTCGCGCTCGTGTGGCTCAAGAGCCGCCGCACGAACATCCACGTTAAGCGCAGCGACCTGCGCCCCCAGCCCGAGGTGCTCGGCAGCATCCTTAAGATCGGCGTGCCCGTGGCCGTGCAGGACGGCTGCATCCAGGTGGCGTTTATGTTCATCACCGTCATCGCCAACCACCGAGGGCTCGTCGACGCCGCCGCCGTGGGCCTGGTCGAGAAGATGATCAGCTTTTTGTTTATCGTGCCGAGCTCCATGGGCGCGACTGTCAGCGCGCTCACAGCGCAAAACGCCGGCGCGGGCAAGGGCGACCGCGCGCGTCAGGTGCTCAAGGATGCCATGACCATCTCGGTGGTGTACGGCTGCCTGATTACGGTGCTGATGTGGCTGGTGGCACCGGCGTTTATCGGCTTTTTTGCCAAGGACGCCGCGGTGGTCGCGGCCGGTACCGGCTATATGCGCAGCTACATTTTCGACGCGATTTTTGCCGGCATCCACATTTGCTTTAGTGGCTTTTTCGCTGCATACGGCAAGAGCTACATCGGCTTTGCACACAACGTGCTGGCCGTGGCGCTCATTCGCGTGCCGGGCGCGTGGCTGCTGTCGAATGCCTATTCCGACACGCTGTTCCCCATGGGCATCGCCTCGCCGTGCGGCTCGATTCTGTCACTGATTATTTGCGTGGTGGCATTTACCGTACTCAACCGTCGCGGAGCTTTTGACAAGCTGATGGCATAGCGATTCGTTCGCGTCATACGACGACCGCGTTGCGCGGCCTCGGCGGCACCCCGCGCATTGAAAGGAGTGGTCCCATGACCGACACGCCTACTGAACATACCGAGGGCCTGCTCCGCATTGGCGAAGTGGCGCGCCTGTTTAACCTGAGCGTGGGCACGCTGCGCCATTACGAGCAGATGGGCTTGCTGGACCCGGCGCGCATCGATCCGGCGAGCGGGTACCGCTACTACGGATCGCGGCAGCTCTCCACCCTCAACACCATCAGCCACCTGCGCGTTCTCGACTTGCCGCTCGCACAAATCCGTGAGTTTGTGACCACGTGCGATGTGACCCTTATGCAGCGGCAGCTGGCTCAGCAGCAGGAGCTCATCGAACGCAAGCGCCGCGAGCTGGAGCGCGTTTCACGCAAGATTGACAACCGGCTTGCCCTGCTTCACGATGCCTTGAACACCGAGCTCGATACCATTTGCGCAATCGATGCGCCCGAGCTTCGCTGCGCCGTGCTGCGCGAACGCGTCAACCCTACCGACGCCTATGCGCTGGAGTGGCAGATTCGCCAACTGCAGAGGGGTCAGCACGAAACCTTTGTCTTTCTGGGCAACTTAGGCGTCGGGATCGGCACTGAGCGCCTCGCCGCCGGCGACTTTGATGGCTACGACGAGGTCTTTCTGCTGCTCGATGACACTGATGATTACTTGGGCGACGTCGAGACACGACCTGCCGCGCGCTGCCTGACCATTAGCTTCCGCGGCACGCACGGACAGGCAGCCCCACGCTACGAGCGGCTGCTCGGCTATATGCACGAGCACGGCCTAGCGCCCGCCGGCCCCTCGCGTGAGATTGCCCTGATCGACGACATCATCAGCGACGATCCGGGAGCGTATGTGACGAGGATCGCGATACCGGTCCGCTAATCACTACCATTTATCGAGCAATTCCATCCATTTACCTTAATCCGAATTAGATTGTATTTTGTAGCAAATAAAATGACAGCATATTGCCCCCCCATAGGCAGGAGACATTATGCCCAGAGTTCAATCACGTCGCTCGTTTCTTCTCGGCCTAGCCTCGATCATCGGCTTATCCGCGTCACGCCCAACAAGAGTATTCGCTGCCGACTCAAACTCATCCGTCGCTTTTACATCAGACCTAGCACAAGACTACGCGCTTTCCCTGTTGCCCATCGTCGACGGATCCGCGAACTTAGAGATCGAGCAAATCGTTCCCGTATGCCAACAAATCGGCCTTATCTGTGGCTATGAAATCAGTGTCACAAGGGAAGGAAGCCCTTACGGTTATTTAATACTTGACGCATCATATCCTGGGCTTCTGAAGGAGATAACCCTCGGCGATACCATTCTTCCGATTTCAGCTTCTCTATCAAACGCCATTTCAACTTATTCCGGCCAACAGGCCACAAACCCAACCGTACTAATTTCGTACAACGATATTGAATATGGAACTTTGGTGCCAGGAACTAGAGACTGTGTAACCAACTATAACAATATACGGTCTGTCCCGATTGTCACCGAAAAGGGTATAGCACCTCAAAGCAATAACCCAACTTCATGGGATGCAGTCATTATCAATGAAGATGACTTGATGTTGCATTTCCAAATAGACGATTTAAACGGAATACCGTTCCGAGGAGTCTCGGAATCATTAGTTGAAGCCCGCACTAATAAGTATGCATGCGTCGTTTCTGCCTTGTACGCTGTATCAATGCATTACGGTCTCACCAGTTCAAACGCTAATCAATTTAATCCCGATTATTATAAAGAAATATGGAACGTCACTGGCACAACAACGTATAAGACCAATGATCAGGGCGTCGAGTACGGAAGAACGATCATCCCAGATGGAATTGTTCCGTTTAAAAGTCTTGCCGCTCAAAAGGGTAGAGCACTTAATACTCAATTTTTCGGTTATCAGCCTCAATTCGCTCAGTACAGAGCAACTATCGATCAAGGGAATATCGGCTTGTATCATATGTGGATCAACAGCCGAAACAGTAAAGGATCCGTCGAGCTATCAGGTCATACAGTCACGGTAACTGGCTATTTTACTGGGCATAATGGAAGCTCTGGCATCGAACTGCAGTGGCTCGAAGTATTCGACGGATGGAACACTTATCCCCGAGCGATTAACTATGCAACGCCCAATATGGTCAAATTGAACGGAACAGTCTTTTGGTAGACCGGATGGCACCATCAAAATGCTATGGCACCACGGCCTTTGCCCTGGTTACGATATTGGTGATTTTCGCTATGTTTGCATCCGTTTCTTCATGCACAGATAGAGCCCGCTATAGCGGAGGAGATGATTACCTTGTCTTTGGAGCCGGCAGCGTTCATTCTATTGAGGGAACGGAACTCGTAATCCAAACAGACAACAGTCCCCGCTACACCGACGCTGGAAAGCAAACCCGGATTACATTCCCCTCATCTGGCCGAATCAAAGACAAGCTTTCCCAAATCAAAGTTGGGACAAGAGTTTCCTACTCACGCTTTGACTCGGTAGACACATCTGGATCATACGAGGGAAACGATATCGAAATTGAACAGGCAAACACTATAAGGAGATGTTGAGGAACTGAGCCTCTGCGCAGTTCCTCAACAAATCATTATGCCTCCGGGACCCTACCCGTCGCCAAAATCTGTTCAAGTGCCGCCTCGTCCAGCACGGGCACACCCAGCTGCTCGGCCTTGGTGAGCTTGGAGCCCGCTTTGGGGCCGGCGACCAGATAGCTCGTCTTCTTTGAAACACTGCCCGAAACCTTGGCGCCGAGCACCTTGAGCGCCGCGCCCGCCTCGTCGCGCGTGCGGTTGACGAGCGTGCCGGTGAGCACGAAGGTCAGACCCGCGAGCGGTTGTGCATCGGCGAGCTCGCCCGCCACGCCCGCGTCGGCTGCGGCTTGTGCATGCGCGGCGCCCAAGTCGACCTCGAGCGACAGGCCCGCCTGGCGCAGGCGCTCCAGCACGGCAAGGTTTTCGGGCACGGCCAGGAACTGCTTGACGCTCGCCGCAATCTTGGGACCGATGCCCTCGCACTCGGCGATGTCCTCTTCGCTCGCCAAGATGAGCTTGTCAATCGACAGAAATCGCTCGGCGATGACCTCGCCCACACTCTTGCCCACGTGGCGGATGCCCAGGGCAAACAGCACGCGACCGAGTGGCTGGCTCTTGGACTTGTTGAGCTCGGCGATGATTTTCTCGGCCGTCTTGAGGCCTACCGGAATGGGGTCGCCCTTCTTGACGCCTTTTTTGATGTTGGAGCTAGCGTACACGCGCCCCGTGTCCAGGCCGGCGATATCGTCGACCGTGAGCTGGTAGAAGTCTGCGACGTCGTGGATCAGCCCGGCGGCGATCATCTTGTCGACGATCTCGTCGCCTAGGCCGTCGACGTCCATGCAGCCGCGGCTCACCCAGTGGAGCAAGCGCTCCTTGAGCTGCGCGGGACAGTCGATGGAGACACAACGGTAAGCGACCTCGCCATCCTCGTGGACCACGGGGCTGCCGCACACGGGGCAGACCTCGGGCATGTGCCAGTCGACCGAATCGGCCGGGCGCTTGTCGAGCACCGGGCCCACGACCTCGGGGATTACGTCGCCTGCCTTGTGCACGATGATAGTGTCGCCCTCGCGCACGTTTTTGCGGCGAATCTCGTCGATGTTATGCAGCGTGGCGCGCGCGATGGTGGAGCCGGCAACCGTCACCGGGTCGAACTCGGCGACCGGTGTGAGCACACCGGTGCGGCCCACCTGGATGCGAATCTCGCGCAGGACGGTCTGCTTTTCCTCGGGCGGGAACTTAAAGGCGATGGCCCAGCGCGGTGCGCGGGCGGTAAAGCCCAGGTCGAGCTGCTGCTGGAAGCTGTCGACCTTTACGACCACGCCGTCGATGTCGTAGTCCAGGTCACCGCGGTGTTCGAGCGCCTGGGCACAGAACTCGTGGACCTCGGCGGGTGTGGCACAGCGAGCCACGTTAGGGTTGACGCTAAAGCCGGCGCTACGCAGCCAATCGAGGAACTCGCGCTGGCTGTGGACGTGCAGCGGATCGGTATCGGCGATGGCATAGATAAAGGTAGCGAGATCGCGGCGCGCCGTGACCTTGGGGTCCTTTTGGCGCAGGCTGCCGGCGGCAGCGTTGCGCGGGTTGGCGAAGGGGTCGCGCCCCTCGGCATCGGCCTCGTCGTTCAGGCGCACAAAGCTGCCCTTGGGCATATAGACCTCGCCGCGCACCTCAATAGTACGCTCGCGGTCGGCGCCCATGTGGGCGAGCGCCGGCTCGGACAGGTACATGGGCACATCCTTGATAGTGCGCACGTTGAGCGACACGTCCTCGCCCGTGGCGCCATCGCCACGTGTGGCCGCGCGCACAAAGGTGCCGTTTTGGTAAGTAAGCGCCACGCCCAGACCGTCAATCTTGAGCTCGCAGGTATAGGTGACGCTACCAGCGCCAAGCGCATCCTCGGTGCGCTGGAGCCATGCGTCGAGCTCGTCCAGATCCATGGCATCATCCATGGAATACATGCGCGCCATATGCGTGACCGGCGTAAACTGCTCGCTCACGTAGCCGCCCACGCGCTGGGTATAGCTATCGGGCGTCACCAAATCGGGGTAGGCCGCCTCGATCTCCTGCAGCTCAACGAGCATTTTGTCAAAGGCGGCGTCCGTAATCTCGGGTGCATCGAGCATGTAGTAGCGATAGGCATGGTAGTCGAGCTCGTGGCGCAGCTCGGCCGCGCGCGTTGCCGCCTGGGCACGGACATCGGTCGGTGCAGTGGCTTCCGCGGTCGTGGGCGTTTCGGTATCGATGTCCACGCCGTCACCAAACAGGCTCGATTGCTCCATAGCGGCACTCCTTCGCTCGATTTCAAACGGATACAAGAGTACCACCGGTCGCAACGGGGTCGAATAGCCCTTTCGAACCGCACCGAATCGGCAGCCGCCAGACTGTGGTGGACAGTTAGTTCAGATACGTATAAATCCTAGAGCCGGATCAGGCACGAACACCCCTGTTTCAACTAATTTGGGCTCCTCGAGACCATGTAAACGTCCCACTCTCCCTTCCAAACACCCATTCGAGCCCCAACCCAATCAAAAATTGCTCAAAACGCATCCCAAGCTGCCCCAGATTTATACGTATCTGAACTAACTGTCCAGGCCATTCCGAACCAAGCCTCTTGCCAGCCCCAAGTGATCCGTTTTCCTCCGTCCCCAACGGATCAATAAGAAAAGAGGGGCCGTCCCGCACTGGCGGAACAGCCCCTCTAGCTTCGATATGTGCGATACAGCTCGTTAGAAACCCTGACCCTGACCCTGGCCCTGCTGGCCTAGCAGCTCCTCCAGGTACCGGCGCAGCTGCTCGTCGGTAATACCGCCGTTGCCGGTGTCGGTCGAACTGTCATCCTGCTGCTGGTTCTGCAGCTCCTCGTCGGAGCCCAGCTCGACCGTGACCTTCTTCTCGTCCTTACCGCGCATGAGCGTGATCTCGACCTTCTCGCCCACCTCGTGGCTGCGCAGCGCGATGATCAGGCCGTCGGCGCTCGTAATCTCGTCGTCGCCCAGTTTGGTAATGACATCGCCCTCTTGGATGCCAGCCTTGGCGGCGGGACCGTCCTCGACGACGCTCGCCACATACGCGCCGCTATCGGTGCTCAGCTTGTTGGTGCGGGCGTTGAGCGCGTTGACGCTCGAAAGCGTGGCGCCCAGGTACGGATGCACCGGCGTCTTGCCGTCGATAATCTGGTCGGCAATGTTCTTGGCATAATTAACGGGAATGGCAAAGCCCACGCCCGAGCTGGAGCCCGAGTAGCTCTCGATGAGCGAGTTGATACCCACGAGCTCGCCGTTGTCGTTGACGAGCGCGCCGCCGGAGTTGCCCGGGTTGATGGCGGCATCGGTCTGGATCATGTTGGCATAGATGGTGTTACCGTTGGTAGAGCTCATGGCCGTGGAGCGATACAGCGCCGACACAATGCCCGTGGAGACAGACTGCTCGTTGCCGAACGGCGAGCCGATAGCCATGACCCACTCGCCCACGTTGAGCTTGGAAGAGTCGCCGATCTCGATCGGGGTAAGCTTGGAGGCATCGACGTCCTTGAGCTTAATGACGGCGAGGTCGCTCGAGGCATCGTTGCCCACGAACTCGGCCTCGTAGGTGGTGCCATCGTCCATGGTCACCACGTACTGGTCATAGCCATCGACCACATGGTTGTTGGTGAGGATGTGGCCCTCGGTATCGAGCACCACGCCCGAACCGACGCTGCCCGAACTATCCGACTCGTCGGCAGACTGCGAAAGCGAGCCATTCTGGCTGCCGCTCGAAGTGGCAGTGATGGAAACGACGGAGGGCAGGGCCTTGGCAGAAACGGCCTCGGCCAACGTGGTGTCCTCGGAGTCGATCGTGATCTTTTGCGTCGACGAGCCCGAAGCGCCCGCCGTCACGGCATTCTTGCCGCCGCCGATATCGAGCGTGCCGCTCATAATGAGCGCAATGACCAGCAGGGCGCCGCAGGCACAGCCGGCGAGTGCCGTAATAAAAATCGGCAGCTTTTTGGTCTTGGTCTTGACCACCGTGTGCTTGTTTACAACCTGCTGGCTGCCCAGCGGCTTTCCGGTCTGCGTGTCGTAGGCCTGCACGTAGGGAATGTTGCCGTCGGCAGGCGTCGACTCCACCTGCACGCGCGGCTGTTGCTGGGTCTCGCCGGCGTTGCCCGCATCCTGGGGACGCTGGGAATCGTACTCGCTCATGGCTGCGATCCTTTCGTCAAATAACCAAAGGCCCGCCAAACATGTGGCGGGCCATCATTGTTCACGTTGAGTTGTACCCCAATATGCGGGCGCAAGTGTATGAGAACGCAATCTTTTAGGAAGGCTTAAGTTCTGTTGCAGATTCGAGGGGAACCCGCACCTGCGTCAAAACCACCACGAAGGTGCCTGTCCCCTTTGTGGTGGAAATCTAGTCCTTAAACAGATAGCCCACGCCGCGGACGGTGGTGATGTGTGCCGCGATCTGCGGGCCCACCTTGGAGCGGATGCGTCGGATGTGCACGTCGACGGTGCGCGTACCGCCGCAGTACTCAAAGCCCCACACGCGGTGCAGCAGCACCTCGCGGCTGTAGGCACGGTTGGGATGCGTCGCCAAAAAGCTCAGCAGCGAGTACTCCATCAGCGTCAGGTCGATGGGCTCGTTATCGAGCGTCACCTGGTAGGTAGCCAGGTTAATCTCGAGGTTATCGATGTTGAGCACATCGTCGGCGGTGACGGTCTCCTCCTCGCCCATCAGGCGCTGCGCACGAGCCTTAAGCTCGTTGGGTGTCGCCGTGGGGCATACAAAGTCGGCATGCGCGTGATTGGGCAGGCGCAAGGTGCCGAGCGCCTCGTCGTCGACGATCACCAGCATGGGAACGCCACCGCGGTCGTCGAGCCACTTGGCAATCTGATCGATGCGGTCGCTGCGGATGCCATCGGAATCGAGGATCAACAGGTCAAAGTCGTGCGCCGCAGTCGGCGAATCGGGGGTTGCCAGGCTCACCTCGACACCCAGGGTGGTCGTCAAGCTGCGGGCAAACTCGTGGAAGCGCGTCGTGCGCGCCATGAACAGGGCACTCTTTTCGGACATATCGGCCTCCAAAGAAATGAGCTCAATCGTACTGGAACAAGCCAGCGCGATTAGGAGTTCGCCAGGTAGTGCTTGATCTCCCACTCGGTGATCGTGGACTCAAACTTATGCCACTCGTCGCGCTTCTTTTTGAGGAAGAAGCTGTGGATGTGCTCGCCGAGGGCATCCTTCATAAACTGCGAGTCCTCAAACACGTCGAGCGCCTCTTTGAGCGAGCGCGGCAGCGGCGTGTAGCCGGCCTCGACCATCTGACGGTCGGTAAGCTTGAGCGTCTCGGCCGTTGCCTCGGGTGGGAGCTCCAGCTTGCGCTCGATGCCGTCCAGACCAGCCGCCAGCGTGACGGCGTTGACCAGGTACGGGTTGGCCATGGGGTCGGGGCTACGAAGCTCGATGCGCGTGGACAGCTGCTTGCCGGGCTTGTAGACCGGAATGCGGATCATGCTTGCGCGGTTGCGCAGGCCCCACGTGGCGTACTGCGGCACGGAGTCGCCGCCCGTGGTGATGCGCTTGTACGAGTTAACCGTGGGGTTGGTGATGGCGCTGATCTCGCGCGCGTGCGCCAGGATGCCGGCCATGTAGTGTTTGGCGATATCGGAGAGGTGGTACTTCTCGTCGCCCTCGCCCCAAAAGACGTTGTTGCCGTCGTGGTCGAACAGCGACTGATGCAAAAACATGGCGCTGCCGTCCTCGCCCGCCAACGGCTTGGGCATAAAGGAGGCGTGGCAACCGCTCTCGTAAGCCTGCTGCTTAATGATGAGCTTGGCCGTGGTGATGGCGTCGGACATGCTCAGGGCCTCGGCGTGACGCAGGCTCATGCCATGCTGCGAGCGGCCGGCGGCGTGGAAGGTGTACTCCACGGGCACGGACATCTTCTCGAGCGTGAGGACCGTGTTACGACGCAGGTCGCGAGCGGCATCGCTCACCGAAAGATCGAAGTAGCCCACGTTGTCGAGCGGCTCGGGCGTGTGCTCGTCGGGGAAGTAGTAGTACTCCAGCTCGGCACCAACGTTGAGCAGGTAGCCGGCCTTCTCGGCCTTGTGGAACATGCGGCGCAGGGCATCGCGCGGGTCGCCGGCGAAGGGCTTGCAATCGGGGGTGCATACGTCGCAGAACACGCGAGCGACGCCGTTGTGGCTCGGGCGCCACGGCAGAATCTGGAAGGTCGAAGCATCGGGGAACGCCAGCATGTCGGCTTCCTCGGGCGTAGCAAAGCCCTCGATGGCCGAGCCGTCAAAGCCAATACCCTCCTCAAAAGCGACCTCGAGGTCCTCGGGGCTAATAGCAAAGTTCTTGAGGCGGCCGAGAATGTCGACAAACCACAGACGCACAAAGCGGATGTCACGCTGCTCTACGGAGCGGAGTACGTAATCGATGTTCTGCTGGTTCATGTCGCTCCCCTTTCTTTCGGGCGGGTTTCGACTGGTCTATACCGCAGATACTATCGCAGAAAAATGTTTCCGCAGGGTTAAAGCGTATCAAGCGCTCAAAAAACGTGCGCGAACAGGCAGTTGCGAACGAGCGGCTAGCGTGAGGTCGAAGCGCGGTGTTCGATGTGGCCGGGGATCTCGATGCGCTTGGGAGCCAGCCTTGCGGCCTCGCCCACCGTGGTGGTAACGACGTCGATGCGCTCGGACAGGCGCTCAACTACGCGCTCGGCAATGGTGAGGGTGTCTTGCGCGGCCGTGGTGACGCCGCCAAAGAGCACGTGGTTCCAGGGGTAATCGTCAAACGTCGCAATCTTGAGGCCAGCCGGCAACGAGGGCCCCAGCTGTGCCAGCGCCTCGGTCAAACGCAGGAAAACCAGGCCGTTGACGGCAATGAGGCCGAGCTTTTTGCCCGCATAGCCGCGGATGGTCTCGTCCAGGCGACTGACACCCTCGACACCACCGTCCGCCAAGGTGACGACCTCGCCGGCCAGGCCGCGGCGCGAGAGCTCGTCGGCAAACGCCTCGGCGCGTTCGCGACGCACGGGGCTGTCGTCGCTTGCCTCGGTGAGCAGGCACAGGCGCTCACTGCCCGCAGAGGCCAAGGCGTCTACCAGGCCGGCGACCAGCTCACGGTTGTTGGAGGTCACCAGATCGACACCGCCGGCGGCAACATCGCGGTCGAGCAGCACGACGGGCAGGCGCCCCGCAGCCGCGGCAATCGCCTCGTCATTGCCGCCACAGGTGTTGACGACCAGGCCGTCCACGCCGGCATCGATAAGCCTGGTGAGTGACTCGGCCTCCTTGGCGGGATCATTGCTGCTAATGGCCGTCATGAGCGAGCAGCCGCGCGCGGCGGCGCTGGCGGAAAGACCCTCGAGCATGGCACTCGAGAACGGGTTGGCGATGTCGGCCAGAATCACGCCGATGAGGTTGGTGCGTGAGCTGCGTAGATTGCGTGCGGCGGCACGTGGGCGATAGCCAGTGCGCTCGATAACCGCCGCGATGCGAGCGCGGGTTTCCTCGGTCATCTGCCCGGGGCGGTTATTGAGATAGCGCGAGACCGTGGCCGGGCTCACGCCCGCCTCGGCAGCAATGTCCTTAATCCTCATCTGCGCCATGGCGCACCCCGTTTCCCAATCGTCAGCAGTCTGAGCCGTTTTAGGCATTTTTTTAAAAATCTCGCTTGCAAAACGCTGTAGATGAGTATACTACAACTCGAAACGAAACCGATTTCGTAAACCGATTTCGGCAAGCGTTGGCACGGAGGTGCAAAGATGCACCCTACCGTCTTGGCACCTCCGTGCCAACGCCATATCAAAGGTGTACGCACGAGCAAGAAGGAGCTGCGCGACCATGGGTAAAACGGTTCTTACCTTCGGCGAGATCATGATGAGGCTCTCGCCCAAAGATCACTTGCGCATTGAACAGGCCACCGAGTTTGATGTCCGCTACGGCGGCGCCGAGGCCAACACCGCCCTTTCCCTGGCCTACCAGGGTGACAAGGCAGCTTACGTCTCCGTTGTCCCGGCCAACCGTCTGGGCGAGTGCGCCCTGCGTTCGCTGAAGGTCTACGACGTCGATACCTCGCGCGTCGTGCGCCAGGGCGACCGTCTTGGTTCCTATGTGTTTGAGGTTGGCGCCTCGCAGCGCGGTAACGGCTGCGTCTACGACCGCAAGTATTCCGCCATCAACATGGCTAAGCGCGACGTCTTTGATTGGGACGAAATCCTCAAGGGCATCGACGTCTTCTACTTCTCTGGCGTGACGCCCGCCGTGTCCGACGAGATGGCCGCTGCCTGCAAGGATGCCCTCACCGCCTGCCGCGCCAAGGGCATCACCACCGTGTGCGACGTGAACTATCGCGGCAAGATGTGGTCGCCCGAGAAGTCGCAGGCCACCATGAAGGAGCTCCTGCCGCTCGTCGACATCTGCATCGCCAACGACGAGGACGCGCCCGCTGGCCTCGGTATGACCTGCGTCTCCGGCTCCCTTGCCCACGGCATCGAGGAGCGCGACACCTACGTCGAGATGGCCCGTCAGATCTGCGCCGAGTACGGCTGCAAAAAGGTCGCCTCGGTCGTCCGTAACATCTCCTGCGTCGAGCGCTCCATCTGGATGGGCATGTTCTTTGACGCCGTGAGCGGCGAGCACTGGTTCTCCCCCGCTCACGACGTGCACGTGCTCGAGGGCGTTGCCGCCGGCGACGCTTTCAACGCCGGTCTCGTCCATGCCCTCATCAACGACTTTGACCCGCAGGACGCCGTCAACTACGCGATTGCGGCATCGATCCTCAAGCTCACCATCAAGGGCGATTCCAACTTGGTGACCGCAGACGAGATCGCAGCCGTGGCATTCGCCGCCGACGGTGGCACTCGCGTCGCGCGCTAAACCGCCCCATTCCGTGGGCCGCAGTTCTCCATACCCATACCCCTGCGGCCCGATCCCCGATTTTTCCGGTCGGGCAAAACCACCAGTCCCATTCCGGTTTTGCCCGGCATTTCCTATACGACTGGTCGCGTAGCCGGTTTTGGAATTGCTTGTGACCCCAAGCAGTGCCTCCGATAACCAATCCAAAATCGGCTCTTGACCAGCTCATTTGGCAACTATGCGCCCACGCGCGCCACACATTCGAAAGGAACACCATGTTCGATCAGTTCTACACCACGCTTGAGTCCCTGGGCATCGTGCCCGTCGTCGTGCTCGATAAGGTCGAGGACGCCGCTCCGCTCGCTCACGCCCTTATGGCAGCTGGCATGAAGTCCGCCGAGGTCACCTTCCGCACCGCCTGCGCCGCCGAGTGCATCGCCGCTATGGCCGAGGCCGAGCCCGAGATGTGTGTTGGCGCCGGCACCGTCCTGACCGTCGAGCAGGTTGAGCAGGCCCGCGCCGCCGGCGCCAAGTTCATCGTCTCCCCGGGCTATAACGAGGACGTCGTGAAGCACTGCATCGACATCGACCTGCCCGTCCTTCCCGGCACCGTGACCCCCTCCGAGGTCACCGCCGCCGAGAACCTTGGCCTCAAGGTCACCAAGTTCTTCCCCGCGGCCCAGTATGGCGGACTCAACACCATCAAGGCCCTCGCCGCCCCGTTTGTCGGCCATCGCTTTATGCCCACCGGCGGCGTGAGCACCGCTAACGTCGAGGAGTACCTGAGCTCGAGCGCCATCATCGCCTGCGGTGGCACCTGGATGGTCAAGCCGGCCCTGTTCGCCGACGGCGACTTCTCCAAGGTCGAGCAGATCGCCCGCGAGGCCATGGACGTCGTCAAGAAGGTCCGCGGCTAACCCTGCCATTTGGGTACGGGGTAGATATGGTAGGTTTTCTGCTTGACTTCCCCGTTTGATCCGCTCTCTATCGTGGGGGCGCGGCCACGGTTGCGCCCCTTTAAAACGGCTCGGAAGCGCGCCGTTTCCGTCACGAACAAGAACCGAAACCGTCTTGTATGCTGATAGAACGTGACGGAAGCGACACGCACCCGAGCCGCTTTTCCCACTCGACTGGCAGCCGTGCTCAGCTAAGCCACTTTGACAAAAACCAACCCGCCAAAACAGCTGCGGCGCCGTCTGGAGGAATGGGCCCCTGCTTCCGGTCTTTTCCTCCAAGCGGCGCCGCAGCCTTTTTACGCCCCAATAGCACCCCCGCACTTGCGGTGAAATACGGACTGTTTACGCCGCCAGAACCGCAAAACAGTCCATATTTCACCGCAACTAAGTAAGGGAGCGAGTTAGATGGCCGAGTCTTTGGGCAGCTCGAAATAGTCGGGATGTAAGGCGATAACCGGGCCCTGCTCCTCGGGCATCAGATGCAAGTGCGTCTCTGCCAGATAGCTCGCCGTGTCGGTATCACCCTTCTTAATGGCCTCGAGAATCCGGCGATGCTGACGACGGATCGGCTCCCAATCCAAATCCTGCGACACCATACGTAACCAGTTGTATCGCTCAAAATGCGTGTTGACGCTCTTCATCCAATCCCACAACATGTGGCGGCCGGCAATCTCAAAGCACGTCTCGTGGAACAGGTTGTCCAGGTCGAAAAAGCGGCGCGTTTCTCGATGGTCGAGCGACTCGGACTCGGCCAGAATCTGCTCAAGCCGATCCTTTTGCTCGGGCGTGGCGGCCGAACAGCATTTAATGAGCACGCTTCTCTCGAGTTTCTCGCGCAAGAAACAGGCGTTCTCGGCGCGCTCCATGCTGATTTTTGAGACATAGGTGCCGCTTTTGGGCCGTGTTTCCACCAGCTCTTGCTCACGCAGGCGCACAAAGGACTCGCGAATGGGCGTGCGCCCGATTCCCGTCTCCTTTTCCAGACCGATCGCTGATAAGCGCGTGCCGGGCTTGAGCTCGGCATAGATGATCTTGGAGCGCAATGCGTTGTATGCCTGATCTTGCAGGCTCTGATAATGCTGGTGCTGTTCCATAAAGCCCTCGAATGAAGCCCACGGTTTGTCGAATAACTCCACGTAATACTATCGCATCCCCCATCCCACGGCGATGTTTGAGGGGTAGGGCCGGGATTCGGCTTTTGACCGATAAGTTGTTGCAATTAGGTGAACGTTCACCTAATTTCTTCTATTTCGCTTTGCAAATGGATTCCCATACGTATACTAAATCTCAACGAAACCGATTTCGTCAAGATGGTAGGGTGCGTCTTAGCATCCTATTGCCCATGCCATTTGCTTTCTTCCCGTCTCGTTGAGCCCTTCAGTCCCATTCCGGCACAACGAGACATTCCTAGACGACTGACCATGGGGCCGGCTTTTCTGCCATTGAGGCAGTGCCTCCGATAACCCTCTTTTTGCCGGCCCAGGTCAGACATTTCTCTTTAAATATCCTTCAATCGAAAGGATGCAGCAGCATGCGACCGCTCATCATCATGCATGGCGAGAAGATCGACTGGCGTCATACCGTCATAAGAATGCTGATGTATCTGGCGGGCGTTGCCGTGCTGGCACTCGGTATGAGCCTCCAGACGGCATCTGGCCTGGGCGTCGCCGCGCTCACGTGCTTTGCCACGACCCTATCCATGCTCACGGGCAAGACGCTCGGCTTTTGGATTACAACTACCTATGTCGCTTACATCGCGGCGCAGCTCGCCATCTTGCGACGCGAATTTCAACCGCGCATTTTGCTCGAGCTTTGCTTTTCAACGCTAATGGGCGGCTTCACCGATCTGTTCATGGCGTTCAACCCGCTGCATCCCACGGCGCTCCCCGCGCAGGTTGCGACCATGCTGCTCTCCCTCGCTATCACCGCATTTGGCGTCAGTCTCGTCGTCAACATGGGCGTTGTCCCCAACGCACCCGACGGCTTGGTGCAGGTCATTGCGGAAAAGCTCAAGCGCCGTTTTGGAGACGTAAAGGTCATGTTCGATTGCTCGCATGTCGCCGCCTCGCTCACGCTGTCGCTGGTATGCATGCACAACTTAGGCGGCTTTGGCGTAACCACCGCCATCTCGGCACTGTTCTTGGGCCACATCATCAACTTCGCCAACAAGCTGTTTGCCCAGCGATTCGTCCGCATGGCGTTTGGCGCCAAATAGCGAACAGCCGCGGAGCAAACGAGGCTCGAGTGCCCGGCATATCGATGTCGCAAATAACGACGCACGCGCTATACGGACGATGAGGAATAGCCCGTCGCAAACCCCGCAAGCGGAGCTATATGTTGCTATAACTTGACATAAATTGGTCCATTGCCAGCCGGC
>CAJJZM010000014.1:0-24518 GCA_905197595.1 uncultured Collinsella sp.
GTGGGGAAAGGTGTTGAAAAATGGGGCGGTTCCCCATATTATTGATGACGTCGACAGGCGGGGTGGTTCCCCGCGTACGTGCCATCTGAGTAACCGAGGGGAGGGCGCACATGGGAATGACTGGTGCATACGAGCGCAATCTCGATGCAAAAGGTCGTCTGTCCCTGCCTGCACCCCTTCGCGAGGAGCTTGGAGAGCACGTTCGCGTGTTCAAAGCCCTGGATGTCGATGCTCTGTACGTGTTCTCTGCCGAGGCCTTCGATAAGTGGGTCGAAGGACTCTTCGCGGGTCGTGAGGGCCACGAGGGTTTTAACCCGCGCGACATCAACGACCAGAAGCTCATGAGGGCGATCAACAAGCGCACCACGTCGATGGATGTGGACAGCGCGGGTCGTATCGGTCTTTCTGAGTCTCTCCGCAAGCAGGCGAACCTCGACCGCGAGGTCACGGTTGTGGGCAACTACGACCACCTTGAGGTTTGGGACCGCGCTACGGCCGATGAGGACGATGACGATGAGGCTCTGCTGGACCTCTTCTTCTCGTAAGGGCAAGGCACGGGTAACGGATGGAGCGTGGGATCTTGACACAAGAATATCGGCATGAACCTGTCATGCTCGGCGAAGTGCTTGAGTCGCTGCGGCTAAAGAGCGGCTCCGTTGTCTGCGATTGCACCCTTGGCGGTGCCGGCCATTCGGTAAAGATGGCCGCGCAGGTGGGGGAGACGGGTCTTTTGCTCGGCGTCGATCAGGACGACATGGCCCTCGAGGCCGCTGGCGCCCGTCTGGACCGCGAGGTTCCCGGCGTTCCGCACCAGCTGCTGAAGGGCAACTTCGGCGACTTGGACGAGCTGCTTTGCTCGGCCGAGGTGCCCGGGGTCGATGGCTTCCTGTTCGATTTGGGCGTTTCGTCACCGCAACTCGATATCCCTGGCAGGGGCTTTTCGTATAACGAAGACGCCCCATTGGACATGCGGATGGATCCGGGTAATAACACCTTAAACGCAGCTGAGGTCATCAACACCTATAACGAACACGACCTCGCCCGGATTCTACGCGTCTACGGCGAAGAGAAGTTCGCCTCGCAGATCGCGCGCGAGATCGTGCGCCGCCGCGAGCAAGAACCGATCGAAACCACCGGCCAATTTGTCGAGATCATCAAGGCGGGTATCCCGGCTGCCGCTCGTCGGCATGGCGGACACCCGGCCAAGAAAAGTTTCCAGGCCATTCGCATCGAGGTCAATCACGAGCTCGATGTGCTCGAACGAGGGCTTGATGCCGCCACCAGGTGGCTCAACCCGGGCGGACGTATCTGCGTCATCTCGTATCACTCGCTCGAGGACCGTATCGTAAAGAACCACTTTAAGGAGATGAGCCAGGGGTGCACGTGTCCGCCGGAGATTCCGGTGTGCGTGTGCGGCAACGTGCCGATACTCAAGGTCATCACCCGCAAACCCTTGGTTGCCCAGCCTGATGAGGTTGAGCGCAACCCCCGGGCGAGATCAGCCAAAATCCGCGTGGCGCAGCGTCTGTAGGCGCGACCGCGCGATATTGGACCTCCCGCTCGCACCATAAACGAAGCTTAAACACACTACCAACGTACTCGGGATGGGAGGCGGCATATCATGGGCTACAACACTTCAAGCGCAGCACTCGCCTATGATATGAACGCCATGCCCGCCTATCGTGAGACGCCGCAGGCCCCCGTTGCTCCCCGTGAGCAGCGCACGCCGCGCTTTGATGTCTACACGGGCGCGGGCCGTCAGGCAAACCAGGCGGTAAGCCCGGTTTTCATGAGCGTTCTTAAAACGTTTTGCATCATTGCGGCCATCTTCATGACGATCGGCGTCGCCCGCGTGGCGCTCGCCGGCGTTACGGCCCAGGTGCTCAACAGCAACGCCGAGCTTACCAACACGCTCGAAAAGGCGACCGATGAGAGCTCCGACCTGGAGGTCATGCATTCGGTCTATGGCGCCGACACGCGCATTCGCGACCTTGCGGGCGCTTATGGCATGGTGGAGCCCAGCGAGAGCGTTACACTTGACTTTTCGCAGGATGCAGCCGCGGGCGCCAACGCGACCGCGACCGCTCAGTAGCAAGACGGTAGCTGAGTATGACAAATGACTATCGCCGCGGATCCGATGGGGGCCGCGGTTCTGGACGTCCCTCGTCGCGGGGACGTTCTGGTTATCAAGGAACGGGTCGGCAATCTTACAACGCCGGGCAGTCCCGTGGCAACGACCCGGCGTCGCGACTTCGCGGCTCGGGCGGCCTTCAAGTGCATAACAACAGGTCGCGCAAGAGTTCGTCGACCGAATGGCTCACAGGCGCGCCTCTGCCTCGCCGCAAAGCCGTCATGGGCTTCATTGGGCTTGGCTTGGGCTTGGGCGTCTTTCGTCTTGCCGACTATCAAATTGTCGAAGCCGATAAACTGCGTGAGCGTGCCGATGCGCGCCGCCTGCTTGCGCAGACCCTCTATGCCAAACGCGGCACCATCTACGACCGCAACGGTAACGTGCTGGCGTCGTCGGTCGAATGTCGCAACATCGCCGTGAACCCGCAGCTTGTCGAGGATGTCGACAAGACGGTGTCGGCGCTGGTCAAGGCAACTGGAATCGATAAAAAGACCTGCCGCAAGCTCGTCGAGTCCGATGGCACTTGGGTGTATATCAAGCGTCAGGTGGACGAAGACGATGCTGCGGCGCTGGAGAAGAAGAACCTGCCCGGCGTGCTTTTTGAGCAGGCCATGAAGCGCGTATATCCATACGGCAATCTGGCATCGCAGGTGCTGGGTGTAGTGAATGTAGACAACGACGGCTTGACGGGTCTCGAAAAGCAATACAACAAGCTTCTGACCGGCACGAACGGTTCTCTTGTGCGCGAGCGCGCGAGGGACGGCAGCTATATCGCGGGCGGTGCCTATAAAAAGGTGGCTGCGGTCGACGGCGTTGATATCGTGACGACGCTCGACGTCAATATCCAGCGTGCGGCCGAGGATGCTCTGGCAGAGGCTGTCGAAAAGACAAAGGCCAAGAACGGCTCGGCTTTGGTCACCGACCCCACGACCGGTGAAATTCTCGCAGCCTGCTCGTACCCGACCTACGACCAGACCGATCTGGAGAACGCCAAGACCGAGGATATGAACCTGCGCCTGGTCACCGACGCCTACGAGCCCGGCTCGGTCTTTAAGACGCTCGTGGCGGGCGCCGGCTTCGACTTGGGCGTCGTGCGATCGAGTACGTCGTTTGAGGTGCCGGCGAGCATCAAGGTGGGCGACGATACCGTTACCGATGCCGACAAGCGCGACTATGCCATGACCATGGATGTGCGCGAGATGATGCGCCGTTCGTCCAACGTGGGCTTTGTCCTGGTGGGGCGCAAGATCGGTGCCGACGACTTTGCCGCCTATGTGGACAAGTGGGGCATCGGTCACAGCTCGGGTGTCGATTTTCCGGGCGAGAGCCTGGGCATCGTCAAGGAGCGTGACCAGTATGACGGCGCCACGCTGGGATCGATGAGCTTTGGACAGGCGCTGTCCGTCTCGCCGATTGAGATCGCACGTGCCGTGGGCGGCATCGCCAACGGCGGCGTGATGATGACCCCGCACTTCTATAAGTCCAGCAAAGGCGACGAGAAGGACTGGGGCGAAGGCGAGCGCGCGATTTCGGAGGACGCCGCATCCCAGGTGACATCATGCATGCAGACGGTCGTGTCCGAGGGAACGGGCGTTGGCGGCGCGGTTGACGGCTATGACGTGGCGGGTAAGACCGGTACGGCCGAACGAGCCGACGAGAACGGCGGCTACCTCAAGGAGAACTACATGTCGTCCTTTATGGGCTTTGCGCCGGCACAATCGCCCAAGGTGCTGTGCTATATCACGCTCGACGGAACGCCGAGCGGCTCGGATGCCGCCGCGGTGCCGTTCCAGTCCATTATGGCCAACGCGCTCGACGTGCTGGGTATCCCGCACACGAAGTAGGGGGTTACAATCTTTGGGGCGTGGTTTGTTGTCCCATATGAGGGGTGTTCACATGCCCTGCACCACGCATGCGCGGCGCTGGGATACAATACGCCGATAGCATTATTAGGTTTACAGGGGAGCTGCAATGATAGAGATCGCCGTCAACAACCTCGCGGCCGCAACAGGGGCCCGAACCGTGACGGGAGAAGCCGATCGGGTATGCCGCGGGTGCGTTATCGACTCGCGTCAGGTCGAGGAAGGGACGATTTTCGTCGCCTTTCCCGGTGAAAACGTCGACGGCAATGATTTTGCTTCCCGTGCCGTCCAGTCGGGTGCCGGCGCCGTCGTAATGACGCGTGAGCCCGAGGCCGAGCTGGTCTCGCTGGCGCAGGACAAGGGCTGTGCCATCTTGCTGACCGATGATCCCGAGGACTTTCTGCTGCGTTTGGCGCACACGTACCGTCTGGAGCTTGGCTGCCTGGTCGTTGGTATTACCGGTTCCATCGGCAAGACGACGACCAAGGACGTGCTCGCCGCCGTGCTCGCCAAGCGCTATCGTGTCTGGGCCACCAAGGGCAATTTCAATAACCTGATCGGCATGCCGCTCACGGTGCTTTCCGCTCCGGCCGATACCGAGGTCCTGGTGCTCGAGATGGGCATGAACCATTTCCACGAGATCGAGCGCCTGTCCCAGTCCGCCAATCCCAACCTTGCCATTGTGAGCAAGATTGGTACCTCTCATATCGGCATTTTGGGTAGCCGCGAGAACATCGCCCGCGCTAAGGCCGAGATTGTCCAGGGTATGTGCGCCGCTGGCGACTTCTTGCCGCTGCTGGTTTTGGGCGGCGAGGACGACTTTACGCCGTTCATTCGCGATACGTTCGCCCAGCCTGCTGGTATCGACGTGATGCTGGCCGGCGTCTCGGACGATGATGAGGTCCGTGCCCGCGACATTCGTGTTGATGACGAGGGCCGTCCGGTCTTTACGCTCGATTTTGGCCAGGGTGAGACGATCGATACCATGCTTGCCATCCCCGGCGTGCAGTCCGTTCCTAATGCCGTTAAGGCCGCCGCGGTTGCCTATCGCCTGGGCGTGACGCCCGAGCAGATCGATACTGCCTTTAGGGGCCTCACGATCACCGGTCACCGCCAGGAGATTAAGCGCGCCAAGAGCGGTGCCCGCGTCATCGACGATTCCTATAACGCCAGCGCCGAATCCATGGCTGCCGGTCTCGACCTGCTGTGCTCGCTTTCGTGCACGGGGTCTCGCATGGCGATCCTGGGCGAGATGGGCGAGATGGGCGATGAGGCTCCTCGCATGCATGAGCTCGTAGGCGCCTATGCTGCCGCCAAGAAGCTCGACATGCTGGCGTGCGTGGGTGGTGAGCTGGCCCAGCTTATGGCCGATGCCGCGCGCATGATGGGTATGGACGAGGACCGCATCCAGGTGTTCTCCGATTATCAGCAGGTGCTCGACCGCATGGGCGGCGCGCTTGAAAAACATGATGTTGTACTGGTCAAGGGTTCCCGCTTTGTTGAGCTCGACCGCTTTGTGGAAGGTGTGTGCTAGCCCATGTTCGGCAATCCCTCGTATCCAACGTATCAGGCTTTTTTGGGGCTTGGCATCGCCGCTGCCATTGCGCTGCTGCTCATGCCGTGGTGGATCAAGCTGCTCAAGGTCGAGGGTATCGGCCAGCAGGTTCGTGCCGACGGCCCCAAGCGTCATTTGGTTAAGCAGGGAACGCCCACCATGGGTGGTGTTGTCATCCTCGTCGCGATCTCGCTGACCTGCCTGCTGATGGGCAAGCTCACCACCGAGCTCGTGCTCGTGCTCCTCGCCACGCTGGCGACCGGCGTGCTGGGCCTGATCGACGACCTGACCTCCGTTACGCATGGGCGCTCGCTCGGTCTGACGCCTCATGCCAAGATGATCGGCCTAACCATTATCTGTGTCACCTTTACGGTACTTGCCGTCAACTGGTGCGGCGTCGCCCCCGAGATTCGTTTTCCCGGCGGCCTGACGATTGACCTCGGTGTTCTTTCGACCACCATCTGCGGCCTTTCGTTCCCGTGGCTCTACATTGTCTTTTGCTGGCTGATGATCGCCGGTCTTTCTAATGCCGTGAACCTGACCGATGGCCTTGACGGTCTTGCTGGCGGCACCTCCATGATCGCCATGCTCGCCATGGCCGCCATGGCGTTTTTGCACGGAGACGTGAACCTGTCCATCTTCTGTACCGCGTGTGCCGGTGCCTGCTTGGGCTTTCTGTGGTTCAACTGCTATCCGGCGAGCATCTTTATGGGCGATACCGGCTCGCTTGCCCTGGGCGCCGCGTTTGCCTGCACGTCCATCATGACCAACACCGAGGTCGTCTCCCTCATCATCGGCGGCCTGTTTATCGTTGAGACCCTGTCGGTCATGATTCAGGTTGTCTACTTCCACTTTACGCACAAGCGCGTCTTCCTTATGGCGCCCATCCATCATCATTTCGAAAAGAAGGGCTGGGCCGAGACCAAGGTCGTCATCCGTTTTTGGATTATCGCTGCGGCCTTTGGTGCCGTTGGCCTTGCTTTGTTCTTCCAGTTGGGATAGTGGTCTTTCATGCCTCTTGCTGATGTCTTTAGCCTGCTCGTTTTGGGTCAGGGCAAATCCGGTCTCGATGTCGCCCGCTGGGCGCTGGCACATCCCGAGCGCGTAAGCGCCGTTACCGTGTATGGCGGCGGCACCTCTGAGCCCAATGACGCCACGCGTGCGCTCGAGGCTGCTGGTGTGTCGTTTGTCTATGGGACCGAACAGGTCGAGGGCGCCTATGACGTATGCGTGACGTGCCCGGGCATCTCGGAGTTCTCGGGCTTCTTTAAGGCCGGGCGCGAGCATGCCGCTCAGATTATGGGTGAGCCCGAGTTTGCCTATCGCCTGTCGCCCGATAACTGGATTGCCATTACGGGTACCAACGGCAAGACGACTACCACGTCGCTGACTGATTATCTGCTCAAGGCTGCCGGCGAGGCCAGCGTTGCTGTCGGCAACATCGGCGAGCCGCCGGTCAACGAGATTGACGGCCGAGCCCGCAACGAGTGGTTTGTGGCTGAGCTCTCGAGCTATCAGATTGCTACGACCGCCGAGCTTCATCCTCGCGTGGCGGTGCTGCTCAACATCACTCCCGACCACTTGGGCTGGCATAAGAGCCATAAGAACTATGCGCTTGCCAAGATCAAACTGTTTGACAATATGGTCGATGACGATCTGGCGGTTGTCGACGTCGAAGACGCCGGCATTCACGAGTTCGATGAGTACATCTACACGCCGGGTCGTCGCATCTGCAAGGTCGCTTTTGGCGAGCCCGAGGGCGAGGATGCCGCCTTTGTGCGCGATGGCAAGATGATCGTGCGCCTGAAGGGCGTCGAGACCCCGCTCATCGCTACATCCGAGCTCAAGATCTCGGGCCATCACAATGTTATCAATGCCCTGTGCGCTGCCACGGCTGCCCTGGCAGTCGGTGCCGATGTCGATGGTGTCTGCCGCGGTCTGGCCTCGTTCCAGCCGCTCGAGCACCGCGTGGAGCCGTGTGGCGAGATTGACGGCGTGCGCTACGTCAACGATTCCAAGGCGACCAACACCGATGCGGTCGAGAAGGCGCTGACGGCATTTCCCGATGACGACGTGATCTTGCTGCTCGGCGGCCACGATAAGGGCACGCCGCTCACGGACTTCGCGCGCGTTGTTATGGATAACGTACGCTCGGTCGTCTGCTTTGGCGATGCGCGCGAGCGTTTCACCGCCGCTATGGACGAGGCCGATGTCGATGGCGATGTGGATATCGCCCAGGCGGATGACCTGCGCGATGCCGTGGACGTCGCCCGTTCGCTGTCGAGCCGTGGCGACGTGATCTTACTTTCTCCTGCCTGCTCTTCGTTCGATGAGTTCTCGGGCTATGAGGAGCGCGGCCGCGTGTTTAAGGACTATGTGGCCCAGCTTGCCGCTGCGGCGAAATCGCAAATGGAATAGGGGTTGCCGGTGAGAGAGGAGAGCCCCCGACAAGGTATGAGGAGGCCCGACTCGGACCGTGCTTCCTCGCGGCGCATAACACCGCGTTCCGGTCGCGGCGGGCAGTCGTTTAGCGAACGCTATATTGCCGGCGTTCCCGCCCGTATCATGCGCCCCCGTTTGATATTCATGGCCTGCTTGTTTACCTTGGTATGCTTTGGCCTGCTGATGGTGTACTCGGCGTCTTCGGTCGAGGCGCTGCACGAGAATGGCTCGGCGACGTTTTTTCTGGGTCGACAGGCCGCGTTTGCCGTGGTCGGTGTTCTAGCGCTGATTGCCATCGTGCGCGTTTTGCCGGACAGCTGGTTTGGGGAGGATGTGCTCAGGATCTTCCTTATCGGCATGATAGGGCTACTGCTTCTGGTGTTCTTGGTGGGCAGCGGCAGCCGTGGCGCCACGCGCTGGCTCAACATCGCCGGTATTCAGTTCCAGCCTTCCGAGTTTTTAAAGCCATTTGCCATTGCGTATTCGGCCATCATGCTTGATCGCTTCTTTTCGCCCGGTGGCAACATCAACGAATTCCTTCGCAAGATGGGCATCTACTTGGGCATTTCGCTCTTTCTGATCTTTATCCAGCCCGATTTCGGTACCGTCCTGATCATCCTGTTGACCCTCATGTGCATGGCGTTGTTTGCGGGTCTCGATCCCAGATTTATCATCGGCGTGCTAATCTTCGGCATTCTCGTGATCGTGATTGCGCTTGTCGCAGAGCCATACCGTATGGTGCGTATTCAGGTTGCCTTGAACCCTTGGGCCGACGAGTATGGTGACGGCTATCAGGCCACGCTTGCCATCATGGCCTTTGCCTCGGGCGGTCTGTTCGGCCGTGGCATCGGCAACTCAACCATGAAGTACTCGTATCTGCCCGAGGCGCACAATGACTACATCCTGGCCATCATTGGCGAGGAAGTCGGTTTTGTCGGAACCGTCCTGTTCTTCTTGGTGTTTGCGATGCTGATCTACTCGGCGTTTCGCATTGCCGAGCAGGCGACCGATCGTCGGGGCGCGCTTATGGCGTCTGGCTCCGCGGTCATTCTCGCGGTGCAGTTTTTGATTAACGCGCTTGGCATCCTCAACGTGTTTCCCATGACGGGCAAACCGTTGCCGTTTATTAGCTACGGCGGTTCGTCGATTATCGTGTCGCTTATGCTTGCCGGGTTGATTCTGCGCGTTTCGTACGAGAGCGCCCGCCGCGATGAGTATGACCGCCGCCGTGAGAGCTTTGCCGTTATGGACGAGAGCACCGCCGGCGTGGCCCATGTGCGCGGTGAACGACCTTCGCGTAGCGGCTTTACCGTTCTGGATGGCTCTGCGACCGAGCCGGCAGCTCGTCCACGTCCGCGGACGGCGCCGCAAGGTCGTCCGCAGCGCCCCAGCCCTCGCAGCGCGGGCGGCGGATATAATCGAATCGATTTGAACTCGGACCCGTCGGCGCGTTTGCGCACCGACGACCAGGGACCGCGTGTACGAAGGGACTACCATGACCGATAAGATGACCGTTGCTATTGCAGCCGGCGGCACGGCAGGACACATTAACCCCGCGCTCGCTTTGGCCGAGGAGCTGCATGACCGTGGCCACCACGTTGTGTTCGTGGGCCAGTCGCGCAAGCTCGAGGGTCGTCTGGTCCCCGAGGCTGGGTTTGATTTTGTGCCCATTACGGTCACGGGCTTCGACCGCTCCCGTCCCTGGACGGCGCTGACCTCGCTGTGGCGTGTCAACAAGGCCAAGCGTGCGCTCGCCAGTCATTTCTCAAAGGTCGACAAGCCCGATGCTGCCATCGGTTTTGGTGCCTATGTCGAGGTTCCGCTGCTGGGGTGGTGCAAGGGCGCAGGCGTTCCGTATCTGCTACATGAGCAGAACTCTGTTCCGGGCCTGGCCAACAAGATGATGAACTCCCACGCCGCTCGCGTGTGCATCTCGGTGCCGGCAGCGCGCTCGGTCTTTGAGCGCGAAGGTGACCCTGACCACGTGCTCATGACCGGCAACCCCGTACGTCGCTCGGTGATCGAGGGCGATCGCGCTCGCGGCCGCAAGGCACTTGGCGTTCCCGAGGACGCTACGCTGCTGCTCGTCTTTGGCGGTTCACTTGGCGCCCAGCACCTCAACGAGCGCGCGGTTTCGCTCAAAAACGAGCTGCTTTCGCGCAAGAACCTCTATGTGTTGCATTCGACGGGTGCCGACGGCTTTGAGGAGACCGAGCGCGCTTTGGCGCTGACGCCCGAGGAGGCGAAGCGTTACCGCGTCCTGCCTTACATCGACAACATGGGCGATATGCTGGCTGCTGCCGATTTGGTGCTCTCGCGTTCGGGCGCATCGAGCGTGGCCGAGATCGCTGCGCTCGCCGTGCCCTCGGTGCTCGTGCCGTATCCGCATGCGACGGCCGACCACCAAACCACCAATGCCCGTTATCTGGTCGACGCCGGGGCCGGTGTGCTCTGCGCCGATGCCGATATCGATGGTTCTGCCTTTGCCGATGAGCTGCTGCACTTGGTCGATGACGCGGCGGCGCGCGACGCCATGCGTCAGGCGGCACGTGGTCTGGCTCAGGATAGGGCCGCCGCTCTTCTGGCGGATGCGGTAGAGGGTTTGCGTTAGTTAGACGGGATATCGTCGGTCGCCCTCGCGCTGATGCGGTAGGTGCGGTACAGTTAACGGGTTACAGGCAGTGTTTACGCAAGGAGTACACGAGCACATGGCTGATTCCCAGACTGCAACCTCCGCGCCCGAGTTCAAGAGCGCCCACTTTATCGGTATCGGCGGCGCCGGCATGAGCGGCATCGCCCTCGTTCTGCACGAGCGCGGTTATGCCGTTACCGGCTCCGACCTTAAGACGTCACGTTATATCCGCCAGCTTACCCGCGCTGGCGTGAAGGTGCATGTGGGCCATGAGGCCGCCACGATCGACGAGGTCAAGCCCGACGTGGTTGTTGTCTCCACCGCTATTCCGGAGTCCAACCCTGAACTCGTGCGCGCTCGCGAGCTTGGTATTCCCGTGTGGCCCCGTGCCAAGATGCTCTCTGCTTTAGGCCACGGCTACACCACCGTCGCTGTTGCTGGCACGCATGGCAAGACCACCACGTCTTCGATGTGCGCCACCATGCTCGACCGCATGGGTCTGGATCCGAGCTTCTTGATCGGTGGTATCGTCGAGGGCTATGACACGAATGGCAAGAACGGCTCGGGCGACTACTTTGTCGCCGAGGCCGACGAGTCCGACAGCTCCTTCCTGTTCCTGAACCCCAACGTGGTCATTGTGACCAACGTCGAGGCCGACCACCTCGATCACTACTCGGGTATCGAGGAGATCGAGGCAACTTTCGCCAAATTCATGAGCCTGGTGGGCGAGGACGGCACCGTCATCGTCTGCGGTGAGGATCCGCATCTGGTCGAGCTCGCCAAGTCGACGGGCCGTCACGTGCTTTCCTACGGCTTTGCCGAGAGCAACGACATCGTCTGCGTGCACCCGGATGTCAAGGGCATCCAGAGTGACTTTATCGTTCGCTTTGAGGACGGCACTGAGCACGCTGTGGAGATCAAGAGCAATCCCGGTCGCCACAACATGCTCAACGCCACGGCGGTGCTCACCGTCGCCCATGTCCTGGGCCTTGACATCGACGCCGCCGCCAAGGCGCTCTCGAGCTTTGAGGGCGTCCGCCGTCGCTTTACCCACGTGGGCGATATCGATGGCATCACCGTGGTCGATGATTACGGCCATCATCCCACCGAGATCAAGGCGACGCTTGCTGCCGCTTCGTCGCTGGGCTACAAGCACGTCGACGTCGTGTTCCAGCCGCACCGCTATTCGCGCCTGCAGGCCCTGTGCGACGACTTTGCCGATGCATTTGCCAATGCCGATAAACTGCTGCTGATCGATGTGTTCTCGGCTGGCGAGATGCCCATTCCGGGTGTCACCTCTAAGATGCTTGCCGATACCGTGCGCGCCAAGCATCCTGGCAAGGAGGTCGTGTACTGCTCCAGCCGTCTTGAGCTCAATCAGGAGCTCGAGCAGATGGTGGGCGAGGGCGACCTGCTGCTCACCATGGGTGCCGGAGATGTTACGACCGTCGGTCCCGAGTTCATCGAGTATCTGACTGCCAAGAAAGACGCTTAAGTCTAATGGGTCTGTTTAACGCCGTCATGGCGCTCTCGGGCATGATCGACACGGATGTGATCGAGGACGAGCGCCTTGCGCGTCATACGAGCTATCGTATCGGCGGCAAGGCCGACCTCTTTGTGACGTGCCATAGCTATCATGCCCTCCGCCGCGCCGTGGCGGTGCTCGATCGCGAGCAGGTGCCGTGGGTCATCATTGGCAAAGGCTCGAATCTGCTGGTTGCCGATGGCGGTTATCGCGGTGCCGTCATTTCGCTCGGACGTGAGTTTCAGCGCACGGTTGTTGCCGATGACGGTTGTACGCTGACGGTCGGTGCGGGCGTGATGTTTGCGCGCCTGGTCAACGATGCCCTGTCGCGTAGCCTCTCGGGCCTTGAGTTTGCCGTTGGCATCCCTGGTTCGGTCGGCGGCGCGATATCTATGAATGCCGGCACACGGACCGAGTGGATTGGCTCGCTGGTTGAGGATGTCGTAACGTTTGACCCGGCATCCGGCATCAAGCATTATGCGGGGTCCGAGATCACTTGGGGCTACCGCGAATGTAGCCTTCCCCGCAATGAGATTATCCTCGAGTGTGTGCTCAAGCTTAAACCGGCGCCCAAGGCCGACATTCGCGAGCGCATGGAACGGTACCTGACGAGGCGCAAGCGTACGCAGCCCATGGGTCGCGCATCCTGCGGGTCGGTCTTTCGTAACCCGCCCGATGCGAGTGTGGGCAAGCTTATCGAGGATTGTGGATTAAAGGGTTTTTCAATTGGCGGCGCGGAAGTTTCGCCCGTTCACGCTAATTTTATCGTTAATAACGGAACTGCTTCGGCCGATGACGTTGCCGCGGTTATCAGACATGTGCACGGAAAGGTGAGGGAGGCGTATGGCATCGAGCTCAGACCGGAAGTTAAATTCCTCGGCTTCTAGAGCATCGAAACCCACCTTCCGCCGCGCCGGAGGGGGTTCCGGCGCGCCTGCCAAACCTCAACGCAATACCGTCGCGCACTCTAAGTCTGTCGGGCATGCTCGACAGGCCAGTCGTCCGGTCGTCGGCTCGCAGCTCGGTAATCGTCCGGCCGCAAAAAAGTCCTCGCGTCCCTCGGTGACGTCAAAGCCTGTTATGGGCGTCAAGCCTGCCCGTCCCATGGCAACTCCTAAGCCCTCGACGGGAACTAAAGCGCCGCGTCCAGGTCGTACGCTGGGCGCATCGAAACCGCGCTCGCTGACATCGGTGCCGGCTACCGCCAAGAAGCCTTCGAGTAAAAAAGGCGTCAACCCGTTGTCTTCACTTGGGGCGATGGTAA
Organism: uncultured Collinsella sp.; assembly: GCA_905197595.1. Lineage (GTDB taxonomy): Bacteria > Actinomycetota > Coriobacteriia > Coriobacteriales > Coriobacteriaceae > Collinsella. The sequence continues at coordinate 13,412 of CAJJZM010000014.1, forward strand.
ATAAAACATCAGATGCCGCTTCTGTCGTTACAGGCAAAGGCAAAATCGTGGGCGGCGTTCTGGCCGTCTTGGCTGTGCTCGTCGTCGTTGCCATCGTGGTGATTAACTCTGGATTGTTTACCGCCACTGATATTCAGATTCAAGGCAGCGAGCATGTGACGAAGCACGATGCTATCCAGCTGATCGATTTGCCCGAGGGAACGTCGCTTTTTAACGTCGATCCCGACCAGATTACCGAGGATCTCAAGCAGAACCCGTGGGTCTCGGGCGTGGATGTCCAGCGTCAGTTCCCGCATACGCTCATCATTACGCCGATGGAGCGCAAGGTCATCGCAATTGCCTATATCAGCTCCGATGACCTTGCCTGGGCCATCGGGGATGATGACACCTGGATCGCCCCACTGTCGACGTCGGTCGAAGTGGACGACCAGGGCAACGTCATCACGACAGGGCAGGGCTCAAATACCTTGACCGGAATCGATGCCGCGCTGGCGCTCGCTAAGCACTATGGCGCGGTGCTGTTGACTGATGTCTCGGCGGATGTCGCTCCGGTTTCCGGCCAGGCGGTGAGCTCCAAAGCCGTTAAGGCCGGCCTGGATTATGTGCGTGGTTTTTCGAGCGAGTTCTTGGGACAAGTCAAGGATATTTCCACGCCTTCGGTCGAAGCCATCTCGGCAAACCTCAATAACGGCATTGAGGTGTCGCTGGGCGATTCGAACGATATCGCCAAGAAGGAACGCGTAGTCACCAAGTTGCTTTCGCAGGTAGAGGGCGTAACGTATATCAATGTGCGCTCTCCGGGCAACTACACATTTAGGAATGCTCCGACCTCGTAGCGCTGGTTGATGCTTTGTTGAGGGGCCATACCACGCCGTTTATCTGGTTTGTTTGGTTTTCACGGTCAATTATTTGACTGATACGTTCATAATGTGCAAACATAATACGGTTTACCTTTGCATTTACTTTCAACCTGAAGGTTAATGTGCGCAGGGGTCGACCCATGCTATGGCTATAACCTTTGTTCGGAGGACCGACATGCACGAGACAGAGATCAACAACTACCTTGCCGTCATTAAGGTGGTCGGCGTCGGCGGCGGCGGTACCAACGCGGTCAATCGAATGATCGAAGAGGGCATCCGCGGCGTCGAGTTTGTTGCCATCAACACCGATGCTCAGGCACTCGCGATCTCTGATGCCGATATCAAGGTGCACATCGGCACCGACCTTACCCGCGGCCTGGGCGCCGGCGCCAACCCCGAGGTTGGCCGCAAGGCTGCCGATGAGTCCCGCGACGACATTGCCGAGGCGCTTGCTGGCGCCGACATGGTGTTCATCACCTGCGGCGAGGGCGGTGGCACTGGTACCGGCGCTGCTCCTATCGTTGCCGATATCGCGATGAACGAGGTCGGCGCACTGACCGTCGCCGTCGTGACCAAGCCCTTCACCTTCGAGGGCCGCAAGCGCAAGAAGAGCGCCGAGGAGGGCATCAAGACCCTCTCCGATTGCGTCGACACTATGATTGTCATCCCTAACGATAAGCTGCTCGACATCGCCGAGAAGAAGACCACCATGCTCGAGGCCTTCGCGATTGCCGATGGCGTCCTTTCCCAGGGCACCCAGGGCATCACCGACCTCATCACCGTCCCCGGTATCATCAACCTGGACTTCGCCGATGTTAAGACCATCATGAAGCAGGCCGGTACCGCCATGATGGGTATCGGTACCTCTTCTGGGGACACCCGTGCCGTCGATGCTGCCCAGCAGGCCATCTCCAGCCCGCTGCTCGAGAGCTCCATCGATGGTGCCACGCGCGTGCTGCTCTCCATCGCCGGTTCCAAGGACCTGGGCATCCAGGAGATCAGCGACGCCGCCGACGTTGTCGCCAACGCCGTCGACCCCGAGGCCAACATCATCTTCGGTACCGTTGTCGACGAGTCCCTGGGCGATCAGGTGCGTATCACCGTCATCGCTACGGGCTTCTCCGACTCCAACGTTAACCGTCAGGACGAGCTCTTTGCTGCTCAGCAGTCTCAGAGCAAGGCCGCTGCCTCCGCCGAGCCGCAGCGCACCGCTCCTGCCGCCAGCCCGGCTCAGGCCGCTCCGACCCGCAACGTCGGTGGCACCGAGCTTCCTAACTTCGGCAACGATCAGTTCGAGCTTCCTGACTTCCTGAAGCGCGGTAGCTTCTAAGTCGTTCTTTGCATTGTTGTGCACAGGGGCGTGTCCGTATGGACGCGCCCTTTTTATTTCGACTTTGTAAACTAGAACCTCCAATCTCTTTACGTTCCCTTTACGATTGCCTCCAGCGCAGCAGGTATCCTTTTAGAGAAGTATGACAGCCGTATAAACGCGGGCTGTAGCGGCGATGCCGCGGTACTTGTGTTATTAGGAGGCTTTAGTATGGCAGCACGTGCGGACAAAGTTTCGCGTGTCGACCATGATGGAGTTACGTTGGTGGAGGGCGCGACACCCGATGTTCGCTTTGCCTTCACCGAGCGCGCCGGTGGCGTTTCCGAAGATGCGTACTCCTCACTCAACCTGGGCTCGCATGTTGGCGATGATCCCTTTGCTGTTCAAGAAAATCGTCGCCGCGCACTCGAGGCTATGGGTGCCGCCGAGTGCGAGCACAACCTGCTCGTTCCCAATCAGGTCCATGGTGACCATATCGTTGCGGTGACCTCGAACGGCGCCGATGACCTTGAGGACGTCCGCGAGCAGATTGCCGAGGGCTGCGATGCCATCGTCTGTACGGCGCGTAACGTACCCGTGCTGCTCTGCTTTGCCGACTGCGTCCCCGTGGTGCTGGTGGCCCCTGGCGGATTTGCCGTGGTGCACTCCGGTTGGAAGGGCACGATTGCACGTATTTCTGCCAAGGCTTGCCAGGCGCTTTGCGATGCTGCCGGCTGCGATGCGAGCGACGTTTCCGCCTATATCGGCCCCCATATCTTGGGTGACGAATATGAGGTATCCCAGGAACTCATGGATCGCTTTGCCGCCGAGTTCTCTTGCATCGATGCGAGCGCTTGCCGCTTGCTCGATCTTTCCGCTGCCATTTGCGAGGCGCTGGTAGATGTCGGTGTGGACGCGGATAATATCGTGGATCCCCAGCTTTCGACTGTGCGTCAGAATGACCGCTTTTATTCCTACCGTAACGAGGACGGCGCCTGTGGGCGCCATGCTGCGATCGGCGTGATGCTATGAGAAAGATCGTATCGATCCTGAGCGCCGCTGTGCTTACGCTTACGCTGTGTGCCTGTTCTTCGGGATCTTCTACCTCTTCCATTACCGTGGCCGGCTCCACGACCTGCCTTCCTATCGCCGAAATTGCGGCAGAGGGCTTTAAGGAGGAGACCGGCATCGACGTGCTCGTTTCCGGTTTGGGCTCTTCCGCTGGCATCGAAGCCGTCAGCGCTGGCACGGCCGATATCGCCAGCTCCTCCCGTGGACTCAATGCCGACGAACAGGATCTGGGCCTGACTCCCATCGTCATTGCCCACGACGGTATCGCGGTCATCGTGAACGACGATAACCCGGTCGATAACCTCTCGACCGAGCAGCTCCGCGATATCTATGCCGGCAAGATTACTAATTGGAAAGAGGTCGGTGGCGAGGACCTGAAGATTCAGGTCATCAACCGAGACGAGGCATCCGGCACGCGTGAAGCATTCCGCACCATCGTGATGGACGGCACCCCGTTCGATCGCCGCTCGGCCGTTCTTTCGGGCACGGGCCAGGTGCGCGACGTGGTATCTCGTTCGCACGGTGCCATTGGCTACATTTCGCTGGGCTTCGTCGATAGCCTCAACGCCAAGACCTCGGTCAAGGCCGTCTCGGTCAATCATGTTGAGGCGTCCGAGCAGACGGTCGCGAGCGGCGGCTATCCCATCTCACGCGACCTTTACTTCTTTGTGAAGGGTGCGCCTTCGCAGCAGGCGCAGGATTACATCGACTATGTGACGTCCGAAAAGATGGACAAGCAGATTCGCGAGGCGGGCTTTATCCCCGTCACCAACGACGAGAAGGGGAGTGAGTAGCATGGAAGCACAGGAAAACTCCCAGACTGAGCAGAATGGTCAGGCGCCCAAGAAGCGCGAGCTGGCGCTCGTATCGCGCAGCACCTATATCAAGGAGAAGGCGCTGCAGTGGATCTTCTTTGCCTGCGCGTTCTTGGCGGTTGTTACCGTCATCCTGATTTTTGTCTTTACCACGTACTCGGCGCTGCCCGTCTTTACCGACATCGGTCTGGCGGACTTCTTTAGCTTTACGTGGGCGCCCTCTGAGGGTCACTACGGCATCGTGTCGCTGCTTGCCGGCTCGGGTCTGGTGACCGTCGGCGCGCTCGCCATGGGTGTGCCCCTAGGCGTGGGCACGGCCGTGTATCTGGTCGAGATCGCCAGCAAGCGCGTGCGCAAGCTCATCAGCCCTGCCGTTGACCTGTTGGCCGGCATCCCTTCTATCATCTATGGCTTCTTTGGCATGATCATCATCCGCCCGTTTATCGCACAACTGACCGGCGGTCTTGGTTTTGGCGCGCTGACGGCGTGGTTCGTGCTCGCCATTATGATCGTGCCCACCATCACGACGCTTACCATCGATGCTCTCAATTCCATTCCCATGGGCATTCGCGAGGCATCGTATGCCATGGGCGCCACCAAGTGGCAGACTATCTATAAGGTCGTGTTACCTGCCGCCAAGCTGGGTATCGTGGATGCCATCGTGCTGGGTATGGGCCGTGCCATCGGCGAGACCATGGCCGTGCTCATGGTCGTGGGTAACGCCCCGGTTATTCCCGACAGCATTGCGAGCCCCATCTCGACGCTCACGAGCCAGATTGCGCTCGACATGAGCTATTCCTCGGGTCTGCACCGCTCGGCGCTGTTCGGCATGGGCGTGGTCCTGTTTATCATTTCCGCCACGCTGGTGGGCATCGTCCGCCTGGTTTCCAAGAAGAAGAGGGGGTAGGCTATGTCCGATTCCGTTGACACGACGGTCGATACGACCTCGTCGCGCGAGCGCATCAAGCGTGCCCTTTCCCACGGCAAGAAGGGCCGCATCAACAAGGACCTGTCCAACAAGATCATGCTTGGCGTGTTCCGTGCCGCGGCATACATCACCACGCTGGTGCTGGTCGCTATCATCGCCTACGTGGTCATCAACGGCCTGCCACACATCTCGCTCGACTTTATCTTCGGTTGGCCCCAGGGCGTCAACGCCGAGGGCGGTATTTGGCCCACGATCGTGTCGACCGTCTATGTGACGGCGCTCGCCATGCTTATCTGCACGCCGATCGCTGTGCTGGCAGCCGTCTATCTGGCCGAGTACGCCAAGCAGGGCAAGATTGTCGAGCTCATTCGCTACGCTGCTGACGCTTTGGCCTCGGTGCCCTCCATTGTTATGGGCCTGTTTGGCTACGCCTTGTTTGTCGAGGCTATGGGTCTGGGCCTTTCGATGGTCTCGGCCGCTCTGGCACTCGCGCTCTTGATGCTTCCCATCGTCATGCGCACCACCGAAGAGGCCATTCGCGCCGTTCCGCGCTATATCCGTTGGGGCGCGTATGGCCTGGGCGCCACCAAGTGGCAGGTTGTCTCCAAGATCGTGCTTCCTTCTGCCTTTGGCCGTATTGCCACGGGCATTGTCCTTGCCATCGGCCGTGCCATTGGCGAGACCGCCGTGGTGCTCTACACCATGGGCCAGGCCATCAATCTACCTATCTCGCCGCTCGATTCCGGCCGCCCCATGACCGTTCACCTGTACCTGCTTGCCAACGACGGCATCAACATGAACGCAGCCTACGGCACCGCGCTCTTGCTGATGGTGATCATTCTGGCCTTCAACCTGTTTGCGCGCTTCCTGTCGCGCAAGCGTCGCTAGTTAAGGAGTCCCATGTCCGTTTATCAGTCCGCTCCCACGCTGGAGCAAGCGGCCATTACGGCCAAGGATTTCAACTTTTGGTACGGTGACTTTCATGCGCTGACGGGGCTCGACCTCAACATCGCTAAAAACGCCATCACCTCCTTCATTGGCCCTTCGGGCTGCGGTAAGTCGACGTTTTTGCGCTGCATCAACCGCATGAATGACCTGATCGAGGGTACGCGCGTCGAGGGCACCATGACGCTCGACGGCAACGATATCTATGCCGAGGGCGTCGACCCGGTCGACCTCCGTCGTCGCGTGGGCATGATTTTTCAGCAGCCCAACCCGTTTCCCAAATCCATCTACGAGAATGTCGCCTTTGGCCCTCGTCTGCAGGGCGTGACTAGCAAAAGCGACCTCGATGACATCGTGGAAGAATCGCTCAAGCGCGCCAACCTCTGGAAAGAGGTATCCAATCAGCTCAACAAGGATGGTTTGGCGCTCTCGGGCGGTCAGCAGCAGCGTCTGTGCATCGCGCGCGTGCTTGCGGTGCAACCCGATGTCCTTCTGATGGACGAGCCCTGCTCCGCCATCGACCCCACGTCCGTCTCTAAGGTCGAGGATCTGATGGCCGAGCTGGCGCCCGAGATGACGATCATCATCGTCACGCATTCAATGCAGCAGGCAGCTCGTATCAGCGACTACACCGCATTCTTCTTGCAGGAAGTTGCCGGCGAGCCCGCCACGCTCATCGAGTATGGTCAAACCGACGCGATCTTCACCAGCCCGGTGGACTCGCGGACGGAAGACTATATCACCGGCCGCTTTGGCTGATCGGTGCGACTAGTCCCAAGCCGATCGGACCTGGTCCGGTGCGTATTCACTGTGCGGGCTACATGACCGCACCCAACTGATTGGAGTGAACCATGCGCAAACTGTTTTCCCTTCAGCTCGTCGAGGCCCGTCACGAGATGCTGAGCATCTATGAGGCCGTCGATCTGGCTCTCCACGATGCCGTGAAGGCCTATGTGACCGACGACCGCAAGCTCGCCACCAAGACCAAGAAACGTACGCTTTCGATTGACGCGCGCTGCGCCAACCTGGAGGCCGTCTGCTACAACCTGATCGCCACGCAGTCACCGGTCGCCTCCGACTTCCGCCTGCTTCAGACGATCATCTACGTCGACTTTAACCTGCAGCGCATGACCGATAAGGTCCGTCAGATCTGCCGTGCCACGCGTCATATGATCAAGGCCGACATCTCGCTGCCCCAGGAGCTCGTCGGTACGGTTGAGGCCGAGGCCGAAGCTGTTTACCAGGTGCTGGGCTCTTCGCTTTCTGCGCTCGTCACCAATGACATGTCCATCATCTGCAACCTGGCCGTCGAGGACGAGCCAGTGCACGCCGCCTACGAGAAGTTCTTCCGCACCTTTAACCGTATGGATACGGGCGACTTTATGGACGACGACAGCAACTATGACGACCTGCGCCGCGCCATCATGGTTTCGCGCTACCTCGATCGCATCGCTTCGATTTCCATCGATGCCGCTTGCCGTTTGACCTTCCTGTTGACTGGTCAGCGTATGAACGCCGGCGATATCGCCCGTGTGGACGAGGATGAGCTCGAGAGCATGCGCGTGCCTTCGGGCGAGGGTGTTATCATGAGGCCCGCCGTCGACGCTCGCTACGTTGCCAAGGTGCCCGTTAACGAGGTCAGCGAGGGTCTTCGCTACCTGCTCGATCATCTTGAGGACGAGGACGATGGCGAGGACGACGAGGAGTAAGTAGCCCCGTTCGTCGAAAGATTGTAAATACCTAAGTGAGCGCGGCCTTGCACATGCGGGGCCGCGCTCTTGCGTTAGCATGGGACTACTTGTTTGGCTGTCAGCGGAGGCGATTGGCAATGGATAACTATTTGGACTTGATGCGCGCTCGCCGCGAGCAGATTCTGGAACGTTTTTATGCGGCGCTCGATCGCGCGGGCCGCCCCCACGACGCCGCGCGCCTCATTGCCGTGTCCAAGACCGTTGGTGTCGATGAGACCGTTGCCGCCATCCAGGCGGGGTATCGCCATTTTGCCGAGAACCGCCCGCAGGAGCTGGTTCGCAAGCTCACGGGTCTGGCGGAGCATCCGGAGCTGCCCGAGGTGCGCTTCGATATGATCGGCAACCTGCAGACCAATAAGATCAATGCGGTGCTGGGCTCAGCCGAGCTGATTCACTCGGTGGGTTCGCTGCATCTGGCGCAGGCGATCTCGAGCCGTGCTGTCCGCAAGATTGAGGCAGGCGAGCTCGCCGGCCCCCAGCGTGTGCTCATCGAGGTCAATGTGAGTGGTGAGGAGTCGAAGGGAGGCTTTTCGCCCGATGAGATTCGCGCTGCCGCGGGTGAGCTTGCGGAGCTCGAGGGAATTTGCGTGCAGGGGCTTATGACTATGGCGCCCCGGGGGAATAAGGATGTGGCACGCCGCACCTTTGCGGGGCTTCGTGAGCTGAGGGATGAGCTGGAGGCGGCGCATCCCGATTTGAACCTGCCTGAGCTTTCCTGCGGCATGAGCGAGGACTTTGAGCCTGCCCTTGAGGAGGGCTCTACGCTCGTTCGCCTGGGCAGGGTAGTATTTAGCCCGGAGTTTGCAGTAAAATAAGGCTCTGAAGTGCGCACTGATTATCGGGGCGCCTGCACTAAACCGCGAGAGGACACAACCATGGGCTTCCTTGACGAGATTAAAAATAAGATGCACCTGGGCGGCCAGCAGGGTTACGACCAGGGTTATGGCCAGGACGACGACTACGGCTACGATGACGGCTATGACGATAGTTATCAGGGCAACGGCTACAGCGGTGCCTCGGGCGAGGGCTTCTATACCCAGGACGAGCCGAGCAACGGCCTGCTGGGCCAGACGCGCCGCGGTGAGGCCGAGTCGGTGGCCGTGTACACGCGTTCCGGACAGCTGGTTGGCGATGACTCGCGTCATGCCACGACGTACAATCCGCCGTCGCGTTCGCAGGATTCTGTCGCGGGCGGCTATCGTCCCGGCGCCTACGACACACCGTCGAGCTATGCCGAAAGCGCCCGTGCTCGCGCCGCGGCACCTGTGCCCGCTTCTGCACCGAGCGACGCCTCGGCCTATGCGAGCAACATCATCAACGCCACGCCGCAGCTGCCGGCCTATGTCCTGCGTCCCGAGAGCTATGACGACGTCGAGACGGTTGTCCGTCGTGTGCGCACAAAGCAGCCTGTTGCGCTGATTTTTGTTGGCGTTCGCACCGAGGTCGCCAAGCGCGTCCTGGACTTTAGCTATGGCTTTGCCTGTGGCCTGGGCGCCACGGTCAAAGAAGTGGGCGATCGCGTATTCATGGTGCTGCCCGCCGGCTGCGAGGTTAAGGATTCGGACCTCAAGAAGCTTCGTGCCGACGGCTACCTTAAGTAAAGACAAGACGAGGAGATCCCCATCAACATCTACACTATCATCCAACTGGTCAACACGCTGTTCAACTTCTATTCCACGCTCATTGTCGTCTACTGCTTTATGACGTGGATTCCCATGAAGCAGGGTGGTTTGCTTCAGGATATTGCCGCGGTGCTCGATAGCGTGTGCGGTCCGTGGCTCAACCTGTTCCGTCGTTTCATCCCGCTGATGGGCGGTATCGATTTTTCGCCGGTCGTTGCGGTTATTGCGTTGCAGTTGGCGCAGAGGCTGGTTCTGCAGCTTCTTATAGGTATACTCGTATAGAACTGACTTAGTAACTTACGTCGGGCGTGTAGCGCCGAGGCGATGAAAAAGGAGACTTGTTATGGCTATTACCCCCGCAGACATCCAGGCTCAGACTTTCTCTGAGGCCAAGCGTGGCTACGATCCTGCCGAGGTCGACGTCTTCTTGGAGACGCTGTCTTCCGAGGTTGACGCTATGCTCGCTAAGATCGTTGACCTTAAGGGTCGTCTGACTGCTACCGAGCAGCAGCTTGCCGACGCACAGGCTCAGCTTGCCCAGGCTCAGGATGCCACCGCCCAGGCCGTTCCTGCCGCCCCCGTGGCTGCTCCCGCCCCTGACTTCTCCGCTCAGGAGCGCCAGATTTCCGCTGCCCTGATCGCTGCCCAGCAGACCGCTGAGACCATCGTCAACGATGCCAACGAGAACGCTGAGCGTATCCGCAACGAGGCTGACGCCAAGGCCCGCGAGGTTATCCGCCAGGCTCTGACCGAAAAGCAGGCCGAGCTCGAGGAGATCGATCGTCTCAAGGCTTCCCGCGAGGAGTTCAAGGCCGAGTATCTCAAGCTCATCCAGCACTTCATGGACGATGCCCAGAACTCCTTCCCGGCCGACCTCATGGCCTCCACGCCGGTCGGTTCTGCCGCTTCTCCTGCGGTGACTGTTCCCGCCGAGCCGCTGCCCGTCGCTGACCCGGTTGTCCCCGTGGCTGATCCCTTCGCCCCGATCGACAACTTTGCTGCCGACGACCTGGACTAATATTCGGCCTACAATTTAGTGCCTAGAAAGGACCCGCAGCTTGCGGGTCCTTTTTTATGACTGTGCCGGGGTGCGTAACATAAAAAACCGAGCCCTGCACATAATGGCGCAGAACTCGGCGAACGGGTGAACGGTAAAAGGTAGATTTTAAGGCATGTCCCAAAAATCTACTTGAGGAGGAAGTCGGGGAGGGGAATGGTACGGGCCTCGCGATGCTCGGGATCGGCGATGTGGTCGGCAGGATATCCGCAGACGAGCATGTGATAGGGATAGACGCCCTTGGGCAGATTGAACTGCTCACGGGCCATCTCAGGCTTAAAATGGCATACCCAGCACGTTCCCAGGCCCTGTTCGGTGGCCTCCATCATCATCTGATCGCACACGATGGACGTATCGATTTCACTGGAATTCATCTGGTCATACGGGCGCACCCAAGCGTCTTCGGTAACGCTACAAATAAGGAAGATGAGCGGAGCGCCAAAGATAGACCCATCACGAGCAAACCGAGGCTGACAAGCAGCAGCCTTCTCCAGAAGCTCAGGCGTATCCAACACCATCACACGGGTTGGATGGTTATTACAAGCTGAAGGAGCAATACGCCCAGCCTCAACAATGGCATCCACCACAGCCCGCTCCACAGCCCGATCTTCAAACTCACGACAAGAATACCGACCCCGAGCCAGATCCAAATAAGACATACAAGCCCTCCAACAATTAAAAATCAAACAAACCCAAAGTAACCCAAACAGTACCCAAAGCAGCAATCAGCCAAACGCTCATCAAGGGCC
>CAJJZM010000015.1:0-24515 GCA_905197595.1 uncultured Collinsella sp.
GATGCCGAGAGGCGCTTGTGCGATGAGTGTTGCGCGTGGCGACGCGAGCTAGTGCCCGACGATTAGAAGTCGGCGTTGCCCACGGTGCGCGGGTGCGGCAGGACGTCGCGGATGTTGCCCACGCCGGTGAGGTACATCACCAAGCGCTCGAAGCCCAGACCGTAGCCGGCGTGCTTGCAGGAACCGTAGCGGCGCAGGTCAAGGTAGTACTTGTACTGCTCGGGATTCATGCCCAGGTCCTTGATGCGGGCCTCGAGCAGATCCAGGCGCTCCTCGCGCTGGGAGCCGCCGATAATCTCGCCGATACCGGGAACCAGACAGTCGGCGGCGGCGACGGTCTTGCCGTCCTCGTTCATGCGCATGTAGAACGCCTTGATCTCGGCCGGGTAGTCGGTTACGAAGGTCGGGCGCTTAAAGTGCTCCTCGGTCAGGAAACGCTCGTGCTCGGTTTGCAGGTCGATGCCCCAGCTCACGGGATAGTCAAACTTGTGACCGGCGGCGACGGCCTGCTCCAGGATTTCGACGGCCTCGGTATAGGTGACGCGGGCAAAGTCGGAGTTGGCGACATGGTCCAGGCGCTCGAGCAGACCCTTGTCCACAAACTTGTTGAGCATATTGAGCTCGTCGGGGCAGGTTGCCATGACGTCCTTGAGGACATACTTGAGCATGGCCTCGGCGTTATCCATGTAGTCGTTCAGATCGGCAAATGCCATCTCGGGCTCGATCATCCAAAACTCGGCGGCGTGGCGCGTGGTGTTGGAGTTCTCGGCGCGGAAGGTGGGGCCAAAGGTGTACACGTCGCCAAAGGCCATGGCAAAGTTCTCGGCATTGAGCTGGCCGGACACGGTGAGGCTCGCATGCTTGCCAAAGAAGTCCTGGCTCCAGTCGACCTCGCCGGACTCGGTGAGGGGCGGGTTTTTGGGGTCGAGCGTGGTCACGCGGAACATCTCGCCGGCGCCCTCGCAGTCACTCGTGGTGATGATGGGAGTGTTGACGTAGACAAAGCCCTGCTCCTGGAAGAAGCGGTGGATAGCGGCAGCCGCGACAGAGCGGATGCGGAACACGGCGCGGAACAGGTTGGTGCGCGGGCGCAGGTGCTGCTGGGTGCGCAGGAACTCGACGGTTGCGCGCTTCTTCTGCAGCGGGTAATCCGGAGCGCTGACGCCCTCGACCTCGATGGAGGTGGCAGAAAGCTCGAAGGGCTGGGGCGCATCGGGGGTCAGCTTGACGGTGCCGGTGCAAATGAGTGCGGCCGAGACGTTTTGGTGGGCGATCTCGTCGTAGTTGTCGAGTGCCTCGCGGTTCATGACGACCTGCAGGTCGCGGAAGCAGCTGCCGTCGTTGAGTGTAACGAAGCCAAAGTTCTTCATGTCGCGGACGGATTTGACCCAGCCGGCAACGGTGACGGTCTGGCCACCGAGCGTCTCGGCGTGCGTATAGAGCTGCGCGATTTTGGTGCGGTTCACGTATCCTCCCATAACGGTTGTACGGATTATTTCCAAACAGTTAACCATTCTAACCCGCGAGTGGAGCGTAGCAAAACGGCAAGCTCGATGTATGGGCGTGACGTGGGCACCGCGCAAGCGCCGATTTTGCGGTGCCTAGTGCCCGCAGATGGCTTGGCGGATGAGGGCTGCGTAGGTGTCGATTCCCGCCTGGGTGAGGTGTGTGCCGTCGTCGACAAGGTATTCGCTGTGGCCCTCTGAGGCACCGTTCCAGTCGATGACGCCGGCGTTGTCGTTTTGGGCGCATGCATCGCGGATCGTCTGGTTATTGCGGTCCTGCAGCTCGAGCGGCACGCGCACGGTCACAAAGTAGATGGGCTTGCCGCCCACGGCATTAATCACGTCCTGCACCTGCTGGGGGTCGCGGATGAGGCCATTGGTGCCAAGTGCACAGATGACCACGCTCGGGTCGTAGTTGGCGCTGTCCTGCGCGTAGACATCCTGGAAGGTGTAGAACTGGCGGCTCACGACGCCGTCGATGTGCGCGTTGGGAAGCACCGCCTGAATGCCAGGTTGCGCACCTGCGGTGACCGAGTCGCCGATCATGAGCACGCGGGCGTCGCAGGTTCCGGTTGCCTCGTCGTAGGTAAAGCTCTTCCAGTCAAGGTTCTTCGGGACCTTTTCGGCGATAGGTCCCTCTTTGGGCTTTTGCTGAGCGGCGTCGTTGGGCTGAGCGTCTTGGTTGGATGCGGACTCGGCGCTCTTGCCGCCGGCGCCGTTGTTCTTGGACGAGGCCGCGTTTTGGGCAAGCTCGGGGCGGAGCTGCTCGGCGCGGGCGGTGGCGATGCCTGCCCAGTCAAGTGGCGCGAAGGCAAGTGCAGCGACGCATGCGGCGCCAAGCGCGGGGAGCATCATGGCGGGCGCGAGGACGTGCCTTCTTGCCGTGCTGTCCTGTTGGGCCGGCTTGTGGGACCAAGGGCGTTCGACGAGGCGATAGAAAACCTCGGCTACCGCAAGGATCAGCACAAGCTGTAATACCTGCTCCCACCAGGCGATGCGGGTGGTGCGGGTTGCGGGGTTCATAAGGATGAGCAGGGGGTAGTGCACCAGATAGACCGAGAACGAGCGCTGGCCTAGCCAGACGAGCGGCTTGACCGACAACAGACGACGCACGATACATTCCGTGTTTTGCACGCAGATGATAAGAAGCCCGGTGAGTAGGGCAAGCAGCAAAAAGCCACCCCGGTAGAGCAGGGGGTTCTCTCCGGTCAGCGTGAACGCGCCGGTTATGACGGCAGCGAGCCATGCGACGGAGACCACGTTGACCTTCGAGATACCCTTGCTGGCGCCGGGGGTACGGGCGTCGCCGCTCAGCATCTCGCGCAGACGCGGCGCAGCGATGGCGGCTAAGGCTCCGCATAGAAGCTCGGCGGCACGGGCGTCGGTTCCGTAGTAGACGCGCGATGTGTCGGCCATGGGGTCGAACATGAGGGCCATCGCTGCTGTTGATATCAGTATGAACGTGATCGTGACGCCGATAGCGGTGTTGCGCGACCTAGTTTTGCTACAGAGCACCATAAGGATGAGTGGCCATACCAGATAGAACTGCATCTGGACGCCGCAGAACCACAGGTGCGTGAGCGGCGAGGGGAGTCCTGCGGCGGCAAAATACGAGACGTTGCGAAAGATATAGAACCAGTTGCTCAAGAACAATGCCGACGGCAGAGCGTCCTGCTGCACCTTAGGCAGCAGGCTCGGAGCCGCGATATAGGTGGCCACGGCGGTAAGCGCGATGGTTACAAGAATCGGTGGCATAAGGCGCGTGGTACGGCGGGCGATATAGCGCGGGTATGAGAACCCGTCGCGTGCCGTTGCTCGCATAATGCTTTTGGTGGCGAGATAGCCACTCAGCGTAAAGAAGAGTGTAACGCCCAAAAAACCGCCGGTCAGGCGGCTGGGGCGAAGGTGATATAGGATGACGCCGGCGATGGCGAGGGCGCGGAGCCCGTCGAGCGCGACGATGCGTTGGTTGCGTTGAGGCGCGGCATGTGCGGCGCCCGTGGGTGTGTTTTGCATCGATCTTTCCTCCAATGTCGACCTAGCAGTCTAGCGCTCTGCGCGGACATGGGAAGGGGGTTCGTGCGGTTGAACAACATGCCACGGGGCGATGCTTCGCTACGCAAAAGCCGCACCTGTGTTGATGCTCAGCTGCCTATATAGAAACGTTTCAGGATCTCTACATAGGCAAAAACAACAACACAGATGCGGCAAAGATGCACGGGTGGTTGAGCCTTTATGCGATGATGCTCGGCTACTTGGTCTTGGCAACCAGCAGCGGATCGCCGAGCTTGACGAGCGGATTGCCGCCGATAAGCGTGCCAGACTCGCCGACGTGGTCGATGCTCTTGAGGCGGTCGAGCTCAGAGATGATGACGGTCACGATGTCCTCGTGGCCAGCGGCCTTAATGGCGTCGCGGTCGAAGCTGATGAGCGGCTGGCCGGCCTTGACTACATCGCCCATCTCGACAAAGCGGGCAAAACCTTTGCCGTTCATTTCCACGGTGCCCAGGCCGACGTGGATAAACACGCGTAGGCCGTCTTCGGTGATCATGCCGATGGAGTGGTTGGTGACGGTGGTGGCGCCGATGCGACCGTTGGCGGGCGCATAGATGGTGCCAGTGATGGGCTCGATGCCGTAGCCCTGACCGAGCATGCCCGAGGCGATGGTCTCGTCGGGGACCTCGTCCAGGTTGACGAGCACGCCGTTGACGGGGGCATAGATGACGCCTTCGCGGGTGGCGAAGCTTGCTGCGGGCGGAACGGACGCCTCGCCCGTCGAGGTGAAGGTGGACTTAAGCGAATCGAGCAGACCCATAGTTGCCTCCAACGTATCAAGCGCGCATGTTGCACGCGTGTGGTTTGCCGGAAACGTTTCGTACGTGTTTCCCGGCACAGTCAGCGTCCCTATTTTACGCTGTGAAACGATAGCGCTGAGCTGCGATTATGTGATATATCAGTTGAAAGGGAACTTATTGCGTGAGTGTTTCTGCGCCATGGGTCCAACTGGGGTACGCTTGAGGACGAAAAATAGTGCGCATAATCTGCGCGAAGGGAGCACATATGATTGTCGAGAATCACGCGCTGTGGGGCGAGGAGCCGACCGAGGATTATCCGGCGACGTTTACGTATTTGGGTGCCGAGCCGCTGCCCGACAAGCCCAATGGCCGCCGCCCCGCGGTGATCATCTGCGGCGGAGGCGGGTTTACGCATATCGCTCCGCACGAGCAGGATCCCGTGGCGTTTGCGTTTTTGGATCACGGTTACCAGGCCTTTGTGCTCAACTATGTGACGAGTGGCACGGGTGACGTGAGTTTTCCGCACCCGCAGGCAGACCTTGCCAAGATGGTCGCTACCGTGCGCGCCAACGCCGACGAGTGGCATGTCGATCCCAAGCGCGTGTGCGTCGTGGGCTTCTCGGCGGGCGGCATGATTTGCGCTTCGCTGGCAACGCAGTGGAAGACTGGTCCCTTCGCGGGCCTGGCAGGGGCGCGCGCGGAAGATATTCGCCCCGATGCCGTGGTGCTGGGCTATCCGTTGCTCGACCTTGCCTATGTGCGTGATATGCAGACACGCGACCCGCGCATCGACCTGCGCGTGCCCAAGACGGGTGGCAAGACGGGGCGCGATTTGCTCAACGACTATCTGTCGATGGTGACGGGCGGCGAGGCGACCGACGAGCACCTGGCCGACATCTGCCCCACCACGCATGTTTCGCGTCAGATGCCCCCGACCTTTGTGTGGGGCGTGTCCGACGACAAGACGGCGCCGATCGCGCAGGTCTATCCGTTTGCGCAGCGCATGGCCGAGGAGGGCGTCGCTTGCGAGACGCACGTCTTTGACCAGGGCGGTCACGGCCTTTCGCTCGGCAACGCCAACACTGCGGTCGACAATGAGGACAAGCAAGTGGCGGTCCGTCCCTGGATTCGCCTAGCCTTCCGCTTCCTGGAGCGCCACGGTTTCTAGTTACGCGGTTTTACCAAACCGCGTAACAGCTCGACGCTGCAAGCCCGCCAGAGCGGCAATCTGCCTTTCAACTTCGGCGGCATGACCAGAAGGTCAATGCCGCCTTGTTTCAAGGCACCTTGCTCGCTCTGGCGGGCTTTCGCTGTCCGCGCCAAAGCATCGGCGTTGTCTTGGCTGCCAGAAGAATGATCCCTCGGGGACGGAGGAAAGCGGATTAGTTTGGGCGGTGCTGTCGCCAAGGTTTAAGACCGACGTCGTCCCTTGTTGCTTTCCTACCAGACGGTGAACTGGGCGTTTTCTGTGTTCCAATGGACATCGCGAACGTAGTCGCGCACGCCCGTCGCATCTCGTGCTTCGAACAACTCAAGAATATGAGCATGTTCGTTGTTGGCTTTATTGAGCAGTTCGCACGCCGTCTCCTGGTCGACAGTCTCGTAATCGCGCTTGATAAAGCAGCGCTCGAGTTGCGAAATCATGTCGCGCAGACGGTCGTTGCCGCAGCGGTTGAAGTACGTGAGGTGAAAGTCCCGCTGAATGTCGTCGTACTTTCGGATAAGACCGCCTTGGATCGCAAGGTCCATGGACCCAACCAAAAACTTCAGCTGCATGATGTCCTCGTCGGTTAGGAGAGGGCAGGCGAGGTATGCCGCCTGCCCGTCGAGAGGCCCCATAATCTCAAAGACTTCAACGGCGTTTTGCTGATCGAACCCTCGGACGCGGAATCCGCGGCGGGGGAGATTGTCCAGATAGCCGTCGCTTGCCAGCTGGATGAGCGCCTCGCGAACCGGCGTGCGCGACACGCCCATGGCATCGCAGATCGCCTGCTCGCTCACGCGGTCGCCGGCCGAAAGCTCGCCGGCGTCTATGCGACTCGAAATATAGTCGTATACATGATCCTTCAAGGGTCTTCGGAGCGTTTCCATGAGCTTATATTCCTCAACTGTATATTTTCAAAAATAAATACGTTTCGCCTCAATAGGCTAATTGAATTATAGAACGACCAGTTAAATCGCGCTACCAAACCAGAAGAAGCAATAATACGCTTACCGACAAATATCTACCGTTCAGGATTGTATACAATATACAAAACAGTAAAGACACCCTAAGATAAAGCCATCGGAAGGAAGGCGGACGCAAGGAAGTCCGCTCAGTACTATGAGATCCAAGGAGGATCATCATGACTAAGTTCAGCCACGTCATCATCCGTCGTCCCGGCAAGTCCCTGAGCAATGGCATCACGAGCGCTCCCGAGCTTGGCCAGCCCATCTACGAGCGCGCTATCGAGGAGCACTACGATTACGAGCATGCACTCGAGCAGTGTGGCGTTGACGTGTCGGTGCTGCCGGCGCTTGAGCAGTATCCCGACAGCTGCTTTGTCGAGGATCCGGCCGTTATCACTCGCTGCGGCGCCATCATTACCAACCCCGGCGCCGACAGTCGTAATGGCGAGAAGGACGAAATCGAGCCGGTCGTCCGTCGCTTCTTTGACGACGAGCATGTCAAGCACATCGTTTCCCCCGGCACGCTCGACGGCGGCGACGTCATGATGGTCGGCGACCACTTCTACGTCGGTCGCTCTGCTCGCACCAACGAAGAGGGTATCCGCCAGTTCTGCGAGATTCTCGAGGGCTGGGGCCTCGAGGGCTCCGAGGTGCCTCTGGAGGAGGTCCTGCACCTCAAGACGGGTGTCAACTACATCGAGGACAACAACATGCTCGTCTCCGGTGAGTTCATCGATAAGCCCGACTTTGCCCAGTACAACAAGATCGTCGTGCCCGAGGACGAGGCTTACGGCGCCAACTGCATCTGGGTCAACGGTACGGTCATCGTTGCCGAGGGCTATCCGACCGTGCTCAAGGCCGTGCAGGATCTGGGCTACAAGACGCTCGTTGTCGACACCTCCGAGTATCGCAAGGTCGACGGAGGCCTCTCCTGCCTGTCACTGCGCTTCTAATGCGGCCGCTTTACTAGCTTAATGATCGCTTGACCGATGGCCCGGCACCCGATTCGGGACGTCCGGGCCATCTTCATACGGTCGCTTGACTGAGGGGGTGCACATATATGGCCTCTAAAACTTGCAACGACGAGATAATCGACCCCAATGGTCTGGATCTCTTTCGTCTGACCATGATGGTCATCACTGCGAGCATTTGCGGCGGTATCTTCTCTCTTGCCGGCGATATGGCGGCAGGCGGAGCCAATACCGGCGCGGTTATCGTCTCGTGGGGAATTTGCTTTATTGGCGTCTTTGCGCTGATGATGGTGTTCAACGGTTTGTCTCAGGCTCGTCCCGACCTGACCGGCGGTATCTATGCATACGCCGCCGCCGGTTTTGGCGATTATGTTGGATTCAACTCCGCTTGGGGCTACTGGATCAGCGCATGCCTTTCCAACGTGAGCTTTGCACTCTTGCTGTTTAGCGCGCTTGGCTATTTCTTCCCTGCATTCGGCACGGGCAACAATCTGCTTTCCATCATCTGTGCCAGCGTGTTTCTGTGGTTCCTTACCGCTCTCGTGCTTCGTGGCGTTAAGGAAGCTGCGGGCATTAACACGATCGTCACCTTGGCGAAGTTGGTGCCGCTGGGACTCTTTGTGCTGAGCATTGTGCTCCTGGGTAAGTTCGACGTCGATATCTTTATGGACAACTTCTGGGGAGAACCGGCTGGCCCCGGCTTTGGCGAGCAGGTTGTCTCGACCATGATTGCCCTTGTCTGGGTCTTCACGGGCATCGAGGGCGCTGTCGTCATCTCGGGCCGTGCAAAGTATGTGCGCGATGTCGGTCGCTCGACGGCGCTTGGATTTGCAGCCGTGTTCACGCTGTATCTGATCATCTCGATGCTGTCGCTCGGCATTATGCCGCGTGAGGAAATGGCACAGCTCGCAACGCCCTCCATGGCGGGAATTCTCGAGTGCGCAATCGGTCCGGTAGGAGCTGCCATCGTAAACCTTGGCGTTATTCTCTCGCTGGTCGGCGCGATGCTGGGCTACGTCATCATTGCATCCGAGACGCCGTTTGAGGCGGCGCGTCAGGGCTCCTTCCCGCTGGCGTTTGCTAAGACGAACAAGCACGATGCCCCGGTGGTAACGGTTCTCGTGAGCTCCGGCATCACGCAACTCTTCTTAATTGTGTCGTATGTGGCGGCGAGCACCTACCAGTTCTTCTATAGCTGCGCGGTCAACACGATTCTGGTTCCGTATGTCTGCTCGGCTGCCTATTACATGGTGATCGGCTGGAAGAACGAGCATTTGGACGGGCCGCACGCGCCGAGTGTCGGCAAAGCACGCTTCTTTGGTACGCTCGGCTTTATCTACACGCTGTTCCTGGTGTGGTCGACGGGCCTCCAGGGCGTCATGATCACGACGATCCTTTTTGCCCCAGCCATCCCCGTCTATATTCTGGGCGAGCGCGGCCGCGGCAAGCAGGTGCTTCCGCATCTGCACGACAAGCTGATCGCAGCAGTGGTCATTGTCGTGGCAGTTATCTCGCTGTATCTGCACTTTGCCGGCATCGCGCCGATCGTCTAAGGCTACGGCGAGCTTCGTTGCTTGGTAGGCCGGCGGGCATCGCGTATCGATGCTGCTTGGCATTCCATAACTGATGTGGGTCTCTATTACGTGCCTTTGTGAGCGCCCACCAAGCCTGCGCAGGTGACATTTGTTGCCAGCGCGGGCTTTTGCAGTTGCGGTGGAATAGTTCCTGTTTTACTGGTTAAAGCTTCAAACAGGAACTATTCCACCGCAACTTCGTTTTGATTCGCTGGGGGACGGAGGAAGCGACGATCCGGAATCCACCTGCACGGTCGTCGCTCCGCATCCCGTCCGTTGGCGCAAATGGTGTCAAAAGTAATCTGTCCCCCTTGCACGCTTGCTTCCCTTGCAGCAATCTGTTGATTGAACGTCATTGTGTGCTCGCGGTTTCTGGGCAAGCCGTCTCGCAGCAAAGTAGACTAGATGGCCATTTCAAAAAGCCTACTCAGAGGAGGAGCCATGCTTGAGGGTACGTATGTGGTTTCGGCCCAGACGCCGGTGGGGAGTAAACGCGGCGAGGTGACGTTTTCACATGGGGTGAACGGCGTGCTCAGGGCAGTACTAAACGTCAGGGGTCTCAATATCGCTCTCTCGAGTGCCCGCGCTGAGGGCGATTTCTTTGAACTCTCGGGTACTATCTCCCACGTCTTGATGGGCAAGGCACCCTTTACATGCACGGGGTCAGTCGAGGGTGATCGACTCACTGCTACCGCGCGGTCGGGTTCCGTTTCGATCTCGCTGAGCGGTATGCGCAAAGAGCTTTCGGGGCGCATCGCATAAAGTTTGCGCAGGTAAACATCGGTATTTGACTTTATAAAATAGTT
Source organism: uncultured Collinsella sp. (assembly GCA_905197595.1). Taxonomy (GTDB): domain Bacteria; phylum Actinomycetota; class Coriobacteriia; order Coriobacteriales; family Coriobacteriaceae; genus Collinsella. The sequence continues at coordinate 9,821 of CAJJZM010000015.1, forward strand.
CAGAGCGCTATCATTTGTCGTTACGAGTTGGTTAGCCCCGGTAAACGGTTAACCGCGTCTAACGAAAGGATGAGCGCGTGAAGCTCGATACACTCGAGATTGGAAAGGACGCCGTTGTCGCATCGGTGACATCCGATGATCAGGCGCTCCGACAGCATATTTTGGACATGGGACTCACGCCGGGCACCGAAGTCACCATGATGAAGTACGCTCCCATGGGCGACCCGCTCGAGATCCGTCTGCGTGGCTACGAGTTGACACTGCGCAAGGACGATGCCGCCCGCATTGAGCTCGTGGGCATTCACGATACCGATATGGGTCCGCGCGCTAACGCTGCAATCGGCACGACGGAGCATCCGGCACTCGGCGAGGGGACGTATTCGCCCCGTGCGGCAAAAACGGCCGTACCCGAGGGCGTACCGCTGCACTTTGCCCTCGCCGGCAACCAAAACTGCGGTAAGACCACGCTGTTCAACCAGCTTACGGGCTCCAACCAGCACGTCGGTAACTTTCCCGGCGTGACGGTCGACCGCAAGGACGGCACTATCCGTAACCACCCCGAGGCGAGCGTTACCGACCTGCCCGGCATTTACTCCCTGTCGCCGTACACGGGCGAGGAGATTGTGAGCCGCCAGTTTATCCTTGACGAGCATCCCGATGCCATCATCGATATCATCGACGCCACCAATATCGAGCGCAACCTGTACCTGACGCTGCAGCTTATGGAGCTCGACTGCCCCATGGTCATCGCGCTCAACATGATGGACGAGGTGACGGCCAACGGCGGCGCCGTGGACGTCAACCTGCTCGAGAGCCTGTTGGGCGTGCCTGTTGTCCCCATTAGCGCTGCCCGCAACGAGGGTATCGGCGAGCTGGTGGATCATGCCTTGCACGTGGCGCGGTTCCGCGAGCGCCCCGGTCGCCTGGACTTCTGCGCGCCCGATGGCTCGGACGGTGGTGCACTGCATCGCTGCATCCACGGTATTGCCAACCTTATCGAGGACCATGCCGTGACGGCGCACATCCCGGTGCGCTTTGCAGCGACCAAGCTGGTTGAGGGCGACGAGCTGGTGACCGAGGCGCTTCACCTGGATCGCAACGAGCTCGACGCTATCGAGCACATCATTACCCAGATGGAGGGCGAGGCCGGCACCGACCGCCTGTCCGCGCTGGCCGATATGCGCTTTGGCTTTATCGGCGACGTGTGCGGGCGTTGCGTCGTCAAGCCGCACGAGAGCCGCGAGCACGTGCGCTCCGTTAAGATCGACCGCATCCTGACGGGTCGCTACACGGCCATTCCGGCATTCCTGGTGATCATGGGCCTCGTCTTTTGGCTGACGTTTGGCGTGATCGGCGCGGCGTTGCAGGGACTCATGGAGGACGGCATCGCTGCCATCATCGCCTCGGCCGATGCGGGTCTCAAGGCGTTCGGCACCAACGACGTGGTGCGCTCGCTGGCTGTCGACGGCGTGCTTACGGGTGTGGGCAGCGTGCTGACCTTCCTGCCGATTATCGTCGTGCTCTTCTTGTTCCTCTCCATTCTGGAAGACTCCGGATACATGGCGCGCGTGGCCTTTGTCATGGATAAGGTGCTGCGTCGCTTTGGCCTGTCGGGCCGCAGCTTTGTGCCCATGCTCGTCGGTTTTGGCTGTACCGTGCCGGCAATCATGTCAACCCGTACGCTCCCATCCGAGCACGACCGCAAGATGACGGTTATGCTCACGCCGTTCATGAGCTGCTCGGCCAAGTTGCCGGTCTACGGCTTGCTGTGCGGAGCATTCTTCCCGCAGGCGACAGTTCCCGCCATGGTCTCGCTCTATCTGATTGGCATTGCGGTCGGTTGCATCGCGGCTTTGGTGCTTAACCGCACGGCATTTAAGGGGGACCCGGTGCCGTTTATCATGGAGCTCCCCAATTACCGTCTGCCGAGCGTCAAGACGACGGTGATGCTGGCATGGGATAAGGCCAAAGACTTTATTACCAAGGCCTTTACCATTATCTTTGCCGCTACGGTGGTCATCTGGTTCCTGCAGACGTTCGACATTCGCTTTAATGTGGTCGCCGATCAGTCGCAGAGCCTACTTGCCGGTCTGGGTAGCATTATCGCGCCGGCGCTGGCGCCGCTTGGCTTTGGCGACTGGCGTGCATCCACGGCGCTCGTCACCGGACTTATCGCCAAGGAGAGCGTCATCTCGACCCTCACCGTACTTTTGGGTGCAACGTCACCCGCGGCACTGTCGACCATGTTTTCACCGTTTACCGCTTACGTGTTCCTGGTCTTTACGCTGCTGTACCCGCCCTGCGTGGCGGCAATCGGCGCCGTCAAGAGTGAGCTGGGCGGGCGCTATGCCGTGGCCGTATTCGCGTTTCAGGTGACGGTCGCCTGGATCGTGGCGTTTGTCGTGCATTCGGCGGGCATATTGCTGGGGCTGGCTTAGTTATTTATTGATGGCGCAACCTCTGTGTATTGAGTTGATTACGGCCCCGCATCTGTTGCTGACGGATGCGGGGCCGTTGCTATATAATCGCCCATCGCTCAAGACAATCGGAGAGGGTTCCTACATGACTCAGGCAAGACAAGATGGCATCTCACTCAAGCAGTGGCTCCCTCTTATCGGGCTCGCCTGTTGCGCGTTCGTATTCAACACATCAGAGTTCATGCCCATCGGCCTTCTGACTGATATCGCCGCGTCGTTCTCGCTCACCGAGGCCCAGGCAGGCATCATGATTTCGGTCTATGCCTGGGGCGTCATGCTGCTGTCGCTGCCGCTTATGGTGTTTGCCTCGCGCTTTGAGTTCAAGCGTATGCTGCTCGGCGTGCTCGCCGTGTTTTCTCTGGGTCAGTTCCTGTCCGCTGTGGCACCGACATATCCCATCCTGGTCTGTGCGCGCCTGGTGGTCGCTTGCGCACATGCCGTGTTCTGGTCGGTCGCCTCGATTATGGCCTCGCGCCTGGTCGACAGTCGCCACGGGGCGCTCGCCATTAGCATGATCGCCACGGGCTCGTCCATCGCGCAGATCTTTGGCCTGCCGATCGGCCGCGCCATCGGCCTGGCCGTGGGCTGGCGCATGACGTTTGCCGTGGTCGGGGTCTTTTCTGCCGCCGCGGTGGTGTACCAGGCAGCGGTGTTCCCGGCCATGCCGGCGGGTGAGCGCTTTACGCTCAAACAGCTTCCCGAGCTGCTCAAGAACCCGTTCCTCATCGCGCTTTATGCGGTCACGGTCTTTATGGCGACCGGCTATTATGCGGGTTACAGCTATATCGAGCCGTTCTTGGCACAGGTCGCGCACGTCGACGCGGGCGCCATCACCATGACGCTGACGGCGTTCGGCTGCTCTGGTCTGCTCGGAAGCTGGCTATTCGGCCGACTGTTCGATGGGCACCGCTTCCCGTTCCTCGCGATTACGCTCTCCGGCGTGCCGGTGGCTCTGCTGCTCATGGGTCCGGCCGCATCGTCGCTCGTGGCAGTGCTTGCCGTCTGCGCGCTGTGGGGCTGCTGCGCCACGGCCTTTAACGTGGCGTTCCAAGCCGAGCTCATCAAGCACACGCCGGCAGATTCGTCGGCCGTCGCCATGTCGGTCTTCTCGGGCCTGTTCAATCTGGGCATTGGCACGGGTACCGCGATTGGCGGAGCCGTGGTTTCGGGCCCCGGTATCGCCTGGATCGGCTACGCGGGCGGTGCGATTGCTGCCGTGGGCGTCATCCTCGCCATCACCGTACTGTTCCCGGCCATCCGCCGCGCCAAGCCCGTCGCCTAATCACGTCCCCTCATCAGTTGCGGTGGAATAGCTCCTGTTTAAGGCCTCTGAAGGCCCAAGCGGGAACTATTTCGCCGCAACTTATTTTGGGGGAGAGGATACAGGCTGGGCATACAATGGATGTCGTTGTGTTGAGCTTACCGGGAGGTTGCTATGTGGGCATTCGAGACGACGTTCTATCAGATCTATCCGCTGGGCTTTTGCGGAGCTCCGCGCGAAAACGCCGCGCCCGTTGCCGAGGATGAGCTCGCCCAGGCTGCCAACGCCGCGCCCAACCCCGATGCTCCTATCATGAAGATTGCCCAATGGGCCGACTACCTGCAAGAGCTCGGCATCGGTGCTGTGCTCATTAACCCGCCGCTCGAATCCGACAGCCACGGCTACGATACGCGCAGCCTGCGCCATATCGATCGCCGCCTGGGTGGGGATGCCGATTTTGCCGCCGTATGCGAGACGCTGCACGCCCACGGCATCCGCGTAGTGCTCGATGCCGTCTTCAACCACGTCGGTCGCGGCTTTTGGGCCTTCCGCGATGTTCAGGAGCGCAAGTGGGGCTCGCCGTACAAGGACTGGTTCCACATCAGCTTTGACGGCGACTCGTGCTACGGCGACGGCTTTTGGTACGAGGGCTGGGAAGGCCATTTTGAGCTTGTGAAGCTCAACCTGCAAAATCCCGCTGTGGTCGATTACCTGCTCGAGTCCGTGCGCCGTTGGGCCGACGTCTTTGGCGTCGACGGCCTGCGCCTGGACGTCGCCTATATGCTCGACCGCGACTTTATGCGCCGCCTACACGCCTTTACCCGTGAGCTCAAGCCCGACTTTGTGCTGATCGGCGAGACGCTCCACGGCGACTACAACCAGATCGTCAACGACGAGATGCTCGACTCCTGCACCAACTACGAGTGCTACAAGGGCCTGTACTCCAGCTTTAACTCGGTCAACATGTTCGAGATCGCCCATTCGCTGCACCGCCAGTTTGGCGGCGACCCGTGGTGCATCTACCGCGGCAAACACCTGCTGTCGTTTGTCGACAACCACGACGTGCCGCGCCTGGCGAGTATCCTGACCGACAAGTCCTGCCTGCGTCCCGCCTATGGCATGCTCTTTGGCATGCCGGGCATCCCGTGCGTCTACTATGGCAGCGAGTGGGGAATTGCCGGCGAAAAGGGCGGCCCCGATGGCGATTGGGCGCTGCGTCCTGCGCTCGATGAGCCTGCGCCCAACGAGCTGTCGGCCTTCATCAAACAGCTCGCGCACCTGCGCTCGACAGACGGTGCGGCGGCACGCGCTCTCAACTACGGCGCGTACCGCAACGTGGTGATCCAGAACAAGCAGCTGCTGTTCGAGCGTGCCTGCGACGACGCGACGGTGCTCGTGGCGGTGAACGCCGTGGGCGAGCCTTACACCTTTGGCGCTGGCGAGCTCAATGGGTCCTTTGTCGACCTGCTGGCCGACGGCGCGCCCACGGTTGAGCTGACGGTTGCCCTTGAGCTTGCGCCCTACGAGGTGCGTTATCTGCTGAGGGCCTAGGCCATGGCTGCGTCCGACGAGGGCTATCAACATATTGAGCATGGGTTTGAACCCGTGTTTGACGAGCGCTCGAGCGTTTTGGTGCTCGGGTCGTTTCCCTCGGTGCTCTCGCGTGCTAATGCCTTCTACTATGGCAATCCGCAGAACCGCTTTTGGCGCGTGATGGCCGCGTGCCTCGGAGTGCCTGTGCCGCCCAACGAGGGCGACCCTTTGGCGGACAGCGAGCCCGCGACGCTCGACGCCTCGATTGCCGCCAAGCGATCCATGCTGCTGAACGGCGGCGTGGCTCTGTGGGATGTGATCGAGAGCTGCGACATTAAGGGCTCGAGCGACGCGAGCATTCGTAGCGTTGTGCCGGCACATATCGAGTGCATTACCGACGCAGCTCCCATTGAGCAGGTGATATGCAACGGTGGTACGGCTGGCCGGCTCTACAAGCGCTATCTACAAGAACGCACCGGGCTGCCCGCCATCGTCCTACCCTCGACAAGTCCTGCCAATGCGGCTTGGCGTCTGGAGCGCCTTGTCGAGCGCTGGCGCGAGGCAGTTGACTGGGCTGCTCTCTAATTTAGATATTTGATTGAGCATGGGCGCCGAGGCGTTTGATGATGGTGCGCCAGATCGGCGCGGGTACAGCAGGCCTAGCGCGCACCATGCCGTCGACGTCGACGCTGCCTGCATTGCCACCGCCAAGCAGCTGCGCATGCTCAATGGAGCAGCCCATGCGCACAGCGCCCACGAGCTTATCCATCGCTTCCGAAAATGGTCGGCGCAAGAGGCCCATGCGTGGGGAATGGCGAAGCGCTGCGATGCCGCTGCCGGCGCAGATGACAACGCCGCCACACCACAATTGGCCCTGGCGCTCGCATGCCTTGTGCAGACGAACGGCGGCCCCACGCGCCTGCTCAGCGCCCTCTTGTGCGGCTCGAATCACGGCATAGACACGCGTTCCCGTACCGCCAAAGCGATCGAGTATCTGCTCGACAGCGATCGTAGCCTCATCGTCAAATGCATCGTCAACAGCGAGCACCATGCCATCGACTGCACCGGCATCATCCGCCTCCAAATCGACTGGGTGGGGGAGCGCGGTGCCAGAAAGCTGAGCATAGGCGGCGATGGCATCCTGCAGGTCCCAGAGCAAAAACTCAAGATCGGCGCTATCGGGAATGCTGATATACGCAATGGTCTGCAACGTTTTTGGTACATCGCCGCGTGCGGTCGTCTCCATGCCGCCTCCTTTCCGGTTGGTTTCCGTTTAGGTTACACCGTCTGGCGGCGCCTCGCCGCGCTATCCTAGTGCAACCCTTACGAAAGGAACGCCATGCGTCTGCCTATGAACACCTCGCTTGCCACGCTCAAGCCCTCCGGCATCCGTCGGATTAACGCGCTCGCCGCCCAGCACCCAGGGTGCATCGCGCTTGCGCTTGGCGAGCCCGACTTTCCCACGCCCGATGTGATAAGCGCCGAGGTGACCGCCGCGTTGGACCGCGGTGACACGCACTATCCGCCCAACAACGGTCGCCCCGCCCTGCGCGAGGCGCTGTCTGCCTACATGGGGGATGCGGGCCTTACGTTTTCGGCAGACGAGGTCATCCTGACCGACGGCGCGACCGAGGCCCTGTCGGCAACATTCATGGCTATGCTCAACCCCGGCGACGAGGTCATTATCCCCACGCCGGCCTTTGGCCTGTACGAGAGCATCGTCGTAGCCAATCACGCCAAAGCGGTCTTTTTGGATACGGAGCCTGCGCAATTTCAGATTGACGAGGATGCGCTTCGCGCCTGTGTGACCCCGGCGACCAAGGCCATCGTCATCTGCACGCCCAACAATCCCACGGGTTGCATTCTCAACGCGGCATCGCTCGACGCCGTGGCGCGCGTAGCGGAGCAGGCGGGCATCTACGTGGTCTGCGACGACGTATACAACCGCCTCGTCTATGTGGACGGCTACGAGCGCTTTGCCCAACGCCACCCGGAGCTACGCGAGCAAACGGTCGTCATCGAGAGCTTCTCCAAGCCATGGGCCATGACCGGCTGGCGCTTGGGTTGGCTCGCAGCCGCAGCCCCCGTCATCGCCGAGATCGCCAAGGCCCACCAATACCTAGTATCGAGTGCCGTCTCCTTCGAGATGGACGCCGCAGCCCGAGCCCTCACCGTCGACCCAACCCCCATGCTCAAAGTCTACCGAGCCCGCCGCGAGCGCGTCCTCGCAGCCTTATACGCCATGGGCCTCGACGTAGTAGAGCCCGCAGGAGCCTTCTACACTTTCCCGAGCATCAAAAAGTTCGGCCTAACCAGCGAAGACTTCTGCATCAAAGCCATCGAAGAGGCAAACGTAGCCCTAGTCCCGGGCGACTGCTTCGGCACCGAAGGTCATATCCGCCTAAGCTACTGCGTCTCCGACAAAGACCTAGACGAAGGCCTCCACCGCCTGTCCACCTTCATTTCAACCTTTTAGCCCTCAGGGATGCAACACATCAGCCCACCGACCCAAGCATTATGAGTGGGGCACGTCGCTCAACGGACACGAGGATTCGCAGCAAAGTTACCGCAGCTCCGGTCCGAGGGGCCGGGTTGAGATTTTCGCTCGGTCAAGTCCCGGGCTCGCTCGAAGACCACATTACGTGGTCTTCGGCTCGTGCGGAATCTACGAAAATCGGGCCTACATTCCTCCCCTTAGGTATCGATTACTTCAGTCTGAATGACTTCGCTGAGGCTTAAACAAACACACAGAATAACACAGGTAGTTGGGGTTATTGCGTATATATAAAATAGCCTCCGACCGTGGATGGTCGGAGGCTATTTAGAAACACGTTTTAGGCTGGTTTACCCGTAGATGCGTTGGGGCTGTTCGGTGCCTTTTACGGAGGCTTCGGTTACGACGACCTTGGTGACGCCTTCCTCACTGGGCAGGTCGAACATCGTCTGCTGCAGCACGTCCTCGCAGATGGCGCGCAGGCCGCGGGCGCCGGTCTTGCGGGCGAGCGCCATGCGGGCGATCTCGTGCAGGGCCGCGTCCTCAAACTCAAGATCGACATCCTCGAGCTGGAACATCTTGCGGTACTGGCGCACCACGGCGTTCTTGGGCTCGGTCAGGATCGACACCAGGTCGTCCTCATCGAGCGCCTGCGTCTGGGTGACGACGGGCGTACGGCCCACGAACTCGGGGATCATGCCAAAGGCGTTGAGGTCCTGCGGGAGCACCTGGCGCAGCAGGTCGTTCTCGTCGACCGAGGTGGGGCCGGCGATCTCGGAGTTAAAGCCCACGCCCTTGTTGCCCACGCGATCGGCAATGATCTTGTCCAGACCCACAAAGGCACCGCCGCAGATGAACAGGATGTTCGTCGTGTCGATCTGCAGCAGCTCCTGCTGGGGATGCTTGCGGCCGCCGGTGGGCGGAACGCTTGCCACCGTGCCCTCAAGAATCTTCAGCAGTGCCTGCTGAACGCCCTCGCCCGAAACATCGCGGGTGATGGAGAGGTTCTCTGCCTTGCGAGCGATCTTGTCGATCTCGTCCACATAGATAATACCGACCTGCGCACGCTCAATGTCGCCATCAGCGGCGTTGATGAGCTTGAGCAGGATGTTCTCCACGTCCTCGCCCACGTAACCAGCCTCGGTAAGCGCGGTGGCGTCGGCGATAGCAAACGGCACCTCGAGGATGCGCGCGAGCGTCTGGGCCAGCAGCGTCTTACCGGTACCGGTGGGACCGAGCAGCAAAATGTTGGACTTGGCGAGCTCCACCTCATCCATGTCATCACCGAGCTGCGAATCCAAGCCGTCGTCAAAGGCGGACACCGCGGCACCGCCCTCGATCACGCGACGGTAGTGGTTGTACACGGCCACCGACATGGCGCGCTTGGCGTCCTCCTGGCCCATGACATAGGCCGAAAGCTCGTCATAGATCTCGTGCGGCGTCGGCACGTGCGTGATGACCTGACGGTCGTCCTCGAGCTCAAAGCCCTCGGCCTCGGGGTCAACGGCAGGCTGGGACGCAGCCTGGCCGTGATCGTTGAGGAAACCCGGCAGCTTGCCGTTGCGGGCGGCGTCCATAAAGTCCGAAGCCAGCGACTCCTCAAGGATCTCAGAGCAGGCGGCGACGCACTCGTCACAGATAAAGATGTTGGTCGGACCTTTTACAAGACGACGGACCTGGCCCTGCTCTTTTCCGCAGAAGGAACAGCGGATGGGGTTGCCGTTCTCGTCAAAGTTGTCCTGCATGTTACCAGCCATCCTAGGCGTCCTTCGCGGCGAGATCGCGCGAGGTGACGATACGGTCGATCAGGCCGTAGTCGAGGGCCTCGGCAGCGGTCAGGTAGTTGTCGCGCTCGGTATCGGCCTGGACCTTCTCGATCGGCTGGCCCGAGGCATCGGACAGAATCTGGTTGAGCTCGCGGCGAGTCTTCTTGATCTCCTCGGCCACGATCTCGATCTCGGTCTGCTGACCCTGGGCACCACCGCTGGGCTGGTGAATCATGACCTTGGAGTGCGGCAGGCAGAAGCGCTTGCCCTTGGCGCCGGCCGAAAGCAGCACGGCGGCCATAGACGCGGCCATACCCACGCAAATGGTGGAGACCTGCGGCTTAATGAAGTTCATGGTGTCCAGAATCGCCAGGCCGGAGTAGACCTCGCCACCGGGCGAATTGATATAGAGCGAGATATCCTTCTCGGCATCCTGGCTCTCAAGATGCAGCAGCTGGGCAACGACCAGGTTGGCGCTGACGGAGTTGATCTCCTCGCCCAAGAAGATAATGCGGTCGTTGAGCAGGCGCGAATAGATATCGTAGCTGCGCTCGCCGCGCGGCGTCTGCTCGATAACGTATGGCACGAGGGCGGAATCGAACTTAGCGATCATACGCATCTCCATTTCTCTTACGGACCAATAGTGGTTCTAGACAAACGTACGGTGCCCGCATGCTATGCATTGGCTGGCACCGTACGAAGCAACCGGATAACCGGCTTATAACTTTACCCCATCATGGGCGCACGCAAGCGCTCGTGGGCAAGGTGGCGAGAATTACTCGGCGTCCTTGGCGGTCTCGTCGACCTCGGTCACCTTGGCGTTCTCGACCAGGTGATCGACGGCCTTGGAGCGACGGATGGACTCACGGACGGCAGGCATGCGGCCATCGGCGATGAACTCGGCCTTGGAAGCCTCGACGTCCTTGACGCCGGCCTTCTCGAACTCGGCGTTGATGTCATCCTCGTTGGCCTCAATCTTGAGCTCACGAGCGAGGGCGTCGAGAGCCAGGGACTCACGGGCAACGTCGTTAGCCTGCTTGTGCAGGTCGCCGATGAACTGCTCCATGGTCAGGCCGGAAGCGGGCAGCCAGGTGTCGAGCGTCATGCCACGGGCGGCGAGGTTGGACAGGAAGTTCTGGCCAAGCTCCTCAAAGACGGACTGCTCGTAGTCGGCGTCCATCTCGTCGAGCTGCAGGCGCTCGGCGAGAGCGGAGACGCAACGGTTCTCCTTCTCGGCCGGGAGGCGGGAAGCCTTGTCCTGCTCGATCTCGATCTTGATGGCGTCGCGCATGGCCTCGATGCTGTCAAAGCCAAAGTCGGACTTGACGAGCTCGTCGGTGAGCTCGGGGGTGTTGCGGACCTTGATGCCCTTGACGGTGACCTCGACGGTGTGGGTCTCGGCCTCCTCGCCCTCCTCGACCTCGTCGGTCCAGGTGACGGTCTTGACGTCGTCGACGTTAGCGCCGATCAGGGCCTCGTTGAACTCGGCGGGGTTGCTGTCGCTACCGGCGATGAGCATGCGGCCCTCGGCGGCGAAGTTGTCGGCGTTCTCGACGGCCTTGAGGTCGACGGTGACATAGTCCTCGGCCTCGACGGCGCGACCCTCAACGTCCTCGAAGGTAGCGCGGTAGTTGAGGAGCATCTCGACCTGGTTGTTGATCTCGGACTCGGTGACCTCCGCAGGGGGCATCTCGATCTCGACAGCGTCGAAGGAGGAGAGCTCAGCGGCGGGACGCAGGGAGAACTCGACGGTGTAGGTGTAGTCCTCGTGATCCTTAGCGAGGTCGAGGTCCTTGTAGTCACCGTTCTTGGTGGGGACGATGTCCAGCTCGTTGAGGACGGCGGGCTCGTTGGCGGCGATCAGGTCGTTGGTGGCCTGAGCGAGGGTAGCCTCGGCGCCAAGAGCGGAATCGATGACCGGACGGGGAGCCTTACCGGCACGGAAGCCCGGGAAGCGGTACTTCTTGGCGGTGTCCTTGTAGGCCTTCTTGATCGCGGCGTCGACGTCGGCGGCCGGGATGGTGACCGTGGCGGTGAGCTTGGCGTCCTTGACGTCAGAAGCGGTGATGTTCAACACGTTCCTCCTCATACTGCCCAGCTTATCTGAGGTGCTGGTACCTTTATGCAACAAAGAGTCGCGACGGCCGAAGCCGACGCAGGTGCGATGGTGCGGGCGAAAGGACTCGAACCTTCACGGGAATCCCACCAGAACCTAAATCTGGCGCGTCTACCAATTCCGCCACGCCCGCATGAGCGCACAGATTAGGAATGATAGCAGATACGAGCGGCAAGCGCACGCACACCTTTTACAGGCTCACGACCTCACCACGAGTGCAATTGGCGGGGCGAGGTGCCCCACCCCGCCAATTACGACTTGTTCGCTGACCCGCTACTCCCCCAGAAGGGCCTTCTCGGGCGTGATGGGCAGCGAGCGCACCTGGTGGCCGGTGGCGTGCGCCACGGCCGAGGCCACGGCGGCGAGCGGCGTGTTGATGACGACCTCGCCGATCGACTTGGCGCCAAACGGACCCGTCGGCTCGTAGCTCGGCTCAAAGGCTACGCGAATGCTGCCGATATCCAGGCGCGTGGGCAGCTTGTAGCTCATAAAGTTGCCGGTGCGCAGGCGGCCGCGGTCGTCGTGCTCAACAATCTCGTAGAGCGCATGGCCAATGCCCTGGGCAATGCCGCCCTCGGCCTGGACGCGCGCGAGCGCCTCGTTGATCACGGTGCCGCAGTCAACGGCCGCCGCATAGTCCACCACAGTCACCTTGCCGGTGGCCTTGTCGACCTCGACCTCGGCAATGCCGGCCATAAACGGTGGAGGCGAAACGGGCAGGCAGGCAGAGGAGTGCGAGGTGAGCGCGTCGCCACCCGCGATGTTCTTGACGCACAGGTTGGCAAAGTCGCGCAGCGTGAGGTAGCGGTTCTGCTCGCGTGCGGCACGCTCGTCGGACAGGCGCACGTACTGGCCATCGAACACCACATCGGCGGCGTCCACGTCCCACATCTGGGCGGCCTTGGCGCAGATCTTCTCGCGCAGCTCGGTCGCGGCGTTCTTGGCTGCCAGGCCCGTCACGTACGTGCCCGAGCTCGCGTACGAGCCGGCATCGAACGGAGACACGTCGGTGTCCACGCCGCGCACCACGATCAGCGAGCTTTCAACGCCCAGCTCCTCAGCGGCAATCTGCGCCAGAATCGTGTCGACGCCCATGCCGTTGTCGGTGGCGCCGGTCGAAATCGTAATAAAGCCATCCTCTTCCAGGCGCATGTCGATACCGGCAATGTCGACGTTGGAGATGCCCGAGCCCTGCATGGTGAGCGCGCAGCCCAGGGCGCGCACGCGGTCGCCCAGGTCCACAGCCAGCGGCTTGTCGCGCCAGCCGATCATGTCCATCGCGCGCAGCAGACAGCGGTCGAGCGCGCAGGCGTTGAGCTTCTCGTTGTAGTACTGCGGCATGATCTCGCCCTCGCGCACGATGTTCTTAAGGCGCAGGTCGGCGGGGTCCATGTGCAGCATGTCGGCGAGCTCGTTGACGGCGCTCTCCACGGCAAACTGGCCCTGGGTGGCACCATAGCCGCGATACGCGCCGCCGCGGTTGGTGTTGGTGTAGACGGCATCCCACCTAAAGCGGCTCGCCTTCACATGGTTGTAGATGGGCAGGCTCTTGTGGCCTGAGAGACCGATCGTCGTGGTAGCGTGCTCACCGTACGCGCCGGCGTTGGACAGCGTATGCAGGTCGATGACCGTGATGGTGCCGTCGTTCATGGCGCCCAGCTTAACGGTCATCTGCATCTGGTGGCGCGAGTTGCCCGCGGTGATGGTCTCCTCGCGGGTGTAGCAGCAGTAGCTCGGACGGCCGGTCTGCTGCGTCACAAACGCCACGAAGATCTCGCAGCAGCCCGTCTGCTTTGAGCCAAAGCCGCCGCCGATGCGCGGCTTAATGACCTGCACCTGCGACTGCGGAATGTCGAGCGACTGCGCGACCATGCGGCGCACGTGGAAGGGCACCTGCGTCGAGGTGGTCACCGAAATGCGCCCGAACGCGTCGGTCGTCGCGAAGGCGCGGAAGGTTTCCATGGGCGCGGTCTGCGTGGCTTGGCTTGTGTAGGTGCGCTCAAAGACGATGTCGCTCTGGGCGAAGGCCTCGTCCAGATCGCCGTAATCGCTGGTACCGCTGCAAACCAGGTTGCGCGGAACATCGCCGCCCTGCGGGAACATAAAGGTCACGTCGCCCTCGGGGTGAACCACGATGTCGTTATCGAGTGCCTGGGTAAAATCGAGCAGCGGCTCGAGCACCTCGTAGTCGACCTTGATGAGTTTGAGCGCCTTGTCGGCGGCCTCCTCGGTCTCGGCGGCGACGATCGCCACCTCCTCGTTTTGGTAGCGCACCAGGTTCTCGAGGATCAGGCGGTCGTAGGGACTCGGCTGCGGGTAGCTCTGGCCGGCGATGGTAAAGCGGCGCTTGGGCACGTCCTCGTAGGTGTAGACGCCCACCACGCCGGGCACCTTCAGGGCGCGCGACGTATCGATGGAGCGGATCTTAGCGCGGGCGTACGGGCTGCGCTTGAGCTTGACAATCAGGGCGCCGGCGGGCACCAGGTCGCCCGTGTAGACGGGACGGCCCTCGAGCAGGGCCTTCGAGTCCTTCTTGGGCTGCTTATGGGTGATCTGCTTGTAGGAGACGCCGTCGGAGCTCGTGTCGTTGACCGGCAGCTCGGGCATCTCAAAGCCCACCTGCACGCCAGACTCGTTAAGGAAGCGCACGATGGCGCGCAGCTGGCTCTCGTAGCCGCTACAACGGCAGAGGTTGCCGGCGAGCTGGCGCGAGAGCTCCTCGCGCGTGGCGACGAGGCTCGGGTCCTCCTTGGCGGCGCGGGCAAGCGCCAGCACGTTCATGATGAGGCCGGGGGCGCAAAAACCGCACTGCTCGGCACCTTCGGAAGCCATCGCACGGGCGAGCGCCTCGGACTCGGCCTTGAGGCCCTCAAGCGTGGTGATGGTGTGGCCCTCGACGCGCGCGGCGGGAACCGAGCAGCTCAGCACCGGGTCGCCGTCGAGCCACACCGTGCACAAACCGCAGTTGGTGGTCTCGCAGGCGCAGCGCACCGACGCGCAACCCTGCTCGCGCAGCAGCGCAAAGAGCATGGTGTCGGGGGCAATCTG